>WOZC01000018.1:0-19840 GCA_011620465.1 Anaerolineaceae bacterium | reverse complement strand
TTAACTGGGAATTGCTTTTCGAGCCAGTTCATCAACCCGTTCATTCAGCGGGTTTCCAGCGTGACCCTTGACCCAAACCCATTCAATCTGGTGCTTTGCTAATTCAATGTCCAATTCTTTCCAGAGGTCAATGTTCTGCAATTGACCATGCTTGCGTTTCCAGTCGCGTTTTTTCCAGTCTTCCAACCAGGATGTTGCCCCGTTGAGGACATAAGATGAATCTGTGTGAAAACGAACTTGGGAAGGCTTTTTCAGGCTTCTCAGCGCTTCCAGGGCGGCACGAATCTCCATGCGGTTATTGGTGGTCTCTTTTTCTCCCCCGCTGATCACTTTTTCCTGGCTGCCATACCGCAAAATCGCCGCCCAACCACCAGGCCCCGGGTTGCCGCTGCATGCGCCGTCGGTATAGATCTCGACTTTTAAGGCCTCGCTCAAGGTCGCTGCTCCTGGTTGATCTGGGTTGTCTGCCCA
The DNA here is from genome assembly GCA_011620465.1 of Anaerolineaceae bacterium. GTDB lineage: Bacteria > Chloroflexota > Anaerolineae > Anaerolineales > Anaerolineaceae > Mesolinea. The sequence goes on along the minus strand of WOZC01000018.1, from coordinate 19,369 downwards.
AAAACTTCCAATATGCTCGGGAAATATTCCGCATCCTGGTTGTAAACACGTTGATAGGCATCCTGGAAAACAAGACGGACGGATGCCCAATCGACACTCTCAGGAACAACAGTGATGAGCGGATCACTTTCCAATGCCGCCGCCCAATAGGTGTGCGTGCTGGCGTATTCGGGTGCGATTTCTGTCGGTCCACCTATTGAAGGCCACAACCCGTGGATCTCGACCAAGCGGGCTTGCTGAGCGGGTTCCAGCAGCCATCTCGCCAATATCCAAGCTGCCAATTCCGAATTTGGATCCGACCGCTGGATGCCGACAGATAGTGGTTCAAGTACAAGGTAAGTTTCATCATTCGAGCCGGGATAGCTGAGCGTGGTCCAGGTATCCTTGAAATTACCGGATTCCTGGTATGCAGCCTGATATGGAAGGCTTTCCAATGTGCCTTCTGTGATCACTGCATATCGGTCCGAAAAGTAACGGTAAGGCAAGGGCTCCACCCCGACCCAGGTTTGGTTTGCCTCAAAAGCAGATTTCAGGAAGTAAAATGAAGCCATCAACGGTTCAGGCTGAGGCACAAAGTAACTTCCTTTGGTTTGAAAATCCCCGCCGTAGGACCTGTACCAGGTTTGAGCAGAGAGCGGAGACTGTGAGAGCCACAGTCCGCCAGTACCGTTGTTGTAATAATTGGCATCAACCTGGTTGGCATCCATTGCTGCCTGAGCCAGGTTCAATAAGCCCTCCCTATTCGCAGGAAGGCTGCTAAATCCCAGTTCTTGTGCCCAGGTCTGGTTGTAGAGCAGAATTCCGGTGTTATATGCGAGTGGAATCGTGTAGTGGACAGATTCCCCAAATCGCGGGGTAATCTCGGAAAAAGGCGAGTTTGCTTCAAATAAAGTAGTAACACCAAATTTTTCATCACGGGCGTAGTCATCCAGGGCTAAAAACTGCGCGTCAGGTTGTGCAGCCAGGAGGTCAGTCCCCATCCCGATCACCAGATCATCATCCACCAAACCATCGTTCAGATCGTTGGCAAGTCCATCTGTACCGCCTGACGCCACACCAATGACATGGATACCCCACAGATTGTTCAGGTTAAAATCGCGGATCAACTGGTTGAACTGATCGTCGTCATCATAAAAAGGATGACGAACAGTAATGTTCAAGCCCTTCAAAAGCTTGTCTGTAATCGCGATTGTGGGAACTGGCTGCGTCGCTGTTGGCGACAGGTTTTCTGTCGGTTGCTGAGTAGGAGTAGCGGTTGCGGTCGCCCTGGTCAAGACGGGCTCAGCGGGTTGCGTCGCGTTTGGAACAATTGCGGTGCAGGCAGTTAAAATCAACTGGCTGCAAATCAGCACAGAAAGCAAGAGTTGTAAATGTTTTTGTTTCAAATAAGCCTCACATGAGCGGGAATGGATGGGAGTCGAACCCACCTCGGCTCTTTCGACCCGACACTGATTTTGAAGACCAGGAAGCCCACCAGGACCTAACCATTCCCGAAACAAGGATAATTCAGACGAGGTTTTTTTTCAACCTCGAGTTTATTGTTTTGTCTTTTCACCCATCCCTGAAAGGAGCTATTGATCCATTCTTGTTACTCCCGACTGACAGAAATTGAAACCTTTCACAATCTGCAATTTTTCTATACATTATGATAGATTAGTTGATGCATTTACTAATTAATATTCTTTACGAATAAGGATTAACAAAAAAGCAATGAGTGACCACTACAACATTACACCCAAATGGGTCAAGAACGCTGTGTTTTATCAGATTTTCCCTGACCGCTTCGCCTGGAGCAACCAGGTGGTCAAGCCTGGCAACTTTGAGAGTTGGGACAGCCTGCCAACCGCCGACGGTTTCAAGGGTGGCGATTTGATGGGCGTTTATGAAAAACTGGATTATCTGGAAGACCTTGGTATTAACGCCATTTACTTCAACCCCATCTTCAAATCAGCCTCAAATCATCGCTATCACACCTATGATTATTACCAGGTCGATCCCCTTTTAGGTCGCGATAAAGCTTTCTTCACCCTGCTCGAAGAAGCTCATAAACGCAATATTCGCATTGTACTGGATGGTGTGTTCAACCATGCCAGCCGTGGATTCTTCCCCTTCAACCACGTTATGGAATTGGGAAGTAAATCGCCGTATTATGACTGGTTCAATATCCGTTGTCTTCCGCTCAATGCCTACACGAACCGGGCAAATTACGATTGCTGGTGGAACCTGCCCGCTCTCCCAAAACTAAACATGAACAACCCCCAGGTTCGCGATTACATCCTGGGTGTTGCCCGCTATTGGATCGAAAAAGGTATCGACGGCTGGCGGCTGGATGTGCCTTTCGAGATCGATAATGACGATTTCTGGGAGGAATTCCGCGACGTAGTGAAAACTGCCAATCCTGAGGCTTACATTGTTGGCGAAATTCCCAGTGAAGCGCAGCGCTGGCTCAATACGGGCAAAATTTTTGACGCGGTGATGAATTATCAACTCACCCATATTATCCTGGCGTTCTTTGGTGGGAACATGACCGACCGTAACCTGGCTGAAGGCATGATGGGTTTGCATTCGCCTCACGCGGTCAATGCTGAACAATTTGCTGCCCGAACCACTCAGCTCCTGGAAATCTATCCCAAAGAGTTCTCCTACGCTCAAATGAACTTGCTTGACAGTCACGACATGCCCCGTTTCCTCAGCCTGGTACAGGGCGATGTCCGCCGATTGAAACTTGCCTACTTGTTCATGATGACCTACCCCGGAGCTCCTATGGTATATTATGGTGACGAAATTGGTCTGACTGGTGAGCGCGATCCCCTGAATCGTAATGCTTTCCCCTGGGACAAGAGCAAATGGAATCAAGACCTGCACGACTTCGTGCGTGAATTAATAATAATTCGTCATTCCATGCCTGTGCTTCGCACCGGTAGTTATGAACCCGTCTATACCAATGGGCAAGTTTTGGCTTACCTGCGCAGAGAGTATGAAGAGAAGGTGCTGGTGGCAATCAACGCGGATGACCGCCCACAAACGGTGACAATCAACCTGAACAGTGCCTTCGATGAACAAACTGTTCTGCAGGACCAGGTCGGGGACGGCAGTTATTCAGTGGAAAATAACGCTCTGAACCAAATCACGATCCCAGCTCAAAGCGGATTGATATTGGCTTAAAGCAATTCTCATAAAAAACTGCACCTCTTCGGTAGGATTTTCTGTCCTGCGTTTGGGGTGCAGTTTGATCTGGTCTCCTTTTTTTATGGATATCATTCCTAAAAAATATGATTTTGGGAACGGTTGGATGACTGTTCTCAGTTATTAATATCTTTCCCTAACTATCAGGAACTCAGGTGGAAAGTGATAACCTTCACAAGACCGAAGGGAAATATTCTCCAACCAACCTTACAAAGAGCGGGTAGAGCATTATCGCCAACCAACCGCTCATGAATCCGATCAGCCAGCCGACAATCACATCGGAGATGTAATGCAGCGATAAGGCAATCCGTGAATAACCTACCAAAATCGCCCAGATAAAGACAACAAGTGTCAACCAGGGATTCCCCAGGGTTGAGAACATGAAAGCGATGGCTATCGCCCTTGCGGCGTGACCAGAAGGGAAAGAATGGGGGTCGGTTACCCGGTAAATCTGCCCAAATTCACCCTCCGGGCGTGGACGTTTGATCAGAAACTTTGCTGCCAATACGAACAAAGCCAATAACACCAGACCAAAAGCTGTGAAAATCGCCATTTGGCGCGGCGTCCCTTCAGTCGCTGCCCAAATGACCACCAGCCCGATCAGCCAGTACCAGGAATCATTGCTATGGCTAATCGCCTCTAAAACAGCACGCAATACGCGCTTATCTTCAGTAACAAGCAGTTTCTGAGAGAGCTCAGCGTCTTTATTCAGGAAGTCGTTCACTTGATCAACCTCTTACCTGCTAAAAAATGGAATAGCGGCGATCACTGTGAATGCCAGAAACACCAGTCCAAAAGCAAGCCAGGAATCTTTTTTTGTGCGTTGGTCAACAAGGGCTGGAATCCCATTGACCCGTTCGATCGACCAGCGTGTTCCACCTAAAAAAGCAAAAAACAGACCGGCAATCGCTCCGCCCACGTGCCCCCAATTGTCGATCATGGTTCCAGCACTCAAACCGATCATCAGGTTTAATGCCAGGATCATCACGATGTTGATCAGGTTGCTGCGCCCATGGTTGGCAAAGAACTCCCGGTTCTGCCAGATGAATATTGCCTCCGCAGTCAGCAGACCAAAAATTGCGGTGGAGGCACCCAACGAATTGTACTTACCCAGGACAAAAGACAACACATTTCCGCCAAAGGCACCGACAAGGTACAACAAGCCAAAACGCAAATGTCCATTGATGGTCTCATTGGAACGCCCCAACATATACAGTGCGTACATATTCGCCAGGAGGTGCAGCGGGGATCCGTGCAGGAGTGCCGGAGTGATAAGGCGCCAAACCTGACCAAGCAAAATCGCGTCGTTCACTTTACCAAGGAGGTAAAAGACGATATCAAATCCGTAAATTTGTTCCAATACGACCTGTGCAATGTAAAATAGTACTGTGGTGCCGATAATGATATAGGTCAGAACGGGTTTGGTGCGTTTTGGACCGAGTCGAAACTGGGGAGCCGGTGGAATAGAAGCAGCCTGGTTGTCTGGCTGCTCAGGATTGGATTGAAAATCGCTCATAAGTCTACTTTTCTAGGATTTGTTTTTAGGTGTTCTGCCCTGATGATCGCCTGGATATCGGCGATCGTCTGGTCAAGATGTTGGTCAGAATTGACCACCAGGTAATCGAATTGATCGATCATTTGGTATTCTTTAGAGGCAACACACAAGCGCACTTCAAGCTCTTCTGGGCTTTCGCTGCGGCGTTCGAGCAGTCGGTTGATCCATTCCTCACGGCTGCTGGCAGTCAGGAAAATCAGAATTGCATCCGGGCAAAGCTTGCGAATTGTCATTGCGCCCTGTACATCCAGACGCATGATTACATCTTTGCCAGAGGCAAAAGCCTCCCGCACCTGGGATTTTGGAATGCCTTTGTAATCTGAATAGACCCTGGCATACTCAATCAATTCGTCATTGGCGATCTTCTCTTCGAATTCTTCTCGGCTTACAAAAAAGTAATCCTTGCCCTCCACCTCATCAGGTCTGGGCTCGCGGGAGTTCATCGTGACCACAAAATGTGTGTCCTGGTTCGTCTTGCGCAGCAAACCGACCACAGCATCCTTCCCGATCCCGGATGGTCCGGAGATCACAATCAGCAGTGGGTTGGTTGGTAAGTGGCCAAAGATCATTTGTTTTTCTTCCATAGTCATCTCTGTCAGTGTGTTAGCCTTGATTATAAATGAAGAAACTGAGAAAACCAGGACCGGTAATAGATCCGGCTATTCCAGTTCAGCTAACAATTCCTCAAAGGATTTGACCTGTTTCACTTTATCGATGAATCCTTTCAATCCCGCTGACTGCTCGCGCAATAGCTGAACCGCGGGACCAATCGGGTCGTCTCCGGCTGCTCCACCACCTGGCGTGTCGTTGTAAGAGCCATAAAAGGCGAAATATGCCTGGTTGATCTTGCGAATGCGGTAACCGTTCTGCCAGAAAAACTCCCGGCGTTCTTCCATGTAGCTTTCCGCCCGCTCTACCTGACCGATCGAAAGCAAGTAATCAACCACAAGGCGAGTCTCGCGCATCTGTTTTCGGTAATTGAAAGCTTGCTGCCTTCCCTCAGGTAGAACAGTAGCCGGATCGCGACCAGGCTGATAATACATACTGACATATGCTGGATAGAAGCGCATCATCACGCGCCTGCCCACTTCAGTGCCAGACAGGTTGGCAGTGGTTTCATTGATCGACCTGAGGTCATCGTTATCAAAATATCGTACACCCAATGGAAAGAAGCTCAGGTAATTGTGGAACCATTCATGGGCGATCACATCGGTGAGCCAGTTGATATCGCGGGTACGCATCACCATGGTGGGGTATGCACCAATCCCGCCCACTGGCTCCACTAAAGCAGAGAGATCGAACTGCTCAAAAATTGCATCTTCCAAGGTTTCTTTTTCCAGGGCATCCATTCCCGCTTTCAGGCTCATACTTCGGAGCGTGCTGATATTATCTCGTGGAGAAATGATCAGGTTGAGTGGCAGATCGGTCACTTTGAACAACAGCGGCGGCATTATCTGTCCCGCGACCCCAAAGCCCATTTCGACCAGGCTTCGCTCAGTTTGGTTTTGCAGGATGGATTCTGCAACCCGTCCATATTGGTGCATTCGCTCGGTTTCTTCCGCTAATCGAGCGTGAACTAACGAATTCTCGCCTGTCTTTTTTCTGAGGTTGGGGTCAGAATTGAGCTCTTCCAGCTGGATTTCAAGTGCTTCCACCTTACCGATCTGGTCAAGATATTCAAATACAATATCCGTTTGTTTTTCGTCGTCAATAAAGTGTTCAAGTCCCAGCGTGGCATTTGAAAATTTGTCGACCAGGGCAGAAACCACCCAGGAAAAATAGTTGAATTCATCCCAGCGTGTCAAATTGTTCAGGGAGGATAATGAACCATCAAAGGGGATATTGGACGAGACGATCAAGAGCATCATCGCAATAAAAAGAAGTAGAATCTTACTCTTTACCCGAAGTGTTGACCAAAATTTGCTGTGTTGCATAGACGATAAATTGTAACCTTGTTCCGTGAGGATTAAAATTGATAGCTCAATTGATAGTTCAATATGCAAGCAAAGGCAGTGTGACTACTTATCATTCTTTGCGAAGGATAGAAAATCTATCTTACCCGCCAAACCTTTTGTTTACAATATCGTTGAAATTAAAGGTTTTATAATCAACTGGATAGAAACACTACCAGAAAGTAAGAGGGTTTATGAACTCAAACAAGTCTCTTCCGATCATCGCGATCGTCTTAATTGCATTGGTCTTATGCCTTTGTTGTCTTTGCCTGGCCGCGGCTGGAGCGCTCTTTGCGACAACCGTTATCAATTCAGACCAGGCCCAATTTACAATCGAAGAACCACTGACCGAAATCTTCACAAACGAACCCACACCTGAAGTCACACTCGACCCGGGAACAATCAATCTTGAGCCGGGTCAGCTTGATGATGCCCAGGAAACACTTGACATCCTCAACGAAAACATCGTTCCCGTTAATGACCCGATCGACCTTGTAGGCAGACTTGGCGGCAAACCTGGTGTTTCTGATGTGTTGATCGATGAAAATGCGCCTTATGAAGTCGGCGAAAGGAAAGAATTTTGGGTGTCCAATACAGACACGAACGAAAATTTTAAGGTGAATGCCACCCTACAATATGTTGGTGACAATATTTACTTCTGGATCGAAGATGGTGTCACGTTCAATCAATCCGCTCTGGATCAACTCGCCAGCACCTTTGACCAGGAGATCATCCCAACCAACCGTGAATTCTTTGGGCTGGAATGGAACCCCGGGGTGGACGGCGACGCCCGCTTCTACGTCCTCTATGCCGGTGGTTTGGGGAGCTCCCTGGCTGGTTATTTTTCTTCAGCTGATGAACTTCACCCGGATGCGCACCCCTTTTCGAATGCCCACGAAATGTTTTTGCTGAGCTCAGACAATGTGCCTCTGACTGATTCCTATATTTATGGCACGATGGCGCACGAGTTCCAGCACATGATCCACTGGTACCAGGACAAGAACGAGGAATCCTGGGTCAATGAAGGTTTTTCGATGTTGGCAGAACATGTCAATGGGTTTGATACTGGCGGATTTGACTGGGAATATATGCTCAATACCGACATGCAGTTGAATGATTGGGGGGGAGATGTCGGTGAAAACGGTCCGCATTACGGTGCCAGTTTCCTGTTTATGGTCTACTTCCTTGATCGCTTTGGCGAGGATGCCACCAAGGCTTTCGTCAGCCACGATGAGAATGGTTTCGCCAGCCTGGATGCGGTTTTTGCCGACTTGAATATCCAAAACCCAACCACTGGGAAGATCTATACTGGTAACGAATTTTTCGCGGATTGGGCTGTGGCGAATATGCTGCAGAACACAGGAATCGAAAACCGACGCTACGATTACATCAGTTACTCCCCTTACTCAATTGACAATGGGACTACTTACTTCGAATGCCCCACAACCATCACTGGCGATGTATACCAGTACGGTGTGGACTACATCACCCTTGCTTGCTCTGGCAATTACTCTCTGGAATTTTCTGGTGGCATGGTAGTCAGCCTGCTGCCTTTCAATAACCCCAGTTCAGGCGAGTACTTTTATTGGTCTAATCTGGGTGATGAATCCAACATGCGCCTAACACGTGAATTTGACCTGAGCCAGGTGAGCGGTCAGGCAGAATTACGTTTCAAGACCTGGTATGACCTTGAAGAAGACTACGACTATGCCTACATTTCTGCTTCTGTTGATGGTACTAACTGGGAGATTTTGGATACACAGAGATGCACCAACCTCAACCCTTCGGGAAACAGCTATGGCTGCGGCTGGAATGGTCAGTCCAATGGCTGGGTTGAGGAAGTGGTTGATCTTTCTCAATATTCCGGGCAAAAGGTGACTGTGCGCATCGACTATGTGACGGATGCGGCTGTAAACGGGAAAGGCATGGCAATCGACGACATCCAACTCAACGCGATCGGCTATTCCACTGACCTGGAAACAGACGAGGGTGGTTGGATCGCTGAAGGATTTGTGCGCGTCCAAAACACGCTTCCCCAATCTTTCTCCGTCAGCTTAATCTATGATGGCAATTCGCCCAGAGTCGAACAATATCAGCTTGCTGCAGGAGAAAAACTCAACCTGGATATCGAAATTGGTAGCGACGAAGAGATCACCCTGGTCATTTCGGGTACCACGCCCGTCACAAGGGAAAAAGCAACATACCAAATCGCAGTGCAGTAATCTGCCACTCTTTCGTCATTGCGACATCACGTAAGCCGGATTGTGTAGTTCAATCCGGCTTTTTTTCCTTCTTTACCCTCCACAAGCCTTTCTTTTGGGTGCACAGACTGGACACAAAGATAACAGGTGTTCGGACACATAGGTAACACATTAATTCGCTTGTGCCGGTCTCCTGACCGAGCACGCACAAATTCTCTTCGTTAAGTAAAAAGGAGCAGCGAAGCAGCGTGGCAATCTGCCTTCCCGCCTTCTTTGCGACCATTACGCATACTGGGCTGTGAAATCCGGCTGATTATGCGTTTTTTACCCCCTCCAGCCCTTCTCACCTGCCCTGGCTTGCCATGGGTTTGGGCGAAGGGAGGGGGACTAAGGGAGTGGGACTTTTGTTCGCCCGACAAGTTGCCTTTTGGGTATCGTCTTGTTCATTCGGGCAAAAGTGTTCTCTTGAAGGCAAGTCGCGTTCAAATGCGGAACCCGGTCTTCATCTACTGGATGGTGGATGTCAATCTGGCTTTTTTTTACCCCCTCCAGCCCTTCTCACCTGCCCTGGCTTGCCATGGGTTTGGGCGAAGGGAGGGGGTAAGGGGGTGGGTCGGGAATTGTGTAGCTCACTTCGAAAACAATGTGGAAATTAGGGCAAGTGGGGTATAAACATGGAACCCGTCCCACGAAATCATGCACAAAAAAATCGGTCATTTTGACCGCTTTCTCTAAATTACTGAAATTTGTTTAAATATCAGCGACAGCTTCAACAAGGTTGTCGTAGGTTGGGACGTAGGGCAAGAGACCGATCAGATCCATGGAACTCTTCACATTTTCGTTCAGACCAACCAGAACAACCTTACCTGCATTCCCTTTTTGCAGCTCTTTGTAAGCCCGGATAATTACCCACCAACCAGCGCTGGAGACAAAGGTAATGTCAGACATATCCAAAATGATCGTCTTTCTTTCTTCGACCAATTCATTCAGGACCTTTTCAATATCAGGAGCAGTCGCACTGTCAATGCGTCCCAATCCTTTTACTACTTTGCATCGCTTGTAATCGGTGATTTTAAAATCCATGCTTACAACCTCCAGTTTAGTATTGAGATTATAACATTATACGGTATCGCAGACCAAAAAAACGCAGAACCATGTCCCTGGATGGAACTTCAAAAGAGAAAGTCCACTTTAACTCAGGTATAATACCGCCCTATGAAATATCACATCTGGACAGAAGGTTGTCAAATGAATGTCGCCGATAGCGACCGCCTCGCTCGCACCCTCGGCACTTTAGGACTTGAAGAAACAGATGACGCTTCCCAGGCAGGGATGATCATCCTCAACACTTGCGTTGTAAGGCAGAGTGCTGAAGACCGCGCCCTCGGCAGGCTCAATTCCCTGCGACCATTTAAACGCGAAAACCCTGATTTGATCATCGGGTTGATGGGCTGCCTGGTTGGGATCAAAGGCAATGCTGCCATGGAAAAGCGCTACCCCTGGGTGGATATTTTTGCCGCTCCTTCCGACCCTGAACCCTTCCTGCGCTTTTTAGAGAATCGATTCGATCAGGATGTTTCTGAGACCTGGCGCAAGCAAGTTGATGATGTTCTTGATGCCGAATTCGGTGTGACCACCGAAGCCCGCCACACGGTTTCTGAAAACCTGCCAATTGTCCTGGGCTGCTCACATGCCTGCGCCTATTGTGTTATCCCGGGCAGGCGCGGGAAAGAAAGAAGCCGCGATCCCCAAAAGATACTGGCTGAAGCTCGCGTCATGGTGGCACATGGTGCAAAAGAGTTGGTCTTGCTCGGTCAAATCGTAGATCGCTACGGGCTTGATTTGGAAAACGGCATGCTCTTACCCGAATTGCTGGCTAAATTGTCAGCTATCGACGGGCTGGAACGCATCCGCTTCCTGACTTCTCATCCGAATTGGATGACTGACAAGTTGATCACCGCTGTGGCAAGCCTGCCCAAGGTGATGCCGCATATTGAAGTTCCGGTACAGGCTGGGGACGACGAGGTGCTCGCAGCAATGCGTCGTGGTTACAGCAGCCAGGATTACCGTGACCTTATTGCGCGCATTCGTGAGCGGATCCCTGCTGTTTCGATTGGAACAGACATCATCGTCGGTTTTCCCGGTGAAAGCGAAGCCGCATTCGATCAAACTTACCAGCTTTTGGAAGACTTGCGACTGGACGTCGCTCACCTGGCGCGCTACTCCCCCCGTCCAAACACCTATTCAGCCAAATTCCTGCCCGACGATGTACCTGCGGAAGAAAAAATGCGCCGTTTTCGAGCGCTGGAGGACCTCCAGAAACAGGTGGTAGGCGAGATAAACCAAAAATTCCTGGGGCAGACCCAACCAGTTCTGTTCGAGGGTAAATCGAAAGATCGCTGGCGGGGTCGCACACCCACCAACCGCCTGGTTTTTGTTGAAAGCAGCGAAAACCTGATCGGTCAGACCCGGGATGTCCGCATTAATTGGACTGGACCCTGGTCTCTGCTTGGAGAACTGGACTGAAGCGATTTAAAATTGCTTGTCTGGGTAATCACACAAACTTAGAACGGGGCAATCCGAGCATTTCGGCTTTCTTGCCTGGCAAAACTGCCTTCCAAGACTGATCAAGTTCAAATGTAAATGACCAAAGTCAGCGGGATTACCGATTGCCTCCAGGTATTCGTGTGTTTTTTCGACACTCAATTTTGACGGTCGTAAACCGATCCGTCCGCTGACCCGGAAAATGTGAGTGTCGACCGGGAAAGCCGGGATTCCTAACGAGAAAAGCATCACAATTGCAGCAGTTTTCGGACCAACACCCTTCAGGTTTACCAACCAGTGCCTGGCTTCTTCAACACTCAGCTCTTTGAGCCAATCCAGGTCGAAACGCTCGCTTTTCTCCCCGATTGCCTCCAGGGCAGACTGGATGTTCGGACCCTTTTGCTGTGCCAGACCGGCTATCCGGATGACGTATTGCAGTTCAGCCGGATCAGCATCACGTACCTCTTTCCAGGAAAGATAGCGTGCTTTTAAAGCTCTAAAGGCTTTGTCACGGTTGACATCGTTGGTGTTTTGGGAAAGAATCGTACAGATCAATTCGTCTACAGCCGGCAAAGGTTCATGCCAGTCCGGCTCACCAAAGTATTCCAGCAACCTGTGACTGACCTGGTCAAGCTTTTCTCTGCGGGCGAGGTCTGTTCCAGTCAGTTCCATGGTTTACGAGAAGAATTGGATCGGTCTGGCAAGCCGAATTTTTCCGATCTCAATGCCGCGGAAATTTCTCAAGGTCTGTTGGTTGAAACTGGCATATTCTTCGGACGCCATCTCGCTTTCAAAACCCAGCGCTTTCAACATCTCTGCCACTACCCGCTGCGTAGCCCGGCGCGTAGGATCTCCATCAGCAATTTTGAAAGCAATACCGATGCCTTTGGAATTTTCAGCGACTGCTCCTGGTAAAATGCCGATCAACTGGTAGCCCTCCGCCCCGCCTTTTGAGATCAGTTTGCCTTTCATTACTTCCATTAAAACCGTGTCGAGCTGACCGGGTCCAGCTACCATGGTAGGGAAAGACATCATTGCGTGGGTTATTCTTCGGCAAGCATTCTGGCGCACGTCATCCAGGTCAAAAGGGTCAACCAAACGCGCGATCGCCCAGGCGAAACTGTTGAGCGGCATGGCGTAAACTGGCGCGCTGCAACCATCTACCCCAAAAATCATGTCATCGCGATGGATCCCGCACATCGAGGAAACCGCTTTGCGGATGTTTTGCTGAACCAGGTGGACTGGTTCCAGATAATTACCCAGGCTCTGCCCTAACAGTTTAGCTTGAGTGAGCATGCCGCTGTGTTTTCCGGAGCAATTATGGCGGTATGAATCCGGTTCTTCACCGCGCAAGCGCATCTGGTAACTGGTTTCTTTATCAATTGGCCAATGGACGCCGCACTGCAAATCGCTCACCTGCAAACCGACCTTCTGATGGATCGATTTCAGAACGCGTACGTGTTCGTCTGTTCCCGCATGAGAAGCACAGATGATTGCCAGCTCTTCTTCGGTCAAGTCAAAGGCTTCCAAACCGCCACTTTCAACCAGGGGCAATGCCTGGAATGGCTTCATTGAGCTGCGGGGAAAACTGACCATGTCAGGGTTCCCATAAGCAGCCAGGAGATTCCCGTCTGAATCCACCGCTGCCAGGGCACCAAGGTGAATACTCTCAACAATTCCACCTCTGGTCAACTCAACCAGAGGTTCATATCCTGAACAAACATCCATTTGTCAGCCTTTCTCGTGACCTATAAAATCGTAATAAGTGGTGATGCCCCAATGCAGGCGGTTGTAAAAAATCTCACTGTTAAAAAGATCCAATTGGCTGAATCTTGATAATATTTGCGGAATTTTGTTATACCAATCCTCAATTGGTGCTTTACTTTCCTTTAGCGAATCAATTATTGCTCGGATAGCCGCAATATGTTTACTCATCGTCTTAACCTGGTCCCTATCGACCACGCCACTTCGGGAGGAAACAATCTGGTAATCTTTGAATTCAGCAGAAGAGAGCAATTCAAGGTCTTGTTCCCAGGTTTCCAGATTGGAATAAGCGATGAATGGTGGTTGATCGACCACCACTGTATCACCTACGAATACAACTTTGCGCTCAGGTATCGTCACCCAGACGCCTGCCTGATTGGAACCAGGGTGATGTGCCAGGTCGACCTGAAGGCTGCCAACGTGAAGGCTGAGTTCGGAATCAAAAATGATTTCGGGAGGCAGCATCCGGTTTCCACTGACAACAGTCTCAGAATTTTCAACACGCTGTTGGTAGTCTTCGCTAATTCGCGGTGTGCGGCTGCGAATTGGAGAAATCGCATCGCTTTGGGCAACAATCGCGCAATCGCTTCCCTTGATACTCAACAGCCGGTCATAATTCGTGTCCAGAACGATCATGTAACATTTATAAGAATACGCGCTTTGGTCAGCCGAACCCTTCCATAACCCACCTTCCAACTGTCTGAGTGGTGAATCAATAAGGACCATCCCATCATCGGATTGGATGATGCCAGTAAACAAACCAAGAGAATTTTGTTCAATATAGATGTTTGGCGCAATTTCCTTCATCGTTCACCTCCGGCTTCGGGAATTATAGTCAAGGCTCGGAAAATTATCCACCTATTGCAGTGGCAAACATACTGGGCTTGATTTTAGAGCACTGGCAGCATTCAGAGGCATACCAAAATAAGGTGAAGGATCCATTGTGTTTTCGATATGCAGTTCATTCAGGTATTTGCCCTCACCGTCATCTCTTACGATGGAAATGTGCAAATGGATGCCCGTTGGCGAACCAGGATAACCTGAATAATTTCCCTGGTATCCAAGCAGGTCACCTTGTTTGACGGCGGCTTCCTGGGTTCCAGGCGGAAAAGCTGCCTCGATCAGAGAATTGCCTTCCGGGTCTGCCAGGTGAGTCATATAGACCCAAACCTGTTGGTCGGGGTCGAGAGGATCCTGCGGGATACGCAATATCAGGCTCGATTTCCAATCAAGCTCACGGGTCAGGAAGCCGTCATAGGGGGCGTACACTGGTGTCTGCCCCACCTGCTTTCCTCCGAAGATATCCAATCCGGTATGTAGTTTTAGCGGCGTGAAAGAATCGTTGAAAAGATATCCTATGAAACCATGTGTTGGGAGGACAAAGGGAGCATCACTACAGCGGGAAAGTGCTTCCAGTTCCCAGTCGGAGTGATCTTGTGGCGCGCGGATGTAATCTATGACAGCCTTGTTGCGCCCGCTCACCCAGGTGCGAAAGTAGGCATTGACTTTGTTACCGAATAAAAGGCTAAGCGTTAACACGGCGAGGAAAAAGACCGCCAGCAGAATCGGAATAGTTTTTGTAGTTTTTGCATTCATCCGCTTGATTATATTCGAACTCATCCGGGTTAACTTTCAATGATAGAGGTTAACCTGAACCGGTTTTTTCCAGAAAGCGAGTTGCACTCCCACCAATAACACCAAACAGGGGTCTCAACCTGACCTGGGGAGCATAATTGTTATGGCTACGCGCAATTTCTGCCCTTAGCAGCAAGTTTTACTGGAATTCGCATGAATCAATGTTGTATAATCTCAATAGTTGTTGGAACTTATCGTGAGGACTTTGCGTCATATTTAAACAAGACCTAATAACTAATAAATATGTAAAGGAGTGATAATGAAAACTAAAAAACTATTTGTATTCTTCATGGCAATAACTTTGTTTGTTTCAGCCTTTCTTGGCACCAGCAAAGTTCAGGCCGCCTACCCAAGTTTCACCATTTCGGACGTGAAAACTGATGTATCCGTCACAATTTTGACTAAAGACATGCCCAAGAACTACGACTATAAAGTCCTACTGGGTGAATATAACACCCTCGGTGAAAATGGCATTGAAGTAGCCCAATTCAACTCCGCGGACGGTGGTTCTTTCCAGGTAACAGTTGACATCCCGGCAGCACTTAAAACTCGTGCTATGATCTCTATCCGGATCGAGAGTCTGACCGGTGGTTACTATTATTACAACTGGTTCTGGAATAATAAAGACAATGGTACCTGGCCGGGTGGACAAGCCCCAGCACCAGCCCAACCTCCTGTTACTGTGCTCCCGACCTTTAGTATCAAAGCGGTTGACGCTGGTAAAACTGTAACGATCTCAGCCAAAGACTTTCCCAAAAGCCAGGAATTTGTTGTTCGCATGGGCAAATACGGCACGCTGGCTATTGGCGGAATCGTAACAGCCGAAGTAACCTCCAGTGATACCGGATTGTTTGAAGCGACCTTCCCGATCCCAACTGATTTAGCTGCTGAAGATGTCATTGCTATCCGGCTGGACGCCAAGACCGGTGGTTGGTATGCCTATAACTGGTTCTACAACAATACTGCTGTTGCGCCTGCTCCACAGCCAACGCCTGTTCCTGTCGTCAAGTATCCAAGCTTTAGCATTACCGCAGTTCTAAAAGACACGACTGTGACCATCAGCGGGATCAACTTCCCCGCTGACACCGACTTCACCGTACTGATGGGCAAGATGTGGACTTTGGGCATCGATGGCATCCAGGTAGCTGAATTCAATAGTGGTTCTGGTGGCGCATTAGAAGCCACCTTCAACATTCCAGCTGAATTAGCTGGAGAAACACGCATTGCCATACGCACTCAAGCCAAGACCGGTGGTTGGTATGCTTATAACTGGTTCTGGAACACAACTGCCAATTAGTAATAACAACTCTCTTGTTGGAACAGACCCACCACCAGATGGTGGGTCTGTGTTTTATAAAGGAAAAAGAGTTGAAAACCAGTAATTGAAGCGGCTCTTTTTGAAGATTATTTATGGTATCATTCGGGCTGATATGAACAATAAAATTACTGTTATCGAAGGTCCAACCCCGGAATTCCAGGCGCTATCTGACCATAACTTCAGCGATGGATCGTTGAATTGGGTTGACGGCATCCTGGAAGGTCCTTATCTTTTTGACACCGCTTTTACAAATCTGCGCACTTTTGATGCTCAAAAGTTGCTTGACCGCTGCCAGGCTGCCTGGTCGCAAAAACAAACCATGTACCTTGAATACAAGGACAGCATCGGTCTGAAACAAGAAGATCCCATCATTGCTGCCAGAGCCATTAAGCTTGAAGAAGGCGACATGCTACTTTTGTGGGTGCGCAAAGAAATATCCGACCAGGATGACGACGAAACCGATGATTTTGACGAAAACGACAACTTGCCGTTTTAGTCCACATTGTTTGACAAACATAAAACCACCTTTCGGTGGTTTTTTTATGCCCCAGGAGGGAATCGAACCCCCAACCTAGGCGTTAGGAGTGCCTCGCTCTGTCCATTGAGCTACTAGGGCAGGGCTAGGAATTATACCATCTCTATGGCAGGTAATCCCAGGGATTGACGGGCATGTTGGCATAGCGGATCTCAAAATGCAGGTGGGGTCCGGTGGAATTACCAGTCGTTCCAGCCAGACCGATCACGCTTCCCTGGAAGACGTTCTCTCCACAGCTCACATGTATTTTATCGAGATGCTCGTATAGGGTTGTGTAGCCGTTCCCATGATCGATCACCACGAAATTGCCGTAGCCGCCGTTCATCCAGCCGGCATAAACCACCGTGCCGCTATCTGCTGCAAAAAGCTGTGAACCAGAACCTGCGCCGAGATCAACACCGTTATGCCCAGGACCAAAATCGTTCCCAGTCAGATAATGCACTGCGGAGGGCCAAATGAAGAAGCCGTTGCCAAAAATGCCAACAGAATCAAGCATACAAGCTCCTGGTCCATCCCATCCGCTCACCAGCCGCCCTTCAGCATCGCGTGTAACCGCAGCGTAACTGATCGGAACCAGCTCCCGCCGTCCTCCCGGAACCATAACCTTGGTTCCCGGCTCGATCTTCGGGTTTGAGAGGTCAAGATTATTTCCGATGAAGAGCAAAATATCCTGGATCGTTGCTCCATATCGGGAAGCAACCGAGCTCAAGGTATCCTTGCTGCGCCAGGTGTGATAAATTCCGTCCACAGGGGGGATCGCGATCACCTGCCCAACCATCAGGTTGTCGGATTTGTCCTGCAAGATGTCGTAGTTGGCGAAAAGGATTGATTCGATTTCAACATTATAGGTTTCTGCGAGAGCCCAGATGGAGTCACCGCTGACCACAGTATGATAGACCATATCCAGGCGTGTATTCGCTTGCCCTTCAGTATATAGATTTTGATCTCGGGTCAATTCATTACCGGGGGCAGTTTCCACAAACGCTGGCAGGTTCGCCTGAGCCTCAACATCGTTATAATCAACAGTCGCAACCGCCACAGTTCGGTTGTAAAGTTCCATTGATTTGGCAATTCTTGGTTGCCATAAGAGCATCGTCAGCAAGCCCAGGCTGAGCATAATAGCTACAACCCAACTGGCAACCGTAATAACCAACTCACGGTTGGCTTTCTTTGTCTCTTCGTTTTGATCAGACATTGGTTAATCCTCTGACAAATATATACTACATATCTGCCAGAGTTTCCAGAAATTCCACATTCGTCTTTGATTTTTCCATTCTTTGTAAGATGGCTTCTGTTGCCACAGCACTATCCATACCAGCTCCCTGGGGAGGGTTGGAAACCATTTGCAGGTACATTCGGCGCATCAGCCAAACACGCTGCAAGATTTCAGGGCTTTGCAAAAGGTCTTCACGCCGAGTGGAGGATTTTTCAATATCAATGGCTGGGAAAATACGTCGTTCCTGCAATCGGCGGGAAAGGATCAATTCCATGTTGCCGGTACCCTTGAACTCTTCATAAACGACATCATCCAGCCTGGAACCAGTATCAACCAAAGCAGTTGCAACGATGGTCAGACTGCCGCCGTCTTCAAGGTTACGAGCTGCACCAAAGAAACGCTTGGGCGGATAGAGCGCGGAGGGGTCCATACCACCGCTCAAGGTGCGACCGGAGGGGTTTACAACCATGTTGTAAGCGCGCGCCAGGCGGGTCAGCGAATCCATCAGGATAACCACATTAAGCCCGTTTTCGACCAGTCTTTTCGCTCTCTCAAGCGAAACTTCTGCCATGCGTACATGCGCCTGCACGGGCTCATCAAATGTACTGGCAATCACTTCGGCGTCAACCGAACGATCCATATCAGTTACTTCTTCAGGACGTTCACCAATCAGGGACATAATTTGGCGAACTTCAGGATGGTTAATGCTGATGGCATTGGCAATATCCTTGAGGATACTGGTCTTTCCTGCCTTGGGTGGTGAAACGATCATCGCGCGTTGCCCACCACCGATCGGAGCGACAAGGTTGATCATTCTGGTCGAGAGATTCATCGGATTATACTCGAGGTTAAGCAGTTCGTTGGGAAAAATGGGTGTGAGTGCTTCAAATCTTGGTCTCATTCGGGCTTCATCAGGAGTAAGTCCATTGACTGATTCCACTTTGAGCAACCCATGATGTCTTTCCGATTCGCGTGGAGGTCTGACGTGACCGATAACCAGGTCGCCAGAGCGCAGGTCATAACGACGTAACTGAGCCTGAGAAACGTAAACATCATCCGGACCAATACGATAATTGCTGCGTAGAAAACCAATGCCCTCGTTCATGATTTCCAAAACACCACCGCTCATCTCAAGCCCTTCAGCTTCAGCGAAGTTTTGGGCGATTTTCACGACCAAACCGTCTCTCTTGAGGCGCTTGAAATTCTCGATGTTAAGGTCTTTGGCGATTTTTTGAAGCTGTTTTGTGGTTTGTTTTTCAAGTTCAATAATTTCCATAATTCAGTCTCTTTCTAAACCCGTCCGTAGGGAATACCTGCCCTTTTTTCGCAGTTTTAGGCACGTGTAACACAATCTCGATGTCATAAAAATGTTCATATTTGTAAAAGGTGACAGAGTGATTGGGGATAACCCAGAACGAATATTTTAATTATCAGTTATTCGCTAATTATTATAACATTTTTCT
>WOZC01000096.1 GCA_011620465.1 Anaerolineaceae bacterium | reverse complement strand
CAAGTAGAAGGTTGATCGCGTGAGCAATCCACCAATATCTAATGGCAATTTGCTGAAGAGAAATACTCAGTCAGTTCTCGTGCGGCCTGAGAACACCGGTAGGATTGGCTGATAGTCCAACTACCAAAGCGGCAAGGATCAAGAATATTAATCCACCTCCATCAAAATATACGAAGCGAAAAATAGAACCACGTAAGACGGCGTGTTCAGAAGGAATCGTCCGAAGGAGCAAACTTTCACCAATAAATCCAATTGTCTGCATCAAGATTGACTGCAACAGCGAGGTTTTGAACCTTCGGGGATGATACAGGGCAAAAAAGTAGGGAACCTGCCACATCAAGAACAGGATCCCAAAGCCAATAATAACAACTCGACCAACCTCGCCGCTGAGTTCATAGGCTGCAAGATACAGATTTGGTCGGGCAATAAAATCAATTGCGCAAACCAGGTTCATACCCAATACGATCCCTATCAGACCGCGCGCAATCCATTCCCGCGTGCCGCTTTTATCCTTCATACCTGCGTTTCCTTCGATACTACCCCTCGCTCTACCTTCCACACCTCATGCAGATCCAGGAATTTCCGCTCAAACATATCAAGATCCGTTGTGGTCACGAAGGCCTGCTCCACCTTGTCCAACAAGCTCAGCAGTGCTCCTCTTCTTATTGGGTCCAGCTCTGCCATGACCTCGTCCAACAACAGCACAGGCCATTCACCACTGCGCTGCTTCATCAAGTCGACTTCAGCGAATTTGAGCGAGAGCAACGCCGTTCGCATTTGTCCTCTTGAGCCGAAATCCGCCAAATCGACCTGGTTAGCCAAAAAGCGAAGTTCATCGCGATGAGGTCCAACGCTGGTTGAACCACGCTGGATATCATCTTTCCTGTGCTTTTGCAGCTCTTTTGCGAAGCCTAATTCGATATCCTTGACTTCAATGCTGCTGGCTTCTGCCAAATGCTGCACACCCGGCAAAGAAATTTGCCCTGACTGGCTCTGTGTTGGATCAAACGACGGCTGGTACTCGAGCCTGAAAACCTCACGCCGCATGGTCAGTTCCTCGTGGCTCTGACGGGCAAAGCTTTCCAATTCTCCAAGCATCCCGATTCGTCCTCTCACCAGGTAGGCGCCGTGTTCTGCCAGCAGACCGTCCCAATAATCCAGTTGATCAGTTGGACCACCAAATTCACCCAATCTTTTGAGGAGTGCATTGCGACGGGTCATCACCTGGCTATATCTTAGTAGATGCTTCGAATAACCTGGTTCAATTTGACAGAGAATCTCATCCAGATACCTGCGTCGGTCAGCCGGTCCGCCCTCGATGATTTTTGCCATCTGGGGTATAAAAGTTACCGCGTTAAACTGACCATACAAATCGCTGAAACGCCTGATAACGCCGTTGAGCAAGGCTTCTTTCCGAAAACGGCTGCTGCCGTTGCCGCCGTTAGGTTCTTGTATCAGACGTACCTCCAATGTGTTCTTGCGCCCTGCCCGTTCGAACTCGCCAACGATTCGCCCAACTTTAACTGGTTCACTCTCCGGGAGGTTAAAATTGAGCAATTGCCGGTCTGCGCTGGCGCTGAAGGAAGTAAACAGCGCTAAAAAGGCAACTGACTCGAGAATCGTCGTCTTCCCCTGGGCATTCGCGCCATGGAATAAAATCACCCGCCTGGGAAAGTCAAGTTCCAGACGGGAGAAAACGCGAAAATTATTCAGCGAAAGACGGGTGAGATACATTACTCGGTAAACTCGTCCGCGTCTTCAGAGACAGGCTCGTAAACTTCGCTGGCACGGTCAATGTATAGGACACCATCAAGGTGGTCCAACTCATGTTGAATGATGCGTGCCATCCAGCCTTCGGCTTTCACTTTTTGAGGTTTGCCGTGGCGGGTCTGGGCTTTCACAGTGATTTTTTCGTGCCGGTTAACCAGACCAATCAGACCAGGGACGGAAAGACAACCTTCCATGCCCTCAACCATTTCTTCCGATTTCTCAACGATTTCAGGATTTACCAAAACATAGCGCTTGGGCTTCGGTTCTGGAGCATCTTCGTCTTCAGGTTCTTCCGCGTATTCAATCACAACCAGGCGGATCGATTCACCGATCTGCGGTGCAGCCAGACCCACGCCAGGCTCGTTTCTCATGGTTTCGAACATATCTTCGATCAACGTCTGTAATTCTTTATCAAATTTCTTTACCGGCTTTGCCTTTAAGCGCAAAAATGGATCCGGAAAAGTAACAATTTCCTTTAATGCCATACTAACTCCCAAATGTGAACTAAGGCAATTCTACCTTATCCGAGTGGTGGATTCAAAGGTGAAGTAACATCTTGGCTGGCGATCAGGTCTTTCGATTCTTCCTGGAAAACTTTGAACCATTGGGCGATGCGGTCGCGCTCCTGACGCGTCTGAAGCTCCTCTTTTTCCTGGGAGTGCTTTCCGATCCGGCTGAAGATATCCTGCTGAACCTTTGACGGTTGATGGACATTGTTAAAGGTCAGCTGCGTGTTCCCAACCGTGATAAAGACAGTGCCAAAGTTGAACATCATCGGGATGATCCCCCGGCGTTCATATTCGATGCTGAGAATGTTTTCCAATGGTACTGCCCGTCGCGATTCACGACCAAAGGGCTTGCGATCCAGGTCAATCACCTGGTTCGGAGTGAGTTGATAGATATCATTTCGCCAATCCACGTATTGATAGATTATTATTGCGATGCACACCACCATCAGAAACAAGCCAAGCGGAAGAGCCATGGCGTAATTCAAAAATGTGATGTTGCGTGTGACCACCGCGATGATGAACGCCAAAGCCAGCAGCGCGCCAACGAATGATAGAAACACCTTCTTGAGTAGAATGATCCAATGCTTTCGGTACGTAATGGCGCCGCCAATTTCGTAGCGAACTTTCAAAAAGTCGCTGAAAAGCCATTCAAAAAAGCTGATCTCATAAGATGGCATTTCACTTTCGATGCCGTATTCCTCTTCAAGTTCTTTCGATGTGACCTCTTCTGGCGATTTGCCAAATTTCTCTCGCAGCGCTTTTCGAATTTCCCTGGCATCCAACTCAAGGTCAACATGCTTGCTTTTTGCCCAAAAACTCTCGATCAGCTTGCCAATTACTTTTGCATGGTCAACCCGTTCAAATCGGATATCGCCGATAAAGGTATGGACCATCACATCAGAAAACCCGATCAGGGCCCCCAATTGAGTGGTTTTGACACCCACAGAGATGAGGGTTGCTAGCGGGGCTTCCTGGCGGCTTTCATAAAAGCCGGACACCCGTTCCACCCAAACCATGCGTTTAGAGGTGATCAGATAATAATCATTCGCCCAGTTGTTAATGTTCCAGAGCAGCCAGGTTGCACAAATTAAAAAGGCGACAACCATGACTACCATGGCAGCCATCCCATTTTCAGCTGGTAAAAAACTTAATCCAATCAGAGTGGCAGCAAATATCAGCAAGGGAGGTGCCAGTGCAAAGAGCAGAAAGACGGGGTGCTTGCGAGCGATCAAGCTCACTTTTTCATCCGCCTCCAACCAGGGCATAGGCACCCGGTGGATCATCACCTGGCTATTAGCCAGGACAGAGAGGGTTTCAGCAAACGCTGGTCTGTCCGTGCTGAGTTGATGAATATTCGTTCCGGACAAAAACCAGACCATGCTGTTGGTTTGCGCCTGGATCGTTTCCTGGCGTTGGTTGCCTGAATTGCTTATCGCCAACCCAAGAATATCCCCCCGTTGGTAGGAATGGCTGAATTGCTGTTCCTGGTCGAAACCGACCAACTTACCAGTCTCGACCAGGAATAATCCATCTACTTCTTCGCCTTCTTCGAAAAGGATCTCGCCCGCTGGTAGTTCCACCTTAACCAGCGCATCCGCGATGGCTGGCAAATCCTCGTCAGGAAGTGCGCTGAACATAGCGCTTTCCCGGAGGAATTGGGTGAAACTATCGTTCGAAGAAGACATGTTTTCTCAACCTCAACACCAGGTTTCCAGTCTATGGTTGCTCTTCGGTAAAGGCTTCAGCCAGGGCGACTGTCTCACTGGCTTTTTCATCTGCCGTAAAAGAAAGTTCGGATTCCCCTTCCACCTTGCTTACCCGTACAACGTCGCCTGACTTGAAATCACCTTCCAACAATCGGATGGCGAGTTTGCTTTCAACATACTTCTGCAAAGCGCGCTTGAGCGGTCGGGCACCAAAGAGCGGGTCGTAACCCTGATCCGCCAGCCAGTACCTTGCGGAATCATCGATCACAAGGCTCACACCGTAACCGCGCAGCCGGTCAACGATTTCTTTTACCTGCAGGTCAACAATCTTGACCACATCATCCTTGGACAGAGGCGCGAAGGTAATAATATCGTCGATACGATTCAAAAACTCGGGTCTGAAGGCATCTTTGAGTGCCTTTTCAATCTTTGCCTGGGAGTCCTTGACCTCTTCAGAGTCGTCACCTTCTGCCAGGAAACCGAGTGCGCCGCCCTTGCGGACAAATTCAGTGCCGAGGTTGCTGGTCATGATCAGCACGGTGTTCTTGAAGTCAACCACCCTGCCCTGCCCATCCGTCAAACGACCGTCATCCAGAATTTGCAGCAGTGCGTTCCAAACTTCCGGGTGTGCTTTTTCAATTTCGTCAAACAAAATGACGCGATAAGGGCGCCGGCGAACGGCTTCGGTCAGCTGACCGCCCTCTTCATAACCGACGTATCCAGGAGGAGCGCCAAACAAACGTGAGGCTGTATGCTGCTCACGATATTCGCTCATATCAAGGCGCACAAGCGCGTCTTCATCATCAAACAGAAACTCTGCCAATGCTTTTGCTAATTCGGTCTTGCCGATACCCGAAGGACCAATGAAAATGAATGATCCGACAGGACGGTTGGGGTCTTTCAGACCAGAGCGAGCCCGACGAATGGCGTCTGAGACAGCCTTGATAGCCTCAGTCTGCCCGATAATACGTTCATGCAATCGGTCTTCCATGTGCAGCAATTTCTGCGTTTCAGATTCCAATAACTGTGTCACTGGAATGCCAGTCCATTGATTGATCACTTCGGCAATGTCGTCGGCATCGACAACGTCGTCAAGTTTGTTCTCTGCTTCCCATGTCGATTGCCGCTTGTAAAAGCTCTCTTCGAGTTTTAAACGCTCTGATTTGAGTTTTACTGCCAACTCGTACTCGCGGTCCAGGCTTGCTTTTTCTTCCTCAGCGAGCAATCGATCGATCTCTTTACGATCTTGCTTGAGATCTTCAGGTAAGGAATATAATGCTACACGCAATTTTGCGGCAGCTTCATCCATCAGGTCAATTGCCTTGTCGGGTAATTTTCGCCCGGTCATGTACCTTGCTGAAAGGTTGGCTGCTGCTTCAAGCGCTTCGTCAGAAAGTTTTACTTTATGGTGAGCTTCATAGCGGTCGCGCAGGCTCTTCAACATGCTGACAGTATCTTCAATGCTCGGTTCTTCAACATAAATTGGGGCGAAACGTCGCTCAAGGGCGGAATCTTTTTCGATATATTTGTGATATTCATCGATCGTTGTTGCGCCGATACACTGCAAGTCCCCCCGGGCAAGGGCAGGTTTGAGCATATTTGAGGCATCCATTGTGCCCTGGGCAGCGCCAGCACCGACGACGTTGTGGAGTTCGTCGATGAACAGGATTACTTCACCATCGCTCTCCTGGATCTCTTCAATGGAGGTCTTGAGTCGTTCTTCAAACTCACCTCTGAAGCGAGTTCCAGCAACCATTGCGCCTAAATCGAGCGAGTAAACCAATTTGTTTGCCAGAATTTCCGGGACCTCGTCGTTCGCAATTTTTTGAGCCAGCCCTTCCACAATAGCAGTCTTACCAACCCCTGCTCCACCAATCAGCACCGGGTTGTTCTTCGTGCGGCGTGATAGGACTTGAATTAGGCGCATGATCTCAGGTTCACGACCAAAGACCGGGTCGAGTTTGCCTTCACGAGCCGCCTGAGTCAAGTTATGCGAATATTTTTCAAGTGTTTTGTAATTCCCTTCAAATTTACCGCGTGGAGTAGCATGGGGACCCCCACGAAGCTCCTGGATCACCCCTAAAACGTTGGTACGGTTGATCCCAAACTCCTCCAGAGTCCGCGACAACTGGGTGCCCCGTTCCGCCAGAATCGCCAAAAAGAGATGCTCGGTGGAAATGTATTCATCACCCAACCGGTTTGCCTCGGTTTTCGCCATATCGACCACCATCTTGACGCGTGGTGTCAGGAAAACCTGTCCTGCAGGTCCGCCGAAAATGTTAGCTTTGGGAGTGTTTCGCAAAATATTATCAAGGCGGTCAACCAGGTCACCTGGAACCACATTTAAGGCTTCGATGATTTGGGTGACAAATCCTTGAGGTTGTTCGATCAGAGCGAGAAGGATATGCTCAGAGTCGATCTGATTGTGTCCATAACGTTGGATGATTTCAGCGGCTCGCGCTGCTGCATCCTGTGCTCTCTCTGAAAATTTATCAAAACGCATCATAATGTTGTTTTCCTCTATTTTCTGTTATATGCATCATTATGAAATGGTGCAACTAATGTTCCAAAGAGTAGTTTACGTTATGGGTGTTAGAAATTGGTAAAATTAAAATCGACTTTCAGGTTTTTTTACAGAAATTCGGGTGAATAAATCAGGGAACTTCCTCCCGTAATAATCATTAATTTTCATCAGTGATGGCATACCAAATTCTGTAACAAAATTTTTGCTTATTTGCTTAACGCCGTCTCTTGTTTTCTTTGTTGCGACTATTTATTGGGTAAAAGTTCCCAAGATTAATCTCAAGTCAGTAGACCTTTTTTAGACAACTGGTCTCCGTCAAATAGCCTAAGGTTAATTTTTCCGAAGTCCTTGTAAAGTAATCTTAGATTAGATGGCCAATTTCAACCCATTGTTATTGTGTAATCTTATTGAATTCAAACTCCCACCATCCAGATAAACGTCCATCGGCAGCAAAAGCAACCAATGCTGAGACGGCTTCTTTGGCATCACTGTTATCTGAATATCCCATATCATTTGAAATCTTGACCTCGTTCTCTGTACATTCCAATCTTAACCCCGGGAATTCTTGCGCCACAGTTTCCTCTATATATAAGAGGGGGAGATCTTCACAATACATTGATTTTCGTGGTGCAGTCGACCATTCTTGAATAATCAGGTCAATCTGTGTTCCTTCTTCAACTTCGGGTACTCCACTAAAAATGAGATCAACGGTTTGGTAAGGTTCCATGCTGGATGAAGGAATACATTTTTCTTCGAAAAAATCGACTGCTTTTTGCAGACAAAAGGTATCCATTCCTTTTTGGTAAAGCCGTTCATTTAACCTTGTCCCAGGGTTACTATAGCTAAATTCATGGCCAATATCGAGGTTGATTTTGTTTATATACCAGTTTCTCCAGTCTCGCAGTGGATATTTCAAAGTGACAACTAACTCATCCCCATTTTGCACTACGCTGATTAATTCAATAGTAAAGTCAGAATGGGTGATTTGCAACTGTTGTGAAAGCCATGATGCGTGATTCGGGTCTGTCGCCACAATGGGTTGTGGAGTCAGTGTTGGATTTTTTCCACAACCTGAGAAAACCAGAACACTAAAGAGGGTAAATACTCCAAATATATACTTTACGTTTTTCATTTCATCTCCTATCACTCCATCAACATGAGATAAGACTTGTGGGATGAAGCAGAAACAAGGTTATCATATATTTATACCCTTGATTTCATTGCAATATTTTCTGGCGTAGATGTTGTACATCCAAACTATTATCATAGGTAGGGTAACCTAATGAACTTGTGGACTAACATTTCCTATAGGTTTCCGTGAGCATTCCAATAAATCAAAATATTACTTCAACAACATCGCGTCGCCAAAAGAGAAAAAACGATAACCCTCCGCTTTTGCCACATCATAGGCAAGGAAAATCTTCTCTTTGCCAGCAAAAGCACTAACCAACATCAGCAAGGTCGATTTTGGCAGATGGAAATTGGTGATCATTGCATCTACACACCTGAAATTATAACCAGGCGTTATGTACAGACCGGTCTCGCCCGAGAACGCCTCGATCTTACCATTCTGGCAGGCACTTTCGAGGGTGCGCACACTGGTCGTGCCCACGGCGATCACTCTGCCTCCTTCAGCTTTAGTTTGCCGGATCATTTCTGCAACTTCCTCGCTCAAATGGCACCACTCACGATGAATCACGTGGTCTTCAACCACATCTTCAGTTACTGGAGCAAAGGTATCAAGCCCGACTCGCAGCTCAATTTTTGCCAGCCCCACCCCTTTATCTTGGATTTTCGCCAATAACTCCGGCGTAAAATGCAAACCTGCTGTCGGTGCCGCCACTGAACCTGGAGTGTGGTTATAAACTGTCTGATAACGTTCCGGATCGCCGATATAATTATGGATATATGGAGGTAATGGCGTATGCCCAGCCTTGTCATAAAAGAGTTCAATCGGTTCTGTAAAATGCACGATGCGTTTGGAGCCTTCCAAAACCACATCAACCTGACCACTTGGTCCGTTTTCAACCTTGAAAAAGCGCCCAACCCTCATTCCACTACCGCCAACCAGGCACTCCCAACTCAGTTCGTCGAGTTTATTAAGAAGCAAGACTTCAATCCTGCCGCCGCCTGGCAGTTTTTTGCCAAAAAGCCGGGCGGGAATGACACGTGTTTCGTTAACAACCAGTAAGTCTCCTGGCTGCAAAAAATCGATGATTTCAAAAAAATGACGGTGTTCAACCTCATCGTTTTGTCGATTGAGAACGAGCAAACGGGAGTGGTCGCGCGGTTCAGCAGGAATCTGGGCAATGAAATGCTCAGGCAGATCGTAGTTGAATTCTTCAGTTTTCATTCGTCGAAAAGGCTTGCCTGAGCACTGGCTGAAGGGTGATACTCGCGATTGAAGTGTTGATATGCCAATTGGGTCGCCACCCGTCCCTGCGCTGTCCGGTCAATAAAACCACATTGCAGCAGGTAAGGTTCAACCACATCCATGATCGTGTCAGCTTCTTCGCTGACCGATGCCGAAATCGTATTCAAACCAACTGGACCGCCATCGTATTTGTCGATGATCGCCAGTAGAACACGTCTGTCCATTTCGTCCAGCCCAAGCGGATCGATGCTGAGCATACCTAAACTTTCCTCTGCAACAGACCTTGTAATTGTGCCCGCAGCCCGTACATCGGCAAAATCCCGTACCCGACGAAGCAGGCGCAGTGCGATACGGGGAGTTCCCCGGGCTCGCCTGGCAATTTCCTGGACGCCATCTTCTTCAAAAGGCACTTTCAACAACTTTGCTCCACGGCGAATGATGGCTGCCAGTGATTCCTGGTCGTAATAATCCATGCGGTAAACTGCCCCAAAGCGTGCTCTCAAAGGTGCGGAAAGCAATGCCAGGCGCGTTGTCGCACCAACCACAGTAAAACGCGGCAGTTTTAATCGTACAGATTTCGCCGCCGGACCTTTGCCGATGATGATGTCGAGGGCGTAATCCTCCATGGCAGGGTAAAGG
This sequence comes from Anaerolineaceae bacterium, assembly GCA_011620465.1. GTDB lineage: Bacteria > Chloroflexota > Anaerolineae > Anaerolineales > Anaerolineaceae > Mesolinea. The sequence continues at coordinate 14,691 of WOZC01000096.1, read as the reverse complement.
ATTTCTTCCACAAGTTTGCCCAGGCGATGGACCTCATCGATGAAGAGGATGTCGCCTGCCCGCAGATTGGTCAGGATCGCAGCCAGGTCGCCAGCACGTTCGATCGCAGGTCCGGATGTGACCTTGATGTTTACTCCCATTTCGGAGGCAAGGATGTGCGCCAGGGTAGTCTTTCCAAGTCCCGGAGGACCGTGAAAAAGCACATGTTCAAGCGCTTCACCACGCTGCTTGGATGCCTGGATCTGGATGAGGAGGTTGTCCTTGACTCCCTGCTGTCCGATCAAGTCATTCAGAGTGGTCGGTCGCAAAGCCATGTCTACACTGTCTTCAGGTCGTCTGCCTGCCAGGATGCTGTCTTCGTCTTTGGCTATCATCGTCAAAATTATAACCGGTAAATAGTTGGGTAGAGAAGACAGCATCGATTGGTTACAATAGAGACCATGAATCACGCCAAGGAGTTAACGAATGCAAAAGTTTGAAATCAATCCTTTTGATCTTTCGATCAATCCACATTACCTCTTCGATCGTCAATCGCTGCTTTTGGCAGCGGGTGATTATTCTGCTGGCGATTTTAACGAGATGACCATTGGTTGGGGCAGCATTGGTACGATGTGGAATAAGCCTTTCGTTGAGGTCGTTGTCAGACCGACCAGATTCACATACGGTTTTATGGAAGATTATGAGGATTTCACGGTCAGTGCATTTCCTCAAGAATTCAAAAAAACACTGTCTTTCCTGGGTGCCCGCTCAGGGCGTGATGGAAACAAGCTGGCTGAGACCAACCTGACTGCGATCGCCTCGCAAAAAGTGAAGTCGCCCAGTTTTGAAGAGGCTGAATTGACCATTGAATGCCGCACCATTTACAGCAGCGACTTCGACCCTACCCGGTTTGTTGACCCGGAAATCGAGCTGAGATACCCCGAGAAGGATTATCACCGTGTATATTACGGTGAGATCGTTGCAATTTTGGGTACGGAGAAGTTTGTATTGACCATGTAAGGTTTGTTGAGGAGAATGTGACGGTGCCGGATTTGTTCCACCCTGAGAAAAACCTGCTCAAAAACTGTTTGTCACGTTATAATCCAGAAAGAACTGGAGAGAAAATGACCGAAAAGAAAATAAGAGTTTTGATTGCCAAACCTGGACTGGACGGACATGACCGGGGAGCCAAGGTTATCGCCCGAGCTCTGCGGGATGATGGAATGGAAGTCATCTACACCGGTCTGCGTCAAACCCCTGATATGATCAGCGAAGCAGCCCTGCAGGAAGATGTTGATGTGATCGGGCTTTCTATCCTGTCTGGTGCCCACAACGCCCTGATACCCCAAATCCTCAAAAAGCTTAAAGAAAATGGGCAGGAGAACGTGCTTGTCTTCCTGGGTGGGATCATCCCCGAGGATGACATCCAGGGCATGCTCAATGCCGGCATTTACAAAGTCTACGGTCCAGGTACAGACACCCGCCAGGTCTGTAAGGACATCCGCGAAGCAGTCAAAGTCAAACAGGCGGAATAATGTCGCTAAGTAAATCCGTGAGAGAGGGCAGCCGAATCGCCCTTTCTCGTGTTTTAAGCCAGGTTGAAAACAGCACTCCAATCGGATTGCATGCGCTCGACGAGCTCTTCCCCTTCACCGGAAAAGCACATAAAATCGGCATCACTGGACCCCCTGGTTCAGGAAAGAGTACGCTGGTCAACGCCCTGGCGAAGCAATTGCGTCAGTTGGAGGGTGAACCGCGTGTAGCAATTATTGCAGTTGACCCCACCAGCCCCTTCAGTGGGGGTGCTATCTTGGGTGACCGTGTTCGGATGCTCGATTTGCAGGGTGATCCTGGCATCTTCATCCGCTCCATGGCTTCCCGGGGTGCTTTAGGCGGGCTTTCCAGCCAAACTGAAGCGTTCAGCCAGGTTTTTGATGCTGCAGGATACGACTTTATCCTGATCGAAACAGTCGGCGCGGGTCAATCAGAAGTGGAAATCGTCAACCTGGCTCATACCACCATTGTTGTTGATGTTCCCGGTCTTGGTGATGATATCCAATCGATCAAGGCTGGCATCCTGGAAATTGCTGACATACTGGTCGTCAATAAAGCTGACCAACCCGGGGCAGACCAGAGTCTGCGTTACCTGAAGTCTATGATCGAAATGGGTTATCGCCCGCTGGCAAGTTCTGCCGGTAAACACAAACTGGCAGAATCACTTTCGAAAGAAGAAATCCCTGAATCAGACTATCCACAAAATCTTTGGCAGCCGCCAGTGCTGAAAACAATCGCACGCGAGTCCATCGGTATCGAAGAACTGGTTATTGAAATCCTCAAACACCAGGAATTTCTCAAAAACACCAGGAGATGGCAGTTGAAAGAAGCCTGGACACTTCGTGAATTTGTCCGAAAGCGCATAGAAGGAATATTAGTACAGGAATTCTTTGAACAACTTCCGGAAGGCGTGCTCGATGACTTGATGGAAAAGATCATCACACGAAAAATGTCACCAACTGCTGCCGTTGATAACTTATTGACGTATAATCAAATTACAAAAAAATCGCATTATTCGGAGTAAATTATGGAAAGAACAATGATCAAAGACCTGAGGAACAAAATTGATCAGCAGGTCACTCTAAAGGGCTGGCTGCAAACCCTCCGTGACCAGAAAAGTATGCAATTCCTCATCATCCGGGACAAAACCGGTCTAGCCCAGGTAGCTCATTGGAAAAAAGGCAACCCCGAATTGGCAGAGCTCATTTCAACCTTAGGAACTGAATCTGCCCTTACTTTGACCGGCAAAGTGGTCGCAAACGAAGTAGTCAAACTCGGCGGCATCGAAATTCAGTTGGAATCGCTCAAAGTAGAAAATAACGCTGAGCTGCCCCTTCCCTTCGAACCTTTCAGCGACACCCTCCCTGACCAGGATTTCCGCCTGGATTGGCGCTACCTGGACCTGAGACGGGAACGTAACCATCTCATTTTTGAGGTGCAGACCACACTTGAGCAAGCTATGCGTGATTATTGGCTCGCAAACGGTTTTGTCGAGATCCATTCCCCTAAAATCATGGGCACGCCCAGTGAAAGCGGCGCAGAACTCTTCAAAGTGGAATATTTTGACCGCACTGCCTACCTGGCTCAATCACCCCAGTTTTATAAGCAGATGGCACAGGCAGCTGGCTTTGAACGCATCTTTGAGATCGGTCCTGTTTTTCGGGCTGACCCATCCTTCACTTCAAGACATATGACCGAATTCACCGGTATCGATTTTGAAATGTCCTGGATCGACAGCCACGAAGATATCATGGCGTTCGCCGAAAACTGGCTGGCACATTCTTATAAAGTAGTCAATGAGAAACACCACGACGCTATCCAGGAACATTTCGGCGTCAACCTGGAAGTACCCCAAACGCCTTTCCCTCGCATGACCATGGCAGAAGCCTATCAAATTCTCAAAGGCATGGATTACAAACTTCCTCCAGAGAAAAAAGGCGATCTTGACCCGGGAGCGGAGCGAGCACTGGGAGATTACGTCAAGCAGAATTACGGAAGTGACTTTGTCTTCGTGACCGACTGGCCGTTCACCGTTCGGCCTTTCTATCATATGCTGTACGAGGACAACCCCAACCTGACCAAGAGTTTTGACTTGCTCGGCAGAGGTCTCGAGATCACAACCGGTGCCCAACGCGAGCATCGCTACGAAGTGCTTGCCAAACAGGCTATTCAAAAAGGTCTGACGCTTGAGCCAATCCAGACCTATCTCAACTACTTCCGTTACGGCTGTCCCCCCCACGGAGGTCTGGGTATGGGTCTGAACCGTTTATTAATGGTCATGCTCGATCTGCCCTCCATCCGTGAGGCTGTTTATCTTTTCAGAGGACCAAACCGACTGGAACCTTAGGAGTAAGAATGCCGATACTTTATGCTGAGAGGATTCGCCTGCGTGCCTCGGAACGTGAAGATATTCCCCTTTTTCTGAAATGGGTGAACGACCCGGAAGTCTGTGAGTTCCTGGAACATTCTTCAGTTCTAAACCGCGTCCAGGAAGAAGCCTGGTTTGAACGGGTCTCCTCCGGTCCGAGAACGGAGCTGCCGTTGGTGATCGAAATTCGCCAACCAGACAGTAATGATTGGACATCTATCGGTAATCTCTCTTTCATGAACATTCACCCGGTCAACCTGTCGGCTGAAATCGGGATCATGATCGGGGAAAAGCAATATTGGGACCAGGGGTACGGTACCGAAGCAATGCGCCGCATGTGCCAGTATGGTTTTGAGGAACTAAATCTTCACCGTATATTTTTGCGCGTATATGAGGGCAACGAACGAGGAAAAGCAGCCTATCGAAAAGTTGGCTTCGTTTACGAAGGAACCATGCGCCAGGCGCGCTTTCATCGCGGACGTTATTGGGACATCGACTTTATGAGTATCATCAAATCAGATTGGGTGTCAAACCCGTAGGAGGAAGGATTTTTCATGACTGGAGGAAAAAGAGAATGCAGTTCGCTTTATGGCGATATTCGCTTATTCGCGGGCACCGGTTCACCGGATCTGGCGAAAGAGATTGCTGACTACCTGGGCTTGGAACTCTGCGGCGTGGATATTCACGAGTTTACAAATGAAAATTTATTCGTGAAATTGCACTCCTCGGTACGCGGTCAGGATTGTTATGTCATCCAAACCACTTCCACACCTGTTCACCGCAATTTAATGGAACTTTTGATCATGGCGCAGACTCTGATGCTCGACTCTGCAGGTCGCATCACCCTGGTATTCCCTTACATGTGTTATGGTCGCTCTGACCGAAAAGATCAACCTCGTGTGCCCATCACTGCCAAGCTGGTTGCCGACATGATGGTCATTGCCGGTGCAGACCGCTACATCACCATGGATTTGCATGCCGGTCAGATCCAGGGCTTCTTTGATGTGCCGGGAGATGTTCTATCCGCCTATCACATCTTGAAACCGTACTTGAAGGAACAAATTAAGACAATGCACAGTCCGGTCCTCCTGACAGCTGACCTTGGTTTTGCCAAACACGGTCGCCGTTATGCGCAGGCACTGGATATTCCACTTTCCTTTATCGAAAAACGGCGTACTGACAACGAAGACCACACTGAAGCCCTCAATCTGATCGGCGATGTGAAAGATCATGATGTCTTGATCATTGATGATGAGATTGACACAGGCGGTTCCATTTGTGAGGCTGTTACTGTCGCGAAAGAAAATGGCGCTCGTGATGTTTATGTGGTCTTTATCCACCCGGTCCTCTCCTCCAACGCGGCGGAACGGCTGTCGGCACTGCCAGTAAAACAATTTTTAACAACCAATACCATCCCGATCCCGGACGAGAAGTTGAAACTGTTTGGCAACCGAATCACCATCCTCAGTATCGGTCCCCTTTTAGGCGAGGTCATCAAGCGCGCTAATGAAGGTTCGAGCGTCGGAGCGATGTTTAATGAGTAGGTTGGCAGTTGCCTGAGTTACCTGAAGTTGAAACGATCCGCCAGCGCCTGATCAAGGGCTTTGACAAAAGCCCATCGATTCTTAATCAAACAATTCGCCAGGTCAGTTTATTCTGGCCTGGCACGCTTGCGGAGCCTGATCCACATACTTTTTCTGCCTTCCTGCCTGGCCAAAAAATTCTGGCGGTTGACCGGAGGGCGAAGTTCCTGGTCCTCCTCCTCAGTGATGCTTACCTGGTGGTGCATCTACGCATGAGTGGTGATCTTTACCTTGAACCTCAAGACAGCACAACGCTTTATCGGGATAGTAAGCATGACCGCCTTTGGCTTGATTTCGAATCCGATTGGCGCCTTGTCTTTAACGATATGCGTAAGTTTGGACGGGTATGGCTCTTACGTGATACCAAAGACCTGTTCGCCAAGCTTGGTCCGGAACCATTTGACGAACAACTGACATCAGATGTCTTTGCTGAAATGCTCCACCAGCGCTCCAGGCAGCTCAAACCGCTCCTGATCGATCAGAGTTTCCTGGCTGGGATCGGCAACATTTATGCCGATGAAGCCTTGTTCAAGGCTCAATTGCACCCACTTCGGCAAAGTGAAAGCCTGACGCTTTCTGAAGCTGGAAGCCTGCTCGAATCGATCCGTTTCGTTCTCACCAAGGGGATTGACCGAAAAGGGGCGAGTATTGACTGGGTGTATCGGGGTGGGGATTTTCAAAATTATTTCCAGGTCTACCAACAGACAGGCAATCCCTGCCCCAGGTGCGGACATCCGATCGAAAAAACAAAAGTGGGGCAGCGCGGCACCCACTTTTGTCCGGTTTGTCAGAAAATCGAAACTGGAAACAGTTGATTTGGTGGCATAACCGTTATGCTGGATGTAACTATTTAGCAAAGGTCCCTACAGACTGAGATTGCCTCCTCGCTTCTCTTCTCGCAAGGACAGTTTTATCCGTCACAGCGAGAACCTTTGCCATTGAGCAGTGAGGGTTGATTGAAATTTATTTGGCAAAGGATCGTGGCAGTCTCTATTTTACCAATGAGATTGCCCTACCGTTTTGTCCCCCGTAATAACCCTCTTCATTTCGCTGGTAAGACATTGCGCAGGCTTGGTTTGACGACCTGACCGTTTTCCTCCCACCACCGTACGCTATCTTGCACTGTTTCGAATATCGGACGGACATTGTAGTCCAGCACCTCAACTGCTTTCTTCCCGCTGACCACCGAATTGCTCATTAAAGTGTCAATCGAATAACGGGTAAACTGAGGGCGGGTCTTTGAAATGCGATAAAACCATTCTGCCAGTGGGGTGAAAATGCGTGCCAACTTCATCGGCACATAAATTTCTCTGCCACATACACTACATGCGTCCTGGACCAGCTTTCGATATTCTCTTACACTCACGCGGTGACCAGGCAACAGAAAAGTCTCCCCGGCTTCACCTTTCTCCATGGCAGCAATGTGAGCATCGACCACATCCCGCACATCCACAAAGTCAAAAGCACCGTCAAGGCTAAATGTGGGTGAACTTTTCATCCAATAATTGGTCATTTCGCCCATCTCAGACCTTTTGAAATCGTAGGGACCGATAACACCGGTAGGAGCGAGTAAAACCGCGTTCAACCCTGCCCTGGCAGCTTCCACTACCAATTTGGAAGCTTTTGCCTTAGTTTGGTCGTAGCTGCCACCTGCAATTTCAGTGTCAAAAGGCAGGCTCTCATTAATCACCATATTTTTATCCGGGTGACCAAAGGCATGGACCGAACTGGTGTAGATCAGACGCTTCACGCCGCTTTCCTGGCAAGCTTTAATAACATTAGCAGTCCCTTCAATATTCACTTTTTGCATCAACGCGTATTGTTCCGGAACTAGTGCGACCAGTGATGCTAAATGGAAAACTACATCTGCACCTGTCATTGCGGCTAATAACACCGGATAATCGAGGATATTTCCTTCAACGATTTCGGGTTTGGAATCAACCAAAGGACTGCGATCTTCTCCGGGCAGCACCAGGGCTCTGACAGAATATCCTCGTCGCATTAATTCCCTGACCAATACGTTTCCAATATGCCCGGCAGCACCTGTAACCAATATCATTTTTGTCAAATGCCTTTCTACTATCCCTTTGCGTGAAACCATTCCGCCAGTAGTTCTAAACAGCATTAATTACTGACAATTGCGCTCAAAGAACACACTACATACAAAAAGTATTCTATCGATTGCCGATCCGATGGTATAGTGAGAAATGTCATCCATTTGACTTTACAAGCATAATAAATATTTCAGAAAAAGTCAGATTGAAGGTGATATATCTATTTACACTATTTTCTTTACAGTTATAATTTTACAAACAAAATGTGAGGTAATCATGAAAATCGCAATTGGTTGTGATCACACAGCCCTGGCATTAAAAGAAACAATCAAAAATTATCTTGACAGCAGAATGATCCCCTATGAAGATTTTGGCACCTTCACCAGCGAAAGCGCGGATTACCCTCGTATCGCTGAGTTGGTTTCCAAAGCGATCCTCTCTGGTCAATTTGACCGTGGCATCCTGATCTGTGGCACTGGCGTTGGCATGTCAATTGCCGCCAACAAATTCCCGGGGATTCGTGCAGCTGCAGTTAGCGAACCCTACTCCGCCATCCTGGCCCGCCGGCACAATAACGCCAACGTGCTTTGCTTTGGTGCTCGCGTTGTGGCAGGCGGACTGGCAACGCTCATCACCGAGGGCTGGCTGAATGCTTCCTTCGAAGGCGAACGACATCAACGCCGGGTAGACATGATCACCCGCATCGAACAACGCAACTTGCTACTTGGTGTAGAGAACCATCAGGAGCAACCAACTGAACGCCCAACTGAAGCTTCAGATCTTCCCTGAGAGGCTAAATTATTGTGAAAACCAGAAGATTGATCCCTTCTGGATTAGATTAAGAAAATGGAGAAATAATGAGATACAGAATATTTGGCGAAAAATTACCCGGTTTAACCTTGCAGCTCGATGCCGGGGAAACCATTTACACCCAATCTGGTGGGATGAGTTGGATGTCCGACAATTTTCAAATGGAGACCAACGTTCGCGGAGGCTTGATGAAAGGTCTCGGTCGCATGCTGACCGGTGAATCTCTCTTCATGGCTACCTATACCTCCAAGGAAGCCGGCGCTGAGATCACCCTGACCTCAGCTATGCCCGGTGAAATCCATGCCTTGCAGTTGGACGGAAGAAAGCAATATATAGCCCAAAAATCCGCTTTCCTTTGCGCTCAACCGAGTGTAGTCCTCTCCACATTCGTCAATAAACTTAAGACTGGTTTTTTCGGTGGTGAAGGCTTCATAATGCAGCGTCTCAGCGGAGAAGGCATTGTTTTTCTTGAGCTGGACGGCTCTATTGTGGAAATCGATCTGCAACCCGGTCAACGCATCAAAGTCGACACGGGCAATATCGCCTTTTTTGAATCCGACGTCAAATATGACGTAGAGACGGTAAAGGGCTTCACCAACATCTTATTTGGTGGAGAAGGTTTGTTCCTCAGCGTTTTGGAAGGTCCTGGTAAAGTTTGGCTGCAGTCGTTGAATACTGCCTCTTTTGCCGCCCGTATTATGGGTTTTATGCCTCACAAAAGCGGGTAGTAGTTTACAACTTACCGTGGATGATGTAAGTGTAGTACAAGCCGGGTTGTGATCATTCAACCCGGCTATTTTTGTTCCTTACAACCTTCTCCTTGGAGAACCCATGACAAGTCAGGGCAGGTGGGGACCACGAAGTGGTGGATGAGGTATGTATTGTGTTAATCGAGTCTTTTCCTATCCTGGTTAGGATAAACCGGTTTTTCTTGAAGTTGAATTGCACCTTGGTAACCAATAACGTGACCCTCACCCCCGTTTGCTTCGTTCACGGACCCTCTCCAAAGAGAGGGTTTTTACACTCACAAGTCTAAGGACGAGTTTAGAACCCGCCCCTACAACTACACACTATATCTCTCGCACCATGTAAAGCTCGCCCAATTCAAACCCCCTCGCCGCATAATACTCACGGGTGCCGACCGCCGAGATAACAGTCAACTTTTGATAACCTTTCGAGCGAGCGATTTCCGCTGCTTTTTCGATTAAACTACTGCCCAACCCGCGGTGCTGCGCTGAACCCGAACCCTCGCTTCCCACTTCGATCGACTGCCCATACACATGCACCTCACGGATGATAGCCGCGTTCTGAAGTTCATCTGCAGGGAAAATACGCGCATTATTGGGGAGGGAAAGGCGAAGAAATCCAAGAATGTGATCATCCTGTGTATTATAGGAAAGAAAGTGTTCTTCCGCCCAACCTGCTCTGTAAACCTGATCATCCAGAACCAGGTTTCGGTCATCTATCTTGCCCTTGCGAATTTCACGACAGCGGATACACTGGCAAGCTTTGCCTCGCTTTTCCATTTCCAAAGCCACATCCTGGCGTAAACTGGTGTTGCGGTTTCCTTCCACAACATGGTTGGAGGGAATATCGCGGATGACGCGGTTAATCCGGCAGAAGCGCGGAACTGTCGGTTTGATGTCAGCCAGCAAATCAATCAATTCTTGTTCTGAGTAGGGTGTGTATTCACCACGCTGCCAATATTGGTAAAGCTCAGCATTGCGAAGTAGTTGGCATGGGTAAATTTTCAATTCGTCAGGGTTAATGCCGCCTTCCCGCCACAACCGGGCAAAATCTTCCCGGTCAGATTCAGGGGTTGCACCTAAAAGATTCGGCATCCAATGGACGACGACCTTAAATCCAGCTGCTCTTACCATGCGAATGGCATCTTCGGCTTCTTCAGCGCTGTGCCCGCGTTGATTCAATTCCAAAACGCGGTCATCCATGCTCTGGACCCCCAGCTGCATCTTGGTGACTCCCTGCCTGCGCATCTCGATCAAATTATCGATGGTTATCAAGTCGGGTCTTGTTTCAACTACAAGACCAACATTGCGGTGGCGCGCCTGGCTGTTCGTTTTTTGAACCTCAGAAAGGCTTACCTCACCCTGCTCATCATTTGGATTTTCCTGGTTAAGGGCTTCGAAGCAACGGCGGATGAACCATTCGCGATAACTGGCGGGATAAGCCGTCCAACTGCCGCCGAGGATAAGCAACTCAATTTTGTCCGTCGGATGACCCACCTCGTGCAAAGCGTTCAGTCGTGACGAGACCTGGGTGTAGGGGTTAAAAGCATGCTCGACTCCGCGTCTGGCACCGGGCTCGTCAGATAAGTAGCTTTGGGGCAGACCTTCTTCCGAAGGGCAGAAAATGCACTTTCCCGGGCATGGATAAGGTTTGGTCAGAACTGTGATTGTAGTTACGCCAGACAGCGTTCGGATAGGCTTCATCCGAATTTTAGCCAGGAGAAGCGGGTCATCTTCCCATTCGCCAAGCGCTACCTTTTCGTGATAAGCTGCCACCAGGGCGTGTTTGGCTAAGAAACCTCGACCTCCAGGTAAGGGGTTTGAGCGCAAGGCTCTTCGTGGTTCTGCTCCTTGCTTGATTTCATCAAGGATCTTATACGCCAGCACCATATCCTCATCAGAATGCTGCCGCTTCTGGCGCCAAATTTCGCGTTCGTCTTCTGTCATATGGGGTTATTCTACATCAAGGTCAAGTAGATTCCAAACCGGGTAAATCTCTTTGCTGTATGGATTTGGTTTTTAAATTCAGCTTACGTTCTGCCACACCTGATAAAATCAAACTAATGAACCAAGAGACACAAGATTTTCTCCTGAAACTAAATCAAAATTTCTATGATACCTATGCGAAGTCCTTTTCTTCGACACGCTATTCCATTCAACCAGGAATTTGCCGTTTGCTTCCACAGCTTTTAAATTCTGAAAACTTACTGGATTTGGGCTGTGGAAACGGAAACCTTGCTCAAGCTCTCATTAAAGCAGGTTTCACAGGTCATTATCTTGGTATTGATAACAGCCTATCCCTTTTACAAGACGCAAAAAGAGCAATCCCTGAAAATAAAACTGACCAGTTTTTATTCAGAAAGGTTGATCTCTCCGCTCAGATCGAGAACCTGTCAACCCAATCAGATTTCGACGCTATTACTTGTTTTGCTGTGATCCATCACTTTCCTGTTGAACCTTACCTGAACAGTTTCTTCAGGTTTGCAAGGCAAAGCCTGGTGATGGGTGGCAAGTTTTACTTGTCTACTTGGCAAGTCAAAAACAACAGACGCTTAAGCACTCGCATCCAACCTTGGTCAATCCTTCAAGAAAACCTGCAAGGATTGAGTGAAAACGACCTTCTGTTGGACTGGCGCGCAGATCCCAGCCAGCTACCTCGTTATCGCTACGTCCATCATTACGACTCCAACACCCTCGTAGCAAACGGTATTTCAGTTGCGCTCAAGTTGGAAGATGAATTCTTTTCAGATGGAAAAGAGGGCGATCTTGCCCTCTACCAGGTTTGGAACAAACCTACAGCCTAACCCAACGCAATATCCAACAGCATCATCAGCGCAAATCCTAACATTACACCGATCGTAGGAATATCAGAATGACCTTGTGCTGCCGAACGTTTCGATTCAGGAATAAGTTCTTCTGCGACCACGTAGATCATTGCGCCTGCGGCGAATGAAAGCGCATAAGGCAGCAGCCCTTGCATCATCGATACTGCCCAAACCCCTACCAGGGCGGAAATTGGTTCAACAATGCCAGAAAGCTGACCAAGCATGAAGGCTTTTCTTTGGCTTATATTCTCCTTGCGTAAGGGGAGCGAAACCGCCATCCCTTCAGGGAAATTTTGAAGACCAATACCCAGGGCAAGCGCGATCGCTGACGCCAGGTAACCGTTTTCGAGTCCCACTGCCGCGACACCAAAACCCACCCCAACTGCCAATCCTTCCGGGATATTATGCAGGGTGATTGCTAAAACCAACAGGACACTACGCTGCCATGAACTCTTTACCCCTTCCGGCTTTTGCTCTCCAGGATGCAGATGGGGTAATATTTTGTCGACCGCATAGAGGAACCCACCTCCTAATAAAAAGCCAGAAACAGCCGGAACCCATGAAGGAACAGCACCCCCCTCAGCCAAATCAATAGCAGGAGCTAACAATGAGAAAAAACTAGCGGCGATCATCACACCCGAAGCAAACCCTAACATGCCATCCAGTAATTTTTGGTTCACTTTCTTCCCTATGAAGACAACAGCTGCACCCAAGGCAGTCATTCCCCAAGTAAAGAGCGTGGCAAGAAGAGTCTGTATATACGGATTTTGGCTTTTAAAGAATTCACTCATCGTTTGCTCCCAAGGTTTAAAATCTTCATTGGATTATAACAATTTCTATTAAAGAAAGTGCAATCAAATAGGAATTTGTTGTGTATCCATCTTAATTCAAGTTTTCTCAAGAAATAATGCATTCTTCTACATTCGTTGTAGAATAAACAGAAGGTTAAATTAATATGAAAGAAATGGACTTCACAAACCAACTGCGACTATGCCTCCATGCTCGCCAGGAAGATCCTACGCTGCTCTCTTGTTATGCATATCGCCTGTTCAACGGTTTCTACGAAGGCTTACCCGGCCTGGTAATTGACCGTTATGCCAATACACTCCTGATCAGTAATCACAGCCGCCAACCTGAAAGCCTGAAATCTACAATCGATCTAATTGCGCAATTCAGTTCTACAGAAATCTCCGGAATCGAGTCGATTTTACTGAAAAGCCGTCATTCGAATGACCCTGAGGCAAGAAAAGGTCAATTAATCCAAGGGCAAACGCTCCCGCAGGAGATTTCCGAGCACGGCATCCATTACGCCATCGACCTTCGCCTGAACCAGGATGACAGCTTTTACCTGGACACGCGCAACCTGCGCGATTGGCTGATGCAAAATAGCCAGGGCAAATCCGTTTTGAATTGTTTTGCCTACACTGGCTCACTGGGAGTCGCAGCGTTGGCAGGAGGGGCAGCAGCAGTCGTCCAGACCGATCTGAATGGTGAGGCACTCGCGCTGGCAGAGCGGTCGCGCAATTTAAACAATTTTCGCCAGGAGATGTGCCTCATCAAAAGGGATTTCTTCAGCGCGATCAATGCTCTTAAAAAATTGGATAACCTTTTCGACTTTGTTATTCTTGATTCTCCCTTCTTTTCGAGCACACGCTTTGGCAAGGTTGACTTGCAGCAGCAACATGTCCAATTGATCAATAAAGTCAGACCATTGGTAGCGCACCAGGGCAGTCTTATCGTGATCAATAACGCCCTGTATGTCCCCGGGAAACAGATCATCGATGAAATCAGCGAACTATCAAAAACGGGTTACGTTTCTCTGGAAAGCATGGTCGAAATTCCAGCTGATATCACCGGTTATCCAGGTACCATCCAGGAACAACCACCTGCGGACCCGGCACCGTTCAACCATCCAACCAAGATAAGCATCCTCAGAGTGCTTCGTAAGGACCAGCGGCAGGCAAATTATTAAGTTTGGATTGTTATTTAACTTTCGACAAGTTTGAAAACACACCTTTCCCAACTTGGAAGAATCAAAAACTGTCTCAGATGGTGGAGGATACCAATCTAAAACGGTGAAAGTCAATGTCACTTACAATGTGGTGGTTCTGAACTTCATCTACTTACCCATGACATTCAGATAGAAGAATCACTTTGAGAGTGTAAAACCACAAACTCCTGGATTTCTCTCCAGGGGTTTTTACTTCGCATCGTCCTAAACCGGCAGGCAGGTCGGGCAGGTGTAGACGTTCCCACCCATATAGGCTTCCTTGCGGATCTCAGAGCCGCAGCGCGGACAAGGCTTGTCCCTTGTATCAGCGCACATCCGCACCTGGTAGCCGCCAGGCTGTCTCAAAAGATCCTTCGAGATGCTTCTCCCACCCAGTTCAGTCATCTCTTTGCGTGTGTCCTTGATGCTTAAAAACAACCATCCGATCTCATTTTTCGTCAATGTGTTGAGCATGCAGCGAGGATGCAGACCTGCTACCCACAAAATGTCCTGCAAACATCCATTTCCCAAACCCACTATGTGCTGCCCGGTTGCCAGTACAGCTTTGAGTGGCAACTTCTGTACAGTTTCAGACGCAATCAATCTTTGAAAATAGGCTTCATCAAATGCGTCCGTAAGTGGAGATGGCTTGCTCAAGGCAGTTTGGTAATTGCTGGTATCGCATGTGGAGGACTTTTCCCAACAAACCTCGCCGCCATACATCGCCACAGAAGTGCTCAAGCTGGTGCCATCGCTGAAGTTGACCAGCATCTGGTGCTTAG
>WOZC01000118.1:23496-24888 GCA_011620465.1 Anaerolineaceae bacterium | reverse complement strand
TCTGCCAGTATGCCAGGCGGTCGGCGTATTTTTGGATGATTTCCAGGCTGCCATCAGTGGAACCGCCATCGATGATGATATATTCAATGTTGGGGTAATCCTGCTCCAGGACAGAACGTATGGTCTCTTCGAGGAAGCGCGCCTGGTTAAAGGAGGGAGTAATAATGGAGACAAGCGGATACTCAGTCATTGTCATCTTCTTGTTTTTGCTTTTTTTGATAACACTGTAACCGCCACTGGGAATACCGCTCGTGAATATTTTGGACACCGAGAGCACCGAGGACTGCAAATCCCATTCGTTTGAAGGTGCCTTGAGCTGCGGAGGGTGACAGGTGCAACATTTTCGCGTACGATCGCAAAGCTGGTTTGTATTGCCCGGCTTCAACCAGGTAAAAAGCGTTCAGACGATGCGCCCCAGCCCAGATTTGGTTGAAGATTTTAGCGCTCAGTGGATAAAACCTTTGATCTTCGCCAAGCCACCGGGCGATTCGGAACGCTTCTTCGCCGAACTCTTTAGCATGGGCTATGTTTTTTGCGTCAGAATGCATGCGCGCTGCTGCCCACACTTTGTCGGGAATGTGTTGAGGCTCGGCAATAGCTGCCATCCGGAGCCAGAGTTGCACGTCCAGCAGGTAGTTGTAATTCAAGTCGAGGTAACCGGCTTGTTCCATTACTTCGCGCCGTAGGAAAACGCCGGGTTGACCGATGATCTTGAAGGTCATGAGATCTGCCAGTTTCCAGTCGCCATAGCGCATTAAATTGAAAGCGTTGCCGTGCTCGTCGATTGACTCAACATCACTGAAAACAAAGCTGGCATCGGGGTGCTGGCGAAAAGCCTCTACAGCACTTGCAATCGCACCCGGGTAGTACAGGTCGTCTGAGTTCAGCCAGCCGATGATCTCGCCCGTGGCTTTGGCAAAGCCTTTGTTGACGCCATCTGCCTGCCCGCGATCTTTCTCTGAAACCCACCCTGCCAGTCTGGGCTCGTATTTCTTAATAATTTCAAGGCTGTTATCCGTCGAACCACCATCGATGACCCAGTATTCGATAATGGGATAATCCTGTTCCAGGACAGATAGCAGTGTCTGCTCGAGGAAGGACGCCTGGTTGAAGGATGGGGTGATGATGGAGACCAGTGGTTGGGAGGGCATAGTTGAATTATATATGAAGTTGAAGTTCGGGGTTTACGGTTATAACAGTAATGCTTAGCGGTAGGTCAGGTTGCGAATTTCAACCTGACGTCACAAGTACTTGCAGACGGACACCGAACAACTGCAGACTGCCACACCCTCTTTTTGGCGGTTCAAGGTTTATGAAAAAACCGCAACGGGGTCTCGCTGTGACGGAGTCGCACTGGACACCTTCGGTGAGACCGTGTGCTCGGTCAGGAGA
>WOZC01000118.1:10144-23396 GCA_011620465.1 Anaerolineaceae bacterium | reverse complement strand
TGGGATTGAATGGTGGTATTGGGTTTGCCCTTGGTAGCGAAACTGTGGTCGACACCAATCAAAATGACGTCGCTGAAGCCCAGGTGATAGGCAAGCTGCAGGCAGACGTTCGTGACTGTTGCGCCTTCCCAGACCCGACCGGAAACATCTTTTGAAAATTTGGGCGAGGTATAAGAAGTGTAGATAAAATGCATCCAGGGATCCATCGTCAGCCATTTGCGCGCACGCCAGGCGAAGAATTTAGGCATTTGCAAGTTGTTGAACTCCTCGATCGACTGTTCAACCACCAGATCGTTGACACAAACCAGGATATCCGGGCAAAAACCGAGCTCATCAACCGCCAGAAAAATGCGGTTCATGCCGATGCAAAAATCATTTGCCAGCTTGGAGAGATCAGTGTTTTTCAAGGAAGGTCCATTGCCCACCACAAAACAACGCTCACCCTTGTGAGTATCCTTGAGGGCTGCCAGGCGGCGTTTGGATTCTCTACGCCAGGGGTGCCAGTTTGCTGCTGGCAGCTCCGGTAAGCGGCGCAAGCCATCATACCCCCGCCGGGCAATATCCATAAAACGCTTTTGAAAAGTACTGGTCATTGGGGAATCCTACTCTGTACTCAAACGGCAGGTTGCGCCGCCATCCACAAGCAGACCCTGCCCGGTAATAAAACTTGAGGCGGAATTGTCGCCCATGAAATAGATTACCGAAGCAATTTCCTCAGGGTTAGCAACCCGACCATTGACAGTTTTGGCAGCCAGAGCCGCTAACTGGGCTTCTTCAGAAGGCTCACCAGCACGACCACGGTGAAAACCAGCCCGCAGCATGGGAGTATCGACCGCACCAGGAAGGACGGCATTCACGCGTATGTTATCGGGCGCGAATTCGATCGCCATGGCGCGGGTGAGGGCGAGCAGACCGCCCTTACTGGCAGCATATGCGGCTATATTAGCAGAAGTTGCCACGGCGTGAACTGAAGAAACATTGACGATCGCCCCGCCACCCTCTGCTTTGAGCAGCGGGTGAGCCAGTTTAGCACCCAGGAATACGGATCGCAGGTTCGAGCCCATGACAGCATCCCATTCTTCCACGCTGGTCTCGAGAAGCGGTTTGGTGACCTGGTAGGCAGCGTTGTTGACCAGTACATCAAGGGTAGGTGAAAAGGCGTCGGCTTTCGAATAGATCATTTCAAGGTTTTCGGGCACAGAGATATCCGCTTGAATGTAGAGTCCATCCTCTGGGAATTCATCAAATTTTGGCAGACGATCGACCCCAATCACACGGAAACCGCGCTGGTTGAAATAAGCAACCGTCGCCCGCCCGACACCACCAGCGGCACCTGTTAGCAAGACTGTTTTCGATTTCTCAACCATATAAATCCTTTACTTCGCTATTCTCAGCGTTTTTAATTACTGAGTTAATCTAACTACACTTTCTTTTCCATCGCCTTCAGGCTATTTATGTCTCCAACTGGAATGTCCAGACCGATCAAGAGGTTGCGAATCGAGTTCCAGTGAATACGTTCCCAGAAGAAGGGGCTGCTGTTGGTGTTATGGGGGGAGAGCAAGACATTGTCCATCGCTTTCAGCAGGCTATCAGCCGGTAGAGGCTCTTCTTCAAAAACGTCCAGCGCGGCGCCGCGCAAACGCCCCATTTGCAAAGCTGCAATCAAGGCTTCTTCATGCACAACCGGCCCGCGGCAGCTGTTGATCAAGACAGCGGATGGCTTCACATGTGCCAGAGCTTCGACATTGATCAGATGGTAAGAAGTGGGATTGAGTGAAACATTCAGACTGATATAATCCGCTCGCTCCAGCAAATCTTCCAAACTGGTCATCTCAATTCCCTGCTCAATAATGAAATCTGGTTCAATTTCGATGATGTCATTTGCTAAAATTTTCATACCGAAGGCCCGGGCACGTCGAATAACAGCTTTGCCGATATTACCAACGCCAATTACGCCCAAAGTTGATTCCATTAGCGTGTGACCGGAAATTTTCTTCCATTCACCCGCCTTCATAGCGTCATCCATCCAAGGGATATTACGAGCAAAGCTAAGCATACAGCCCATCACGCTTTCAGAAACAGGCACGGTGAAAGCATTGGGGGTGCGACCAACCATAACGCCATACTTTTCAGCCGCTTCAGCATCAATTGCATCCACTCCAGTACCCCATTTTGAAATCACCTTCAGGGTTGCCGCATTTGCAGCAATCACTTCGGCAGTATAACGGTCATCGCCACAAATTGTGCCCTCATATTGACCGGCAAATTGCAGCAATTCGTCAGCTTCAAATCTTTCGTCCACTTCTGGAATGACTACCTTCAAACCAAAAGACTCCAGAATTGGGGTGAAACGATCCATGGAGGGGATCATGTAAGGTGCAGTAATCAGAACAGTTCTCATAATACCTCGGTTAGTTTTGTTTTTGCATTAAGGTTTCAGCGATGACGAAATCAATTTCTTCATCGATATCGGTAGCTTCGCGGGCGTCCATTTCGAACATGAGCGGGCGGTCTCCCAGACGGTTACGGCGGGTGAGCAGTGACTCCCGGGTGAAAAGATAGAGACAGGAGTTCTCTTCATAGATCGGAGGGAGGTCCTGCGTGCGCAAGAGAACCGCCGGGTTATGGTTGACAGCTCTTCCAAGTTGATCCCAGAGGCGGGTCTGGAGACGGGTGACGCTGAAAAGGGAGTCATATTCCGGGTAGAGCCCGCGCAGTTGCTGGATAGCCCGGGAAATCGTGCCGGCTTTGAGCAGCGGGTTGGTGGAGTGGGTCTGCAGATAGAGATCTGCCGGGACTTGAGCAGTATCGTACACCAATATTTCATTGGTAGGGGTTGTATCGGCACGCAGGTCTTCCGGTCTCAGCAAGACCTTGACTTGTGGGTAATTCTTTGACAAACCGTCAATAATGGTGGGTGAATCCGTATCTACCACAACCTCGGCGATCTCAGAGCAGCTCAAAAGGGTCTCAATAATATGGGCGTAGAGAGGTTTTTCGCACATGAGTCGATAATTTTTTCCAGGCACACGTTTTGAGTCGTGGCGCATGGGTACCAGGGCAACGATTCTTTCTAATGTCATTCTCGTTCCTCCTTGAGCATAAAGTCACCGTTGCGCAAAAGCCCATCGCTGACCGCTGTCATAGTCTCCGAATGGTCTGGAAGGAGACTTTGCCAATCAAATTCTTTCAATTTAACATAACCAGCCCAAATACCATCCGGCTCGAGGAATTCTTCGAAACTGAGGGAGGAGCGATAGAGCTGCCAATACAGGAAGCGCCGGGCGTTGGCTTTGAAATGTTCCGGTACATCAACGTGATCAGCTTGTAGCAATGCATCCAATTGCGCAAAATAGGCAGATTTGTCTGGAGGAAACCAGACCACATCGGAGGCAGTGTAGCGGGCTTTACCCGCTGAAAGTACCCCAGCGCTGAGGATGGATGCTTCCATACCAATGGTGGAGTTATAGATCAGGACGAATTTTGCCATCCTGATCAGGTCATAAGAATTGATAAATACCTGGGGTGGAATGAAACGCAGGTTAGGCTCAAGCTCAACCTGGCGTTTCTGCGCCCACTCTGCCACTGATTCCTCACTGGCTTTTCCAGCCCGGGCTTCATCAGGATGAGCGCGGATAACAAAAAGCGTTTCTGGGTGGTGTTTGGCTACCGCAAGGATATCGTCGAGCCAGGTAAACATATCCTCAAAAATCACATTGGCATGCGGCTGGCTGGTATCAAAGATGACGTTGGTAAAAACTGGCACAACCTGCTTGAATGCTTTGGCGAACTGGATAAATGCCGGGCTGAGCTGGCTCACTTCAGGCCAGAATTCCACACCTGCCATATGAAAATCGCCTTTGAACCTGGCGGTCAGGTAAGCATCCAGCTTTTCATTTTGAGCCGGGTCAAGTTGGAAATCTTTTGGGATATCCAGGTCATAAGCCGTGGCATCCCCATCTGTGAAATAGGCACTTAGCGGCTGCATGCCAACCTCGTGGCTAACCACCCTGATACCGCGCCTGCGGGCGAGCCAGCGGGCAGTTGCCTCGGGATATTGCATGCCATTAAATACGACCACCGCCTGAGGTTGGCGTTCTTCGAGCAGTTTTTCAAATTGCCCCGCCAACGACCAGGCTGACCTCAGGTAGTTTTTGAACAGATCCCGGGTGTATTGATCATCAAGCAGGTGATGCCGACGCAGGATCCAGCGGACGGAAGGCAAAACCAGCTCACCTAAGGGGACGCCCTGGTATTCAAATTTCATTAGTCGAGGTAAATCCAGGGCTGCCAGATTTTCGTCAAGGTCAGAATTGGGTTGGTAATTGAAATGGCTGACCTGGCTGTTCGAAAATGTGGCTTCAGACTGCCTCAGGCAGACAGCGCAAGGCGGAGCGGCATGAGCATCTTTGCGGCTGGTCCCCAGGAGGCAGGGTTTCAACCCTGCTGAACAAACAAAATGGATAACAGGCACACCCTGCAGGTCCAAGGACCAGGCACTCAAAATAGCAAAACCAGCGTTCAGGCTTAAGCCGTTCAGGCGGGTGGAAGCATCAAAGAATATGATCGGCTGTTGAACCGATGCGGGCGCATGCTCGCGAACTATGCGCGACATAACTCGCAGGTCGGAATAGCTCTTGCGTCGGGTTGCTTCGCTCTTTGCCCGGTTTCGCAGCCGGCTGAAAATGCTGGTCGGGTTCATTTTACTGGCTGATCCGCCGTAGTTTTTTGATTGAAGATTGCTCGCTGTCGTAGACCTTTTTGACGCCGTCACCAAGTGACTTTTCGGTCACACGGATATATTTGACCAGTGTGGCAATTCCTTGCGGCTCCACTGAAGCGCTTTGATCGGACCCCCACATTGCCCGGTCAAGGGTGATATGGCGTTCCACCAGGCAGGCACCCAGGGCAGAAGCAACGACGGTTGGGACCAAACCAACCTCGTGTCCCGAATAGCCAATAGGGCAATTGAAATTGGCGCGTAGGGTTTGGACCATGCGCAGGTTCAATTCTTCCGGTGGGCAGGGGTAGGAGCTGGTGGTGTGGCACAAGACCAGGTTTTCTTCCCCTAAGAGGTCAACTGCTTCCCTGATTTGCTCCATGGTGGACATGCCGGTCGAAAGGATGATTGGTTTTCCCGTTGCGCGGTACGCGCGCAGAAGTTCCTTATCAGTCAGTAAAGCGGAAGGGATCTTGTGGGCAGCCGGGTTAAATTTCTCAATAAACTTGATAGAGGGAATATCCCAGGAAGAAGCAAACCAATCGAGGTCCAATTCTTTGGCATAACGATCGATCTCATTATAAGCAGCTTCATCAAATTCGACCTTGTAGCGGTAATCAAGGTACGTGATGTAACCCCAGGGGGTGTCGCGCATTTGACCTTGTTGTTCCAGTGGAACACAAAGCTCGGGGGTTCGCTTTTGGAATTTGACAGCATCAATTCCAGCATTTTTAGCTGCCAGCATGAGGCTTTTGGCAACTTCCAGATCGCCGTTGTGGTTGATACCAATCTCACCAACGATGTAGACGGGCTGGTCATCACCAATAATTCGTTCACCAATTTTGACTGAATATCTCATATGTTCCTTTACTTAGCTAAGTAAGTGCCAATCAAGTGCATATCACATTGTTCTGTACACTTGATTCCGCGTGTTAACTTGAAGTGGTCATTACGGAAGCTCTGATACGCGTCACCATTCCAGATATCGTACAGGCTTTGGGTGCGGGTATCGCCCAGGATGATCTCATTGTTAAAGTCTTCGACGCACTGGGCACATTCACCATTCGATTTGACCGTCATGGATGACCAGGGGAATTGGCAAAATTCCTGCCAGTGGATGGAGGCGGTGGTCTGTTTATTATCTTCATACCACATTTGATCCTGGCTCTTGAGATAAACATAAACATCCAGCCCTTCAAAAGCTTCCACCAATTTCTGATATTCTTCCTGCTGCCAGGGTTTATTCAGGTTGATCATGGTGATCACGATTGTGGTTTTGTAATTCTTTTGGGCTTTCAGTTCCAGCAAGCGCAAGATATTGCGGTAGGCTTCGGTAAAGTTCGAGGCATCGCCGCGCACACTTTTATGACGCAGGTCATCGACACTTTCGATCGAATATTTCACAAAGCCCAAACCGTTCTCGAAGGTTTCGATCGTGCGGTCCATGTTGATATTGGCTGGATTGCACGAAAAGTAAGATTGAAGACCCCGTTCAGCCATCCACTTGACGTAAGTGGGGATGTTTTTATCCAAGAGTGGATCACCATAGCCATGCAGGACGATAACACGGGGGATGACGTAGAGGAAAAAGTGGTTTTCGCTCATGCCATTCCTTGGGACACCATAGTAACCCTCCGCAAAGTCTTCCCAGCGAGTCAATTGTTCCTGGCTGAAAGGTGAAAGTTGATCAATCACCTTTTTGAAAAGTTCAGGAGCCATGGTTTCGACCGACCTGGTCATCATTGTTGTTCGTGGGCACATCTCGCAGCGCATATTGCAAGCATTGGTGGTTTCGATGTTATACGCCACTGGATTGGGACTGCGATAGCTCTCAAGCAAGGTCTTGAGTTCTGCTTCTGAGAAGTGCTCACCAGCCTTGAGTTGTTTTTTGAGTTCGCCAACCTTCATATAAAATTCGATATCAATCATCTTTGTTCAGCTTCCTTTAATGAGTTGATTACAGGTTTATTTTCCAAGATTTTTTCGATCAGTTCCCGTACTGCACCTTTGCCGCCAGGATGGTTAAGCACCAGATCCGCACGCCTAAGCACCTGGGGGTGGGCATCAGATGGACACACAAAGTACCCAACTAGCGGCAGGACAACCAGGTCGTTCAGGTCATTGCCAATGTAAATAATTTCGTTCGGGTTTACTTCTCTTTCATTGATCAAGGTTCGGATTGCCTGGTCTTTATTTAAAACCGATTGAAAGACCTCGATGTCAAGTTTGCGCGCCCTGGCAGTAACAACCGGGTTGGTCTCTCGCGAGAGGATCATTGGTTGAATAGCTGAGTTTTGTTTGAGCAAGGTGATGCCAGACCCATCGGAGCGGCTGCAGCGCACGCTTTCGCGACCGTCCTGGTCAACGTAAACCTTATCATCAGTGAGAACGCCATCGAAATCCATGATGAGATGACTCACCTTAGCTGGAAAGGTACGGCGACTTCTGAGCGGGTCCACTGCCTTTATGCGTGGATCTCCGATCAGCCTGGCTGAGTTTTGGAAATCTTCAATGGTATCGATGTCGACCGTGTATAAGGGGTCGATCAATACCGGAAAGATCACATCACCCGTCAGGCTGTGCTTGTCCAGAATCGTAGTTGTCCGGATAGCGTCAATATGCCCGGTCTGCCAATAGGTTGATGGGAGTGTTTGCCTGGGTGCATTATAGGGTTCGCTAAGCCCAGCGACGTTTAAAAGTGGTTCGAGCTGACCGTCATGGTTTATCTGCCACATCTTAAAGGGGTTTTGACCTGACGGAACAACCCCTCGAACGCAATCAGCTTCGGGATGCTCGACCAGCTTTTTGACTGCTTCATCAAGCAGTCCAACGGGCCTGATAGGTGAAGTCGGGCGCAGTTGGATGACGATCTCCGGTTGATAACCTTCGTTTTCCCGCAACCATTGCAGGGCGTGTTCAAAAACAGGCAAATCGGTTGAGTCATCCTGAGCAAACTGGGCTGGACGCATAAATGGTGTTTCCGCGCCCCAAACGCGAGCAACCTCAGCTATTTCAGGGTCATCGGTAGAGACGATCACTCGGGTGACCTGCTCAGCCTGTAAGGCAGCCGCGATGCTGTAGGCGATCAGCGGCGCACCGGCAAAGTCGCGAATGTTTTTACGCGGAATACCCTTGGAGCCACCGCGAGCAGGGATGAGCGCTAAGACTTCCGGGCGTGTTACCATACTGTCCACCCTCCATCAACCACCAGGTTGCTGCCGGTCATATAGGAACTGGCATCACTGCACAAAAATAGCATGGCAGCGTTCATTTCATCAAGGTTAGCCATGCGACCCAATACCGTGCGGGCACTGTATTGCGCGGTGAAAATCGCATCATGGTCATTGAAAACCCCACCAGGTGTGAGGGCGTTGACGCGGATATTTTTACCGGCATAATAGGTTGCCAGGTACCTGGTGAAACCGAGCACACCCGCCTTTGTCACAGAATAATAAACCGGTTTGAACTGACGGGTGCCATCCGGGCGTTCGTATAAACGCTGGTCCGGACCAACAAGACCGTAAATGGAAGAGATATTGACGATCACGCCTCGGCCTTGTTCCAACATGGGGAGGACGGCAGCCTGGGAAGCCAGAAACATGCCGGTCAAGTTGACTTCCAGGGCTTGCTTCCACGAACTTAATGGGTAGGTTTCAAATTCGTTGACATTCTGGGAAAGAATGTTAGCGGAGTCAAACTTCGGGTCAAGCGCAGCACTGTTGACCAGCACATCCACACTCCCAAAAGCGGTTAGAGCCCGCTCCACCATGGCTTTTGTTGAGTCTGGATCGGTGATATCGACCTCCACAGCTATTGCATTGAGACCCATTTCCTTGATTTCGTTGGCATTCTCTGCAGCAGGAATGCCAGCAAGATCAGCCACAACCACATTTGCGCCAGCTTGAGCCAAAGCAATGCTGAATTGCTTGCCCAACAAACCAGCTGCGCCAGTGATTATGACGGTCTTACCGGTCATGTCAAACTTGGATAATATTGATTCAGTCATTTTTTTATGCCTGCAGTGGTTTGGATTTTACCATCAGGCGACTCTTATGAGGGCAGCTGCACTGAGCAGCCACTCTGCGATGAACTCTGGCGAGCCACTTCAACGATTTTCTGGACGCGTTTACCGTCAGCCAGGGTGCAATGGGGGATTCCCTCACCCTGGCAAAGCCGGACAAAAGCTTCCATTTCAGCCAGGAACATATCGTTGCGTTCGAACCCTTCAGGCGGACAGAACGTATCGGTCGTTTCCTGCTCAACATTTTCAACAATCGCGCATCCTGAGCTGCCATTCCAACTGATACGACCTTTTTCAAAAGATATCTCGAGGGTATGAGAGGGTGGACGCTGGTAATAATCCAGGTGGACAGTAGCCAGGGAACCTGAATGGAATTTCAGAAGCAATTCAACATTGTCTTCAATATCCAACTCCAACGGGCTCAAGTTGTTCAGGCTGGCAGAAAGTGAGCGCACCTCACCCATCAGCCAGCGCAGGTAATCGATAGGATGGGACAGTGTATTGAGAGCACCACCGCCCAGATCTGCCCGCGCAGCATAAGACTGGCGGTAATCCTCCCAAGGATGCCAGCCAGGCAGGTATTCGCCCCAATGAGCATGCGCTTTCAGTGGTTTACCAAGCTGATTTGCATCGATCAGCTCTTTGATCTGCTGTAAAACTGGGTGATAACGGAGATGAAAACCCACCAGGGCGGGTTTACCAGTCTGATCCAGGACAGCTTGCAGTTCACGGATGCCAAGCAGGCTGTCTGAGACTGGCTTTTCGATCAGTAGAGCAGCACCAGCCCTGGCAGCAGCCGTAGCGACTTCCAGGTGCAGGGAAGTCGGATTTGCAACGATGACGCCATCCGGTTTTTGCGCAAGCGCTTCGCTAAGATCGGTATACGTTGGGTAACCGCTGAGATCGGTGTCTGGCAGCGTTGCCTGGTGTGTGCGGTAGAGCAACAAATCAGTCTGCCCCAAAGTCTTAAGATTGCGCAGATGCCTGCGCCCAATCGAACCTAAACCAGCAATCAGAAATTTCATTCTGTCCTCCTGTTTTCATGTAATCCGCGGTAGAGCCAGTTGATCGTGCGCTGTGCCAGTTTTTGGACCAGCTTGTTACTCCAGAGTCCAGCCGGCTTATTTGACGCTGCACTCGAAACGGCAGAAGTGGTACTGATGCCATCGTGCTCGGCAAGGGCTTTGACCTCTTCGTCAATGGCATTACCCAACAAGCGCATGGTCTGGTCATGTGTGGTAAGACGCAGATAGCCTTTGGCATCCATCCGGTCGTCCATTTCCACCATGCGCCCCATCATCAGGTCGCTCCAGCCTCCTTCCAGCATCTCTGAAAGGACTTCAAGAAAAACCTTCTTGGGGGTAAGGACCTGGAAATGGTGCGCTGATACCCAGGCTTTTACACCCTCGTAATCCACCAAAATGTCTTCAACACCGGCAATTTCTGTCTGGTAGCGCTCTTGGGTGCGACCAGAGTTGTCCATGTATTCTTCTTCCCACTTGCGCGGAATCAAATTACCTCTTTGAACCAAGTCAGGGTGATCTTTCTCGTACTCCTTCACCCACTTGAGGGTACTTTCAGAACTCATAGCCACACGCTGCTTAATATAAAAGCCGGTCACTGCACCAACATTGGGGTAGGTATCAAGAATTTGAAGGTGCTTGGGCAGCCAACCGGGGATATGGTAAACATCATCGTCTGTATAGGCAATCACCTCGCCCTGGGCGAGGTTGGCAATACGCCAGAGCGCGTTCAGCTTGCCGATGTTCTGTTGAGAGAGGACCAGGGTGTCAATCTTGCCTGCCTGGTTCAGCTCTTTCAAGAAATCTGTCATTGCCTGGCAAGAGCCGTTGTCGAAAACCAACAGCTCGAAAGGCTCTTGTGTGTTCGTGAGGATGCTTTCAAGCGTCAGCCGGGTGACATCCAGGCGGTGTTGAAAATAACCAGCCTGGTTAGGGGCGTAGACCAGTACAGCTACGGTAACCCGGGGCGTTACGAATTCGAGCTGTTGACCTCGGGAAGGATTGGTGCCCAAACGTGCCATCACTTGCCTCCTAATCCAGAATTCGCTAGTTTCTGGTTCATCTCAGCTTGTTTACGCTTTTCAATTTTGGCTTTACCCGGGTGTAAAAACTGGAAGAGTTTTTGGGTGAGGGCATAATTACCAGAATTTAACAGGGGTGCGTTTTGGAGTTCGCGCCAAAAACGCGTCCAGGAAAGAGGTATTTTCTTCAGTTTTCCGTTAACAAGGAGATGGGAGGCATCATCCAGGACGAAAATTGTGCGTCTCCCGCCGGCAAGCCGGATGTTCTCGCCAGTTTCAGGCAGCCGGTAATGTGGCTTGCCGTCAGGTAAATGCCGATAGTCGTGCTCCTGGTGGATGATATCCAGTTCCTTACTACAGTCGACCGCCAGCCAACCCTGTCGCCTGGCTTGATAGATCATCCAATTATCCCAGCCTGCTCTGCCAACGCTGAAATCCGGGATGTCCAGGAAGCAAGAGCGGGGGAAGATGAAATAATCGCTGCCTGTACGCCAGTGCAGTTTTCCATCCTTGTGCATCGTTTGTTTTAGCGACGAAACCCAATCACCTTCGAAGGTTAGCGGCTCTGTGATCTCCAGGTCCCAGCGTTGACCGATCAGGAGGAACTGCTCAGCCTGGCTGGCAACAGTTTGGATCACATCCAAAATTTCAGGGAATAGAAGGATGTCAGCATTGACGTAAGCCAAAAAGGGGCTGTCGTTCTCCTGGCGACCAAGCTCGAATATCGAGCTGATCAGGGGTGTGCCCATTGAATTCAAACGCACATCCGGTCGATGAGTGAAACCATATGCTTTCGCGGCTTCTTCTATTCCTTCTTCACCACCGACCACAACCACAGACACTGAATCGCCCAGTGCCCTCCAGGAGCGAAATGCATTATGCTGGATCAGGCTGGTGTGTGGGTCTGTGAAAGCCTTGGGAGCAGTAAAAAGAGTAAGGTAGGGCAACATTATTTACCCTCCACCGGCAGCCATGCCTGGCTGGGGTTAAGCCGGGTCAGGACCTTACGCTTGAACATACCCAGGTCGCGTTTCAACCTGACAGCCTTTTCCGGTTTGGGCGGTTTTTGCGCGCTGGTGGAATAAGGCGTGGCAAGAACGGTCAGGTAGAGAGGCAGTATCCTGGAACGAGGCATGCCATGCTTACGGGAAGCAACCGGTTCAAAGCCAGCCTGCCAAAGCAGCTCGCGCAGCGTATGTTCTGTGAAGCAGGAGAGGTGGGCAAGTTCGTAAGAATCATGCGCGTAGAAATTGGGCACTTCAATAAAGAGCAACCCGCCTTCGCTAAGAAGGTCCTCACGGATTTGAGTTAAAACTTGGATTGGATGTTCGAGGTGTTCCAGGACATGCATCAACGTGACCAGGTCAAAACGATCCGGTTTTGTGGAAATCAAAGCTTCCAGGGAAGCATACATGGGTATGTCGTTTGCTTCTGCAATGGAACGATATGCATCGCCCGGCTCCACCCCCACCACTGTTGCTGCGAATTCTCGCGCGAAGGTCTTGAGGAGCAGACCCGAGGAGGCGCCAATGTCGAGAATATTGAAGAATTTATTGTAATCCAGGCTTTTTAGCCATTCAGCCTGGTTAAGAGCTCGCTGGGTTTGCTGATAGAGATCCTTTGGGGTTGGTTCCGCGCTGGCTTGATAAATGCGGCGATAGGTTTGCTGGTAGAAATCGGGGTCAGCCGCCTGACTGGATTGGGGGTTCTGAAAAACAAAACCGCAATCCTGACAGATAAAGTACTGAATGGGATAACCGAAGGATTCCACCTTTTCGAAGTGCGTAACACGTTCGCTGGCGCATAAGGGACAGGAAAGTCGAACTTCTCTATTGCGCGTAGGTATAACAAGTTCTTGCTGGGTGACAGCAGCAATCTGCGCTTCAGCCTTCGAATCGGCTGCCAAAGGCGCGCGTTTGTCAACATCAAAAAGACTCTTATGATGTACATGGGCTACCTGGCTCTGCCATTCTGGATGGCGATCGTTTTCCTTCAGCAGTTCCTCCAGGCTAAAATCATCCCGACCGCCAAAAGCGGCATAAACCTCATTGGCGACCTGCAAATCTTCAGGTGTGTCAACTGTAAAGCGTAAGTGCCCCAGGCTGGGGTCCATATCCGCGATCTTCACCTTGAACCTGCCCGGCGTATCATAAAGATACGGCATAACGTGTTCACGCTGGTAAGGCTGATCAGCTTGCTGCCAGGCTTGTTGCAGCGCCTGGAAGGAACAGACTTCGCAGTCCATGCCAATCGGTGTTGTGCGCTCAAAAGGAGGAGGAAGTCGGTTGGCAGCAAAATCAGCACCGCTATCCAGGAATGCCCAGACCACCCGGTCAATTTCTTCCGGTGCGATCATGGGACAGTCAGCAGTAATACGGACGACTACGTCAGCTTCAATAGTCAGCGCAGCCTGGTAATAACGGTCCAGGACGTCGTAAAGGTCTCCTCGGAAGCAGGCAACGCCTTG
>WOZC01000118.1:0-10044 GCA_011620465.1 Anaerolineaceae bacterium | reverse complement strand
GGTAATAACGGTCCAGGACGTCGTAAAGGTCTCCTCGGAAGCAGGCAACGCCTTGTTTCTGGCAATATTGCATAATTAACTCGTCAGCTGGATCGCTGGTCGTAGCGACCATAATTTCGTCGATGAGCTGAGCCTGGCGCACCCGTGAAATCACACGAGCGAGCATCGGTTGACCGTCAACAGGTAAAAGCACCTTGCTTGGGAGGCGGTTTGAGCTGAGCCTGGCTTGAATGATTGCTACTTTTTTCAACCGGATTCCTTCGTATTACTCGTTAATCGGGTCGATCTGGATCGAACCGATACTGGTGTCGTAATCATCCAAAGATGTCGCCATATTTGCCGGTGTGGTTATGAAAACGTTAATCCACAGCCAGCCCTCTTCCTTAAAGATATAAGCAGCCCAGGCGTTGGCATCCTTGGAATAAGTGAAGCGGGTGACTTCCCGTCCATCGAGTGTAAGGGTATCCCGGTCGACCTGTGTATTGTCGCGACCAAGCACCTGCTCCAGACCCAGGGCGATCATACCTACTGGAAGACCGGCTAAGGATTTGTTCTTAACCACGATCAGACGGGTTGGATAGACAGCCGGAGTGCCTCCGTCAAAACCATACCAAGCGACATTCCCTTCCAGATCCTTGACCAAGTCGGCAGCAAAACCATCCGATGTGCCCACAAGATTGGTTATCGTTTCAATAATGGCCGGAAGTTGATCTTTAATGTCCTCAGCAATATAGCTGGGCGGAAGCATGATTTGCATGCCCTCGCCATAGTACCACTGCATGCTCAAATCAGGCGTGGGCGTAGGTGTCGGGGTTGGAATCACTTTGCGAAGAGGTATATTGCACGACGCTACAGTGAGCAGCGTCACAATTAGGAGCAAGATTATCTTTTTATTCATGTTTATTTTCCTTCATTCGGCAGCAATTGTTGATAGCAATCCAACAAAACCTGCCGATTCTTTTGCCAATCGGCTTTGCGTTCAGCGGTCGTCCTGGCGTGTTCTGCCATTTCTTCTGTAGGATGGCAGTTCAGAATGGTTTCCCTGAGAGCGTCAATATCGTTATCAGGGAAAATCCAGCCGTTATCATTATGGTACACCCATTCCAAGTTAGCCGGGATATCCGAGGCGATGGTGGGCAGACCGCAAGCCAGGGCTTCCATCAGAGAAACGGATGAACCATCCACATGGCTGGGTGTGACATAAACATCGGCGGCACCATAGTACTGGATCAAATCCTCATTCGGCACACGACCACCGACAAAAACCTTATCCTTTAGCTTTTCGCCTTCTAACTTTTCCATGAAGTCTTCACGCTGGCTGCCATCTCCCAACAAAATTAGACGCAAGTTCGGATCAATCACAGCCGCTGCTTCAAAAGCCTGCAGCAACACGTCGACCCCATAGTTGGGTTCCCAACTGCGCAAACAAAGAAACACCCGCTTATCCTCCCAGCCCATTTCTTCACGCCAGGAAAGGCCTGCCTGGCGAGCGTCGGCAGGAGAAAAATGCTTCAAGTCGACCCCCCAGGGGAAGATGCAAATCTTCCCACGAGGGAAACCCAGCTCGACTGCTTTATCGGCAGAGCAAAGTGCATCGGTGATCAGACGTTTGGAGCGTTGGAGTGCAAAGCGAGTGCGATGTTCGGTCAATTTATCGACCCAAACGTCTTTCATCAAGTCAAAACCCCAGCTCATTGCCAACAGGTTCGAAAAACCGGTCTTGGCTGCCAGAAAAGCCAAATCTTGCAGGGGACCAGCATGAACAAGGTCTGGCTGGACTTTCTGGATCGCCTTTTCGAGTTCTTTCAGAGCAAAAGGCAGGTTCCAGGATTGCAAGCCACCTTCAACCCCCGACCATTCAATTGCAGTCACGCCCTCAGGGGTAGGATATTTCCCGGAATTCAAGCGCCAGACAAAACCTTCATGCCCGCTCTGCGCCAGCGTCTGTAAAAAACGCTGGTCGTGAACAGAATCCGAACGGGTCAGATACAATATGCGCATAGGTTAATCGCTCAGTTGAGTCCAACGCAGTTCCTGCCCTTGCGGGATATCCCTGAGCGCTTTCAGACCAACCACGTTTTCAATCTCGTGAGGTTCAATCGCCCCAGGGGTTGCCGGGCGTAAAACAGCAATCATGCCGCGAGTCAGGGTCTCGCCTTCCTGGATGTCACGAACTGCCCGCAAGCAGCGGCGCTGAACAACAACGGTTTGTTTTTCGTTATCCGCTACAAATTTGTTGCCGGAACCGAGTGCGCGTTCCAATTGGCGTGTGTTTTGAACCATATCAGCCCAGCTCTGCGGGTTCATTGCAAAAGCATGATCTGGACCTTCACGGTTATTGTCGTCTGTGAAGTGCTTTTCAACCACACGCGCTCCCAGGGCAACCGCGCCAAGCACGGTAGCGTGCCCATAGGTATGATCGCTGAGCCCCAAAATGAGATCTGGCCACATTTGGTGGTAGGTTTTCAGCACGTTCAAATGAATGTTATCGAAATTGCCGTCAGCGGCGGTGTAGTTGGTGTTGCACTGCATCAGAATCAGGTTGGGGTTGACCGCCAGGAGGGCGTCGACCGCGCGCTGAACTTCGCCAATGGAAGAGGCGCCTGTAGCCAGCAGCACTGGTTTGCCTTTACGCGCCATGCGCAAGCAGGCTTCCAGCCAGGTGATGTCTCCTGAGCCGATTTTGTAAGCCGGCACATAAGGATCGAGCATATCGGTAGCTTCGAAGTCGTAAGGAGAGGAAAAATAATCGATACCAGCCTGGTCACAAGTCTCCTTGAGAACCGGTGTCCATTCGAAGGGTACTGAAGCCTCGTTATAGACCTGGGTGACGCTCTTTTTCCACTTTGCCTGGTGGGAGACCTGGGCGTTCATATGGCTGAAACCGTAATCCGATACAATCTCTGGTCCGCGGAAGTTTTGGAACTTGGCGGCATCAGCGCCAGCCTGGGCTGCCAGGTGGATGAGGTCAAGCGCGCGCTCCAGACTGCCGTCGTGGTTAGCGCCAATTTCTGCTATGAAATAGGTGGGGTGTTGGTCCCCGATGAGGTGTTTACCAATTTTCAGTTCCATCATTGCTCCTATTATGCCAAAAAAGCTGCCAGCTGTTGGCGTAAGCCTTTTTGATAGTCGTCAAACAAGCGTTCAACACCTTCAGCTATCCCTGGAAGGTCATGCCCTAACGCATTTTGTAGTTTCGCGGTGTTGATGCTCAGGTTAAGTGACCGTTTGGTCAGCAGGTTGCCCTGGCTGGTCTGCATTGCTTCAATCAGATTTTCATCCAACTCAAAACGTCTTGCCAATGCCACGCCAAAGTCGTATTTGCTGAGGCTTTCCTTTGAGAAGAAGTGGTAGGTGCCGGTCAGTCTTTTTGACATAGCTTCCAAAAGAAGATCTGCCAGGTCGCGCACGTACAAAGGACTGAAGATCGAATCCTTGAAGCCATTGACGGGTTTACCCTGGCTGAGGTTGTTAAAGAAAAATTCTGCCAGGCTGCGTTTGCCGTTGAGAGACCATCCATAGAATACGACGCGAGCTATCAGGGAGTCTGGATAAGCCTGGCGCACAGACTCTTCGCCAGCGAGTTTTGATTGCGCATAGGTGTTGCGGGGGTTGGGCGTGTCATCTTCACTGTAATTACCCTTGCTGCCGTCAAAAACAGCATCAGTTGAAATCTGCACGAAAGGAATCCCCATCGTTTTTGCCGTCTGTGCCAAAACACCAGGAGCCTGGGCGTTGACCAGGTCTGCAAGCTGAGGGTTTTGCTCCGCCACATCGAGGTTGGCAATGGCAGCACAGTGGATGACCGCATCGGGGCGGGCATTTTGCAGGGCTGCAGGCAGGGTTTCAAGATTTTCCAAGGCGACAGTCGCTTGCTGGAATGGTGTGTTTTTCAGGGTCCGGCTGTTGGTCCAGCCCACAACATCATAACCATTTTGGACGGCTTCAAGTGCCAGGTTGATACCCAGCAACCCACTCACACCCGTGATCAACAAACGTGTCATCTTATTTTTTCGCCTTTTCCAATTCTTCTTCGATCGGTTTGATAATCGCCATAATGCCTTCTACATCCAGCCACTGGCTATTGGTGCCGCTGTTGTAAACAAAACCTTCTGGCACTGGAACCCCTTTTTCCTTCCAGGCGTGCCCAAACCAGAGTTCGGCGCCAGAGGGCTGGACTATGTACATATCGGATAGTTCCAGCGTGTTGCGGGCTTCGTCTTCGGAGATAAGGCTTTCGTGTAGTTTTTCACCCGGGCGAATGCCAATGATCTTGATCTCAGCGCCAGGTGCCATGGCTTTTGCCAGATCAGTCATTTTCATACTGGGGATCTTCGGCACAAAGAGTTCGCCGCCCTGCATCTGCTCGATACAGCGGATCACAAAGCGCGCGCCCTGCTCCAGGGAGATCCAGAAACGGGTCATACGGTCGTCTGTGATCGTCAGGACACCAGTGGGGCGCTGTTTGAGAAACAAGGGGACAACCGATCCGCGCGAGCCGACCACATTGCCATAACGCGTACAGGAGATGCGGGTTTTGCGTCCGCCGGCATAGGCGTTGCTCTGTACCATCAATTTCTCAGCTGCCAGTTTGGTGGCACCGTAGAGATTGATCGGATTGACGGCTTTATCAGTGGAAAGTGCCAGTACTTTTTCAACCCCATTTTCAATGGCGGCATCGATCACATTGGCTGAGCCAAGAATGTTGGTCTTGATCGCTTCCATTGGGTTGTACTCACAGGCTGGTACCTGTTTGAGTGCGGCGGAGTGCACTACGATATTCACACCATACATGGCACGGTTGAGACGCTCCTTATCGCGCACATCGCCGATGAAATAGCGGATGCGGGGATCGTTGAAACCGCCAATTTCGCGCATGTCGTGCTGCTTGAGCTCATCCCGGCTGTAGACGATCACTTTCGCGGGGTTGTACTCATCCAGCAAGATGCGAATGAACTTTTTCCCGAAAGATCCTGTTCCACCAGTTACCAAAACAACTTTATTCTGCCAATCCATACTTTCTCCTTAGCGCAAGTCGCGCTCATCTTTTGAAATAATGATGAGGGGATATTGCCCTTTTTCACCAAAATAGTGAGGGAACCACTCTTCCAGCCGATATAAAATCTTTAACCAGAAACGTCCTGCCCACTCAGGCTGGATGACAGAACGAAGGAATTTAACTGAAACACTGCGCCAAACACGAATTTCGTACGGCAGCACGTCTTTCATCGCGCTGTGAAACCATTTTGCTGAGGTTTTCAGCACAAAGGTGCCCACAGGTTCTTGAGTAGACTGTTTTTCGACTGTGTTCGCCTGGTTGGCAGGAGTGCCGTTGGGCATTGGGGCGGCTTCTTTGTTTGTCCAGCGCCGCAACCTGTTTGCTATGCGCATTAACATGTTCATCGTGTTCGCTAATGGCACCTGCGACCAGCCATCCACCGTCACCATGGTCCGCCCTGGTTTCAAACAACGCTGCAGCCCTTTATAGACTTCCACCTTTTCTTCTACCGGTACATGGTGAATGGTATGCAGAGAAACGATGCCGTCAAAAACGTCTGTGGCAAAAGGCAGGTTGGCAATGTCGGCATTGATGTAAATGCCCTTATCGCCCAGGCGTTTGCGTGCTTCCTGCAATGCCACCAGGGACAGATCCATACATACTCTGTATTGGTAACTTTCCGAATAGGTCAAGTATTCATCATATTGCACCGGACCAGACCCGCCATCCAACAAGTATTTTCCGGTGAGAGCCAGGTGGCGCTTGACACGCATGTGGCATTTGTGAATATATTCTGATGATACCGGACGCAGGTCTTCATAACGGGCATTTTGGTAGATACCATCATCTTCCATCTGCCAGCCGATCTCATTGTAAAACTGACCAATTTCGTGTTTGATCGAATCCTGGCTCATAAGGGATTCTCCTCATTTGTTGGAAGTGTTTCCAGCCTGGCAAACCCTCGAGCCGCCCAATCGAGTGGTTCACCAGCCAAATAGGCGAAAGTCAGCCCGTATTTCTGTTGCCCCTCATCAGAGAGCACATAACTCATGGGTCGGTTTTTAAAGTCGTCGTGAAGCCAAAGGATATGCCAGGGGAAAGGCAGCGAAAATTCAAAGAAAAATAAGTATGCGTAAAGCCATGCTTTATCGACCTGTGCGGGGGTAAGCCTGGCAGAAGCTGGATTTTGGCTGACATAATCGAGAATTCGCTCATATTCTTGCCAGGTTTGCGGATCGAGGGTGAAGCCCTTGCCAGCATAGTGAGTCTTCCCTGTGGCAATCACCGGTAAAGCGGACATCGCCATCTCCATACCAACAGTCGTCGTATAAACCAGCCCAAAATCAGCGATTTCCATCAGATCGTAAGTGTTGGTTTTATCTTCCGGGCGGATGACATGGATATTTTCCGGTAAATCAGGATATGCCTCGTTGATAACGTCAACCATCGAAGTGCCGTGAGTTTTCAACTCACCAGGATGGACCCGAACCACCAGTTGTAATTCCGGATGGCGGATGAAGTAGCCAATGGTCTTTACGATCATTTCTGCCATTGTCTGGGTGATACGCTGCCTGCCGAGCGTGAGACTGTCGCCTAAAACGTTAGTTGCTAAAAGCGCAAGCGGTCGCAGGTCCAATTTCAAGCTTTTCCGGACGCTGGCACCACCTTTTACGGGGTTTTGCTGCCACTGGCGGGCAAAGTTACCCCAAAGGTGAGCGTTTTTTCGAGCTCCAAACAAACCCATGAGTGCTTGATGAGCTTTACCAGGAAGGGGTTGGTTGCCAAGGCTGTTCCACAAGTCGGTCGTGTTATGCTGCATGATTTCGTCATTTTGTGCCAGCCAGATGCGTTCTTGCTGGTCGGCAAATTCAAAGGTTACGGTTTCGATTCCGAGCAAACCAGCAACCTGATAGGCAACACCCATTTCAAGAATGGTTCCGTTGGGGATGACCATTAGATCGGGTTTTTCTGCCTTCAGCCAATCAAAAATCGCGCGAGCCGCCTGTCCATTGCGCAGTCTGCGCAATTGGTAGAGCGGGCTGGAGAGGTCAGTCTCTTCGATTTGCAGCGTATATTGGGTGTCATAATCGGAAACCTGATCGACAATTTTCTGCATTTCAGGCGTCAACGAAGGTTGACTGCCAGCCTGCAGGCTTGCGTTGAGCAAGCTGCCTATGCGCATCACTTGAGAGGCGGGTTGGAGCACATCCTGGGTATAGAGATCGTGTCGGCGCAAATCGAACCGGCTGATCTCCTTATCCCAATCCGCATAAGGCAGCCAACCAAAAACAATCTGGTGAGATTGCCCCGCTAAAGCGAGCGAAACCAGCATCGATTGCTCAATCCAGTAATGCAGCGTGGAAAATACGCATATTTTTCGCGGATGTTCCACTTTGCGTTGATGTTTTTGAACATCTTCAACGGCTTTAGGCAGCACTTCCTTGAGGCTTTCCAGTTCGTAATGAGCACTCCAGGGCTTGTTCCTGCCGCGCAGAGCCCAAAAGCCTTCTACAGTCAGAGGCAATTTGCCGAGAAGGTCTTTTAGATTTCCATTCATGCCCGACCTCGTTCTTCGATTTTCCATTCCAGGGCAGGTCTCACAGCGCCGGGTCGGGGCTCAGGCCACTGGGTGCCGGCAGCCCCACTGGCATCCACTGAAAAACTAAGCGCTTGGTCATCCTGGAAATAGCGTTTTATATGATAAGAACTGGCATTCACACCGAGCACAAACCGACCTTCGTTCAACGTGTGCGCCGGGATAATGCAGCGGCTGGCGTACACGCCTTTGGGTCGTGAGGTGAATTCACGGAAGAGTTCTTCAGAGTCGGTATCGAAACTGGTAAAAATCGGTTCGCCGCGCGTTGTAAACAAATAATAACCTACGCGCAAGCCGGTGATGTCTCCGGTCAGCTCGTATTCGATCTCAACCGTGACAGGATCGACCGAGCGGACGGAATCGGAGACATGGCCGTCTTTATCGATGATTCGGATCGTCAATGGCTTGAAGGGTGCGCTGGAGGCAGGAATTTCGTCTTCCTCCCAATAGCGCTCGCCCATCTTGGAGAGCCCCCGATTGAGGTAGAAATCGACTGCTTCTGAAGACGGCGCGCGCAAGAGCACATTACCCTTGTCCAGTACGATCGACTCCTGGGTAAGCCGCGAAATAGCCGACATGTTATGGCTGACGAACAAAACTGTTCGCCCGGAATCAGCAACATCACCCATCTTACCCAGGCATTTGCGTTGAAAATCGGCATCGCCAACCGCCAGGACCTCATCTACAACCAGGATCTCAGGTTCCAGGTGCGCTGCCACGGCAAAAGCCAGCCGTAAATACATACCGGATGAGTAGCGCTTGACGGGCGTGTCTATGAACTTTTCAACTTCGGAGAAGTCGACAATTTCGTCGAAACGCGCTTCGATTTCCCGTTTTTGCATGCCGAGGATGGCGCCATTCAGAAAAATATTTTCTCGCCCAGTCAGTTCGGGGTGAAAACCGGTGCCGACTTCGAGCAGAGAACCTACCCTGCCGCGCAATTCGCCATAGCCTTCGGTTGGGTCGGTCACACGGGAAAGAATCTTGAGCAGGGTGCTCTTCCCAGCCCCGTTGCGACCGATGATGCCCAGGGCTTGACCTTGCTTGACCTCAAAACTGACGTCTCGCAAAGCCCAAATTTCTTCCTTCTTACTTTTACTACTGCCCTTGCGGAAGAGATTGCCCATTTTTTGGGTTCGGCTGACGATAACATCCCGCAGCGTGTCTTGACGCTCCTGGAAAGCTCCAATCTGATAGCGTTTACCAATACCACGAACAAAGATGGATGTATCTTTTTCCATGCTATACCACATCCGCAAAAGTTTTTTCCATACGGCGGAAGAAGAAAAGTCCGCTGATGAGCAGCACAATCACGGCAATTGAAGAAAACAAGAGACTCATATCGGGTGGTGTGCCGCCAAAAAGCGCCCAGCGGAAACCCTGCACCACGCCAACCATCGGGTTGAGGCTGTAAATATCGCGGATCATCCCTTCAGGTATGATCGTGATCGGATAGACAATCGGGGTGGCATACATCCAAATCTGCAGCAAAAAGGGAACCATCTGCTGAATGTCACGATATTGGACATTGAGGGCTGAAAGCCATAAGCCGACAGCCAAGGAAGCCAGAACTGTAAGCAGGGTAAGCGGAATCAGCCATAAGGCGGTCCAGGTTAGGGAGACCTTAAAAATCGCCATGGCAACGAACAACAGGATCAGGGAAATCCCGAAATCGACCAGGACAGCCAAAACCGATGAAAGCGGGATAATCACACGGGGAAAGTAGATCTTGGTGATCAAGTTGGCGTTGCCCACCAGGCTGATGCTGCTCTTCTGCAGCGAAAGCTGAAAGAGGTGCCAGGGAAGCAGAGCTGCCAGGGTAAAAACCGGATAAGGCAAGTTGCCGCTATCGACTTTGAGCAGGTAGCCAAAAACGATCGAGGTAATGGCGGTGGTCAAAACAGGCTGCAAGATCGCCCAGGCAATGCCCAGGGCGGCTTGCTTGTAGCGCACCTTGATATCCCGCCAGGTAAGGAAGTAGATCAACTCGCGGTAGTGCCAGAGTTCCTGCAGATCGATGCCCAACCAACCTTTGGCTGGTTTGATGGTGACGACCTGGTTGGAGGTGAGCGGTTTAGCCTCGACCATGTGCCCTCTCATTGGAATACCATTCAATGGTACGGCGCAGCCCAGCCTCAAAATTAGTTTTGGCTTCGAACCCGAAGCGCTCTTTGGCGCGGGAAGTGTCGAGTTTGCGCCTGGGTTGACCGTTGGGTTTGCTGGTATCCCAGCGGATCTCGCCTTCGAAACCTGTCAGACGGGCAATCAGTTCCGTCAGGTCTTTGATGGAGATCTCAAAACTGGAGCCGATGTTGACCGGATCAGAACTGTTATAGCGCATGGTGGCGAGGGTGATGCCTTCGGCAGCGTCATCGACATAGATGAATTCGCGCGTCGGAGAGCCATCTCCCCAGGCAACAATCTCGGCAGCGTTCTGTTCTTTGGCTTC
>WOZC01000022.1 GCA_011620465.1 Anaerolineaceae bacterium | reverse complement strand
AGACAAGCATTATACCTGAGCCAAATAGATTTCGCAAGCCAAATTTGATATTTAAGTGCAAAATATCCATTTCATCTTGCTCTAACAGAGAATTGAAGAGAGGAAATGTGCGCTTGAAAATATTTTTTCGATCATTTGTTATTTTGGTTTTGCCAGCAAATCCATTCAAGGAGTTCAATTCTCTCGTATGACTGATCCAACGTCTCACCCAAGCTTAGAATCCCGATATTACGGACAAATATAACTGTATGGTCGGAAACAAAATCTACCAAGTCCTGCACCTCACAGATTGCGACAGGTCCAATTTTGCTTTCCAATATTGGTAACAAGGAAAAGTCAAGTGCTTTATTCTCTACAAAGTGATGAATGGCATTTTTAGGATGACAAAGCAATACTGCCTCAAAGCTTGAGTGTGTGTAAACGAGCCTGTGAAGATCAAGGTTTTGAGGACCGTTGGCATGGTTTATTAGGTTTTTGCTCTTCAGGTCAAAGATTATAATGTCACTCTTCTCTGCATCGGCAAAGCTAACCCCACGCGCCAATGTCAGAAATCGTGATTTACTCAGTAGGACACTGGCTTCGGATAAAGACCCTAAGACAAAATTGCGGTTTGCACAGTGAGTCACTACAGATAAGAAATGAAATATCGCCCCTTGTGGTGCTAAAGTGGCAACCGCGCGGTTGTTATTAGCTTCCGCGCGGTTTACTAGACTTACAATCGCGTTCGTTGCGCGCTTGAAAGAATCAAACATGGGCTCCGTTCATCCCCAGACCATATGGTCTTGTTCACGACGAAGCTGGACAATCAGATCCTGCTCACGCAACTGAATTTGATCGTAACGTATGGCTTCACCTTGTTTAACTGGTTGAGTAAGCACTCCACCGACCGCACATCCGATTGGGACGAGGTTTTCAGATCGAGCTACTTCAGCCTTATCAATCATTGCGTAGACGGTATATCCACCTAGGGCGTCAATAGTCTCACCAGGTTGAAGGTCTTTTTTAGCCACGGTTATACTCTCACAAACGGGCTTGAACTTCATATTCAAGGTTTCTCTTCGGTCCATAACAACATTGGCGATGGTGATTGGAGATTCAAGATTTGCCAGGTGATATGGGCGATACAAACTCCAATAACCGTTTTTTCCTCCCGTTAAACCCAGATAATTAAGGTCAGCCATAATTTTCGGCTGGTCAGTAGTAATGACGACAAATACGCCGGGTGCTGGTCCGACAGCATAGTCAACAAAACCTTTGCTGCTAAAGATTCCACCGGCGTCTTTTGGAACAAATACCTTAGCCAGATCGCGCCAATCACACGTTGGTCCAAAACCTCCTCGGACCTCAGGTACAAATCCTACACCATTCCCGATGGAAGTCATTTCCACCATGGTTTTGGTACCATCCACAAACGAAGCTAGCATTTTGGGGCTCATATTCTTAGCTTTAGCCCGATCAGCCAAATTGGTTGGATTTCCTGACCTATCAAGAGGATTGTTCTTTCCTTTTCCAATCATAGCAATCTCAAAACCCAATGCATCCGCCCAGTCGTAGATTTCTTTGATGCTTCCGGGTTCATCACCAGCAATCAAGGAATAAACAACACCCTTTGAAATAGCCTTTTGAGTCAAGTAATAACCAATCGTCGCATCGGTTTCAACGTTCATATTGATTATGGGTTTTCCAGCTTCAATTGCCTGATTACATACCAAGGCTCCAACATTCGGGATACCTGTGCATTCTACAATGGCATCCAGAGCTTGAATTTTTACTAGAAAATCAGAAGAATGTGTGGCTATTCTTTTTCCATCGAGGATTAGCTGGTCTGCTTTGTCGAGGTTCTCATCTTCCCAATAAATGATTTTTGGATCAACACTAGCTTCAACATAAGCATCAAAAGCCCTGTTTGGGATAACATCTGACACAGCCACAACCTTCAAGCCGTGCATTTTTTCCACTTGCGATATAAGACCGGTTCCCATTTGGCCAGCACCAACCAAACCAACGCGGTATGGACCATCTATATTTTCCCGTTCAATCAGCCTTTCTTTCAATGTAGACATACTACCTCTTTTCTATAAGTTATCTTTGCTGAAAACTTCAATACTGGAACCTGGATGTAAAGCAACCAACGGTTTCTGCTCCACACACACATCCCCAGGCATTTCAACTGCAGTTTTGCCATTAAATTTCATCACAAGATGACCAAGGCTTCTAAAGTTCGAATTAGCGACTTGGCCTACCGCAAGAATTTCATATTCCTCACCATCCAAGCAGACAAAGTCTCCGGGCACCAAATCTGTTTCCAATGTCGTACCATCATGAATGATAGAGAATTCATATAATTCCGGGGGGGCGCTTTCTCCAAAAAATACAAGGATTCCAGCATCAGTGAATTCACTCACCAAAGGCCCGATGTGCAGAACAGTGGCCGAATACTTATTCATTTTTCTCTCTTTGCTTTCCTGAGGAACATAATCCTCTCAATGATAAAACTGTGCCCAAATAGGCTATTCTGTTAACGAATAACCGTGTAAGAACATCAGAGTAATCTTGGAATCCAGATATTACTTGTTGCTCTCCAAGTCCTGGACTTTCACACCAGTCACAAGAAACTCTTCTGTGATAAAGCGGAACAATGGTCCTGAAGGTTTAGTTGGATAGATATCAACCGTTGGAACCTTTTTCATGGGGTATACGCCAATCCGAGCTGTACCACCACAGTCAATCACCGCGCACGCAATTTTATCGAAGGGGACGCCTCCTCGAAAACCATCCTTCGCAATGCCGCCAGTTAGATCTGCAATTTTCTGAGCAACTGGATGGATACCTCCGCCTGTAATTGAAGCAATGACATCACGCCCTGGTTTTGGATCGACTACCAATGGACCACCCCAACCTCCAATTCCAGCTTTAATAATGATTTTCTTATACTCTGCCATTTTTCCTCTTTAGTTTATTTGTTGATAATTATGGGAGTGGCAGCCCATAGGTCAACCACTCCCATAATAATTTTACTTAATTTGTGAAAAGTCCGAAGCTCGCAAAATATGCCAAAACAACGGCCAGTGGCCCCGTGATGAAACGGGAGAATAAAATAGCGGGAACACCTACTTCAACCGTTTCCGGTTCCGCTTCACCCAGGGCTAGACCTACCGGTATAAAGTCGCAACCGACCTGCGGATTGATTGCAAAAAGAGCAGGAAGTGCGTACTGGGCAGGAATGGCTTTAGTCGCAAATTGTGTACCAAGTAGAGTACCAATAATTGAAGCAATAACTGCACCAGGCCCAAGTAAGGGAGATAGTACCGGAATAGCAATAATGATAGACAGGACAACCAAACCCAGAAGGCTGCCAGCCAAAGGTGACAAGGTTCTCGCGATCCAGTCACCGATACCAGTCTTGAGGATGATACCGATGATTAG
This sequence comes from Anaerolineaceae bacterium, assembly GCA_011620465.1. Taxonomy (GTDB): domain Bacteria; phylum Chloroflexota; class Anaerolineae; order Anaerolineales; family Anaerolineaceae; genus Mesolinea. The sequence continues at coordinate 1,545 of WOZC01000022.1, read as the reverse complement.
AGAAATGAATGCCATAAAGGGCAAAACATTCTTGATTACCTGATCTACGGAATCGCGACCAGCTTGGTACATGGAGCCAACAACTTTGCCAACACCACGACCAATACTTTCCAACAATTTGTTAATACCTTTCATCATTTCCTCCGACTAACTAGCTGGTTCTTCAGCCACAACATTGCGTTTTGACATGATGGCAGTAATCCGTTCTGTCACAATACCGCGGAACAGAATAACTACGAGACCAATCAGTAAGTACCGAATTGCCAGATCTGAAACCCGATACCCAGCTTGCTCGATACCAGCAGCAATACCTCCCCACACAAAGTATTCTCCCGGATTTACATGTGGGAAAATGCCCAATGGTGGGTGCACAAAAGAGACAGCCGAATCATAAAACGCTGGTTTGTACTTTTCGGGCAGAAACCGACCCATGGTATAGGCCATCGGGTTCGTCAAGAAGAAAACCGCTAGAAACGGTAAAATCATATATCGGATTGGGTAGTAGATTAATCCTTCTTTTCCTGCTGCTTCGCCAACCTTGTCAATTTTTTCAGGGCCAATCAGAGTGATCAGCGCATTAACAAAGGTCATAAGGACGATTAGAAGCGGGACAATGCCTGTTACCAGGCCGACAAATTGTTCACCACCGGCTATAAAAAGGCCGATGAACCATTCTGCAGCTGACGCTAGTGCTTGCATATTTTCCTCCAAAGATTTATTTGATCGATTAACAATTAATAGCTTTCATTACATAGGAATATTTCGATACACTCACCTCCTCATCTTTTATAGGCATATACTTTAAACCTTTGTCTTTCGATACATTCTTACGCTCTTGATATCGGACATTTTCCCAGGAGTTAATGATTGGTTTTCTGGTTTAAAGTACTCCGTTGCAGCGTTACGAAACGCTTCTAAAAGCTTCTTATTCAAAGAAAACGTATGGTTTTCATCCAAGATGTCTGTCGCTTTCAGTCCAATTAGGCTGTCTACTGGTTTTAATCCAGAAAGGACGGTCATGCCAGACATTTTTTCAGCATGAAGAATAGTATATTCTTCGTCTACTACAAGAACGGCATAGACTCGTCCTGACCACTTTCCACCGGACATTCCGACAGATGTCAAGCCGGCTTTTCGCAATACTTTTAGGCGCTTGTAGTAACGCTTGGCTTGCAAACCCGTCAGGAATAATTGCAAACCGTAAGCAAAAGCCAATCCGAGAAAAATCAAACCGTATGAAATATCCTGCACTGTTGTCCTTTACTGATTAATGTACATAGCTCGGAGCAATTCAGCTCGACTATGCCACCAATTTCTCAATGATTTGTTCGATTACAGCGTCCTTACCTATCCCAGTTACAAAGGCTAGGGTCTGAATGATCGGAATATCTTTGTTTGTGCTGACTGGCGTTGTCGTCACGATCAAATCCGCATCGATCGATAGACTCGGTACCTCACTAGCCTTACACTGCTGGATTGTGGCTTCAATGCCGCGCTTTTCCAGTGCTTTTTTAATCTCATTTCCTACAACAGTCGAGGTGGCAA
>WOZC01000015.1 GCA_011620465.1 Anaerolineaceae bacterium | reverse complement strand
TCGCCTTGAGCAGCCCATGGGTAGCGTTTCTATCAAGTTGATCAGCGTTTCGCCAATGAAGCAGGACCCACGAAATAAACATTGCAAAACCTACGATTCCTGTTTCAGAAAGCAGCCTCACCCACAGGTTTTTGGCATTAGGAATGAAGTTTTGCGTTAGAGCAACTTTATTGATTTCAGGTAGGCGCGTTCCAAAGTCTGGTGCAGTTTGGGAAAAGTAATAACCAGGGATGCCGAAACCAGCACCAAACATTGGATAAATCTGGAAGACATTGTACGCTGCCATCCAGTAAATGATCCGTTCAGCAAAGCCCAACGTTGAAGCCCAGCCCAGGAAACCATAATCGATGAAGCGCTGTATGTCAAAAAGCCCTGCCATTCGCGGCTCGATCTTGGTCATGACAAATCCTGCCAATAAAACGACCGCTATCAATCCCACCAACAAGACAGCCCAAACGCCAAGGAGAAACCAGCGCCGTCTTCCGTGAATGACGTTGGAATTCCTCTTCTCGGAATATTTATTGACCCAGTTATTGGTCAGCCTGAAAACCACGTAGGCAGCCGAGATAATCATCGTTATCCAGCCAATTCGGGAAAGGCTGATGAATAGCGTAAGTACGGCAAGCAAAAAGAGAACATTTTCGTATTGGATTTTGTTAAAAAGTTTCTTCTTGAAGATGCTTTCTCTGCTTAAGCTCAAGCCGAACCAGATCGGGATGTACACCATGTTCAATTCATGAGCCAACCAGGAAGGCTCGTAGGCTAGTCCGGATGCACGACCTTTATACAAATTTCCGTTCGCGGTGATAATTGACTGGATCCGATACATCCAATCCGGGAATCGTTCAAATACGAGCCAGGTGCCGTACTGAATCCATGAATATGCCATAAGAACAATCCCACCTATGCTGAGCCACAACAATGCAATCTTCAATTTTTCAGGGCTTTTGACCACAAAAATCGTGATCAGGTAAAAACCAAACCCCATGGCAAAGGTGACCAGTACTTCGGCAGTATTGCGCAGCCAGGGGATGTCTCTGAAGGTCGGAACAGAATGAAAATTTGCCAGCAGCGTAGAAATAATGCCAAAAAGAAGGAAAATGAGTATTGGCTTGACTTGATATGGAAGCTTACAACCGTTCTTGAAAAAATCAGGCAGCCACCAAAAGATGAATATCACTGCCATCGGCAAGAGCGCCAAAGGAGCCACGCTGGTTCCACCAAAAATCCTGGAAAGCAGCGCAAAACTACTGACAGGTAAAACTATAAGGAGTGTTTTCCACAGGATATTCAACAATCGCTCTGAGAGGATCATTACACCTCAGCCTGATCTTTGAAACCCGGAAATTCAAAAACGATCAGGGAAAGTACAAGACCAATCAAGGCACCTGCAAGCATCAAATTCGCTCTGGCACCCTGAATTGGTTCTTCAGGCAATGCGGCTGGTTGAAATTGGCTGATCTGCAGATCCTTCGTTAGACCCAAGGCGTAGGGAGCTTCAGCCAGGATGACCGCATGAGCATCATCGGTAAGCCTGTTTACCTCATCGGGGGTAAGGTTTTGGCAGAATCCGGTTTCAAGGGTGCGGGGATCTGTCTGACAATCCTCGATCGATGTGATCGTCCACTTCGCCTCTGAAACGAGCAAGGCATGAGCGTAGGCCTGGGACAAGCGTTCATAGGCAATTTCGACCCAGTTGCTCGCGATCCTGGCAGCAACTGCTGGGTTTCCATCTCGCACTTTTATGACTGTGGTCATCAATCTGCGTTCGATCAGGCAGTTCTTCTTCAGTTGTGCCAGTGTAATCTGGTTTCCTGCTTCATTTTCCAGCCTTAGGACTTCATCCGTTATATCTGGATGATACATCAACTGTCCAATCAACTCCAATTGAGAGTCAACCATGACTTCGGTGACATTGGTATCCTGGACTAATTCGAGATTTGTGATCAGAAATGACTCTGCTTCGTACTTCGGCGACAGCATAAAACTGATCACTAACCCTACTATGGCAAAAACAATCATCATCACAAAACTAATCAAATATTGATGCTTTCTCATCCTGAGGAAACCCGGTACGAAGTAGATGCTGTGATTGTCGCTTGTTTTTTGGGTCATAATGCTCCTGATTCCTGACTGATTTTAACATCACCTGGTAAACTTATCAAACCATACAGTGATAAAGGTGCGTCGGAATGAACACTGTCGAAATTAACACCTCACTTATCTCCTGCCAGGATACGCTTGGCGAATCCCCTCTATGGGACCACCACAGGAAGACGCTTTTTTGGGTGGATATCGATCAGGGTCTCATTCATTCTTTTGAACCGACAAGCAAGAAAATGGAGACCTATTCAATCGGTGAAAAAATCAGCTGCATTGCAATGCATGCAAGCGGCGATTTTATCCTGGCAACTGAGTCGGGGATGAGTTACTGGGATCCAGAGTCGAATAGCAAGACCGATTTTCTTCCGATAAAACACCCAGACCCGGCAATAATGTTTAATGACGGTAAAGTCGATCCTCTTGGTCGTTTCTGGATTGGAACGAAAGGACCGAAGGGTTCATCAACACTCTATGCACTTCAAGACACTGCGTTGCAAATAAAAATCAGTGGCCTTGCAATTAGTAATGGTTTGGATTGGGCAGTTCAAAAGAGAGTGTTTTACCACACGGATTCGGGTGACAAGGTTATTTATCGCTATGATATCGATCTTGAAACGGCTAAGTTATCAAATCGGACCCCTTTTTTCAAACCCGAAAAAGGCACACCAGACGGGTTGACGATTGATAATGACGGAAATATTTGGACCGCTATCTGGGATGGTTGGCAGGTACTTCAACTCAATCCTGCTGGAGAAGTACTCACTGAGATAAAAATACCTGTTCAAAGACCAACTTCAGTTACCTTTGGAGCAGAAGATTTAAATAAATTGTTTATCACATCGGCTTCGGAAGGTCTCTCGCCGTCAGAACGCCTTGAGCAACCATTAGCCGGCGACCTTTTTGTGGTAGAGCCAGGTGTCTTGGGTTTGAAAGCCAACATCGCGATCTGAGAATGATCATTGTCGATGACGCGTTAGGTATTGCATGCGAGAAGGCTCTTGAAAATAAAAAGGCATAATCGTTGACCGGGTTGCATTTATCAACCCGGCTTTTTTACTGTAACTCTACCAATTGCAAATCTACTCGGCTTTTAGAGCAAAATGTTGCATGAGACTGCCTATTACTACACGCAATATTCTGCTATTTCGACTTATAAGTTTCCAGTCTTGTCAAAACGCAGCCTGTCATGTGAGTTTAATATTCGTTTACGCATGCGCAGGTTTTGAGGGGTGACTTCCAACAAATCATCAGGACCCAGGTATTCGATCATTTCATCCAGGCTCATTTGCCTGGGCGGATCCAAACGTTCGTCAAGGTCGCGGATGGATTGGCGCATATTGGTTAGATGCTTCTTCTTGGTAACGTTGATTGCCAGGTCTTGCGATCTGGCGGTTTCGCCAACAATCATCCCTTCATAAACTTCTTCACCGGGGCTGATGAACAAAATACCTCTCTGTTCAGCATTCTTAAGCCCAAAAGTTGATGCAACTCCATCTTCAATGGCGATTATGGAGCTGCTGTTTCGGTTGACAACTGTGCCTTCCAGAGGACGTTCGCCGATGTAAAAATTGTTCAGCACACCCTTACCGTGAGTCGCGTTCAGGAATCGATACCGAAAACCCAACAACCCTCTTGTTGGAATCGTAAAAGTTAGATGGGTAGTACCGTCATTATTGTTGCGCATATCTTCCATTTGGCCGCGCCTCTGCCCCAGCATTTCAACAACGGCGCCAACATAATTAGGATCTACATCAATATGAACCTCTTCAAAAGGTTCAAATTTTTCACCCAGTTCATTCTCAATCACGATCGCTTCCGGTCGGCTCACCTGGAATTCATAGCCCTCTCTTCGCATTGTCTCGATCAGAATGCCAAGGTGAAGTTCACCCCTGCCAGACACCATGAAAACATCCTTCTGCTCAGTTTCCTCAACCCGCAAAGAAATATTTTTTCTCAATTCTTCGTTGAGTCGCTCCATAATTTTGCGTGATGTACTCCATTTGCCTTCTCTGCCTGTCAAGGGCGAGGTGTTCACGCCAAAAGTCATTCTAACGGTTGGTTGTTGAACTTCGATTCTTGGAAGCGCCTTGGGGTTTTCGGGAGAGCTCAAAGTATCTCCGATCTGGATATCTTTCAGACCGGCGATTGTGACAATATCACCCGCTTCGGCATTGTCCACCAGTTTCATTTCCAATCCTTGATAGGCATAAATGTACTTTGCCTGGATCCGCTCCTGGCTGCCATCTGCTTTCATTCGCAATAATGGGTCATTCGTTCGAACCGTCCCGGCATAAATTCGCCCGGTCGCTGTCACGCCACTGTATTCATCGTAGCCAAGGTTGGTAACCAACATCTGGAATTCGCTTTGCATATCCACCGTCGGTCCTGGTATTTCGTCCAACATGGCCTCGAACAACGGCAGCAAGCTGTCTTCCAATTCGGGTTGTTTACCTGCTCTTCCCTGTAATCCTTCTGCGTAAATGATCGGAAAGTCCAGGATTTCATTATTCGCACCCAACTCGACAAAAAGATCAAAAGTCGCGTTGACAGTCTGTTCGATATTGATGTCTTTTCGATCCAACTTATTGATCACTACGATCGTTTTCAAGTTTTTCGCTATTGCCTGTTTCAAAACAAACCGAGTTTGTGGCTTAGGACCTTCAGCAGCATCTACGAGTAACAGAACACCATCAACCATGTTCATGATGCGCTCAACCTCACCACCAAAATCAGCATGTCCGGGAGTGTCGACGATATTCAATTTCACCATTTCTCCGGTTTTTGGATCCGGGAGGTTGATTGATGCGTTTTTTGCTAATATTGTGATTCCACGTTCTCTTTCAAGGTCATTGGAATCCATCACTCGTTCGACGATTTTCTGATTC
>WOZC01000033.1 GCA_011620465.1 Anaerolineaceae bacterium | reverse complement strand
GGCATAAGATGGAAGAAAAAAACTTTATCTGTACCGCTTGCCCAATGGGCTGTAAGCTCATCGTACGAATGGAAGGCGATGAAGTGGTCAAGATTTTGGGTAATCGCTGCCGCAAAGGCGAGCCTTACGGACGCCAGGAAGCCATTGCTCCCCAGCGTATGCTTGCAAGCACGGTCAGAATCCTCAACGGCATCCACCCCTTATTGCCTGTGTATACCAAGGGTTCGATCCCAAAAAGAAAGATTTTTGAAGTCCTGGAAAAAATCCGCGCAGTCGAGGTGACAGCTCCGGTCAAAGCCGAGGACGTGATCATCTCCAACGTTATTGGTACTGGCGTGGATGTCATCGCCAGCCGGGATATGCCCGCGAAGAATTAGGTTGATGCTTCAATCAGGAAAAAAGATAGGCAGTTCACATATTGAACTGCCTATCTTTTATTTAAGATACTATCCGATAAATGATGAATAATTTTTGAGGGATGAGTTTGCCCGACTAATTTCAAAGAATTACTGCAGTTATTTCTTGCTCACCTTTGCTGACAACCGGTCACCCAACCACTGAACGCCCTGGACAAGCACCAACAGCAACACCACCGTTACCAACATCACCTCAGTTTCGTAGCGCTGATAACCATATCGGATCGCCAGGTCTCCCAAACCCCCTCCTCCAACGGCTCCAGCCATGGCAGAATAGCCCACCAGGCTGATCAGAGTCAGGGCGACCCCCAGGATAAGACTGGGCAGTGATTCAGGGATGAGCACCTTGCTTACAGTCTGCCAATGGCTGCTGCCCATGGACTGTGATGCTTCAATCAGCCCACGGGGTACTTCACGCAGCGAACTTTCGACAACCCTGGCAAAGAAAGGAACAGCAGCCAGTGTGAGCGGAACGATGGTTGCTGTGGGACCAATACTTGAGCCGACGAGTGCCCGGGTAAACGGGATGAGTACCACCAGCAAGATGATGAAGGGCAAAGACCGGGCAAGATTTACCACAAAGCCCAGCACCCGGTTAAGGGTCGGACGCGGAGCCAGCCCGCGTTCGTCGGTCAGCATCAGCAAAACCCCTAGCGGTAGTCCAAGAATGACCGTGAATAATGTTGAAACACCAACCATGTAAATCGTAGTCAAACTGGCTTGCCATAACCTGGGTAACCATTCGCTGATATTCATTCTCTCACCTCCACCCGCAATCCTTTTTCGAGAAGAAAAGCCAATGCTTCCGGAATTTGTTGTCCTTTGAGTTCCACTTGCAGCTGACCAACCCGGCGTTTGCCAATTTGTTGGATGTTTCCCCCCAGGAAATTCACATCGACATCGTAGTTTCGTACCATGCTTGCCAAAATCGGTTCATCCGCTGCTTCGCCCAAAAATGTTATTGCAGCCTGGATGGCTTGTGGGTCGAGCAGACCTTCCTGGATGGGTGGAAAAAAGGCTTTGGAGAGGTGGCTGTGAGGGTCGGAGATCAAGTCAAGGATCGCTCCAGATTCCAGCAGATAACCGTTTTCGAGGATCGCGACATGGTCGCAAACTTTTTTCACAACTTCCATCTGGTGCGTGATCAGCAGGATGGTGAGCCCCAGTTTTTGGTTGAGATCCACCAACAATTCAAGGATCGAATCGGTGGTAGCGGGATCCAGGGCAGATGTGGCCTCATCTGAAAGCAGCACTTTGGGATGATTGGCAATGGCACGGGCAATCCCAACGCGCTGCTTTTGCCCGCCGGAAAGTTGAGCGGGGTACGCATCCGCCTTATCCTCCAAACCTACCAGGTTGAGCAATTCCTTTACCCTTGCAACCCGTTCCAGTTTTGCAATACCAGCAATTTCAAGCGGGTAAGCGATGTTCTCAGCGCTCGTACGCTGTGAAAGCAGGTTGAATTGTTGGAAAATCATACCCATCTTCTGGCGAGATTTCCGTAAAGCGGAGGTTTCAAGCGCGCTTATTTCCTCGCCATCCACCCAGATCCGCCCACTTTCTGGCACCTCCAGCCGGTTAACGCAGCGAATCAGTGTACTTTTACCAGCTCCGCTTGTGCCAACGACACCAAAAATCTGACCTGCTTCCACCTCAAGCGAAACATCGTGCAGGGCATGCACGGCAGACTTTCCGTTTGTAAAACTTTTAGAGACCTTCTCAAGTTTGATCATTGCAGTTGCCAGGGGTGGGTGATTTTTTCACCCACCCCTGTGCTTTCCTCAGTTGCCAAAAGCAGGCAGAACAGAACCAGCATACTTTTCTTCGATGAAAGCCTTGACTTCAGGTGAAGTCAGCAGTTCCACCAATTTCAGTATGGCTTCGCTATTCTCATTGCCCCTTTTGACCGCCAGGATATTGACGTAAGGGTTGTTTTCTCCTGACTCCAGGGCAAGGGCGTCCTTTGAGGGCACCAGACCGCCTTCCAGGGCGTAGTTGCCGTTGATAACTGCCAGGGCAGCGTCGTCCAGAGCCCGGACTAATTGGGCTGCTTCCAGTTCTGTTATTTTCAGGTTTTTGGGGTTAGCAATGATATCAGCTACAGTCGCGGTAAAGCCAACATCAGTCTTGATCGTGATCAATCCATTGGCAGCCAGTAGGTTGAGTGCCCGCCCGCCATTAGTGGCGTCATTGGGAATAGTCACTACTGCACCATCAGGGACTTGATTGAGATCGGTGATGGTTTTCGAATAAATGCCCAAAGGTTCAATATGGATCCCCGCGACCGAGACCAGGTCTGTGCCTCGTTCTGCATTAAAATCTTCCAGGTAAGGTAGGTGTTGGAAGAAATTTGCATCCAGCTGCCCATCATTGAGCGCCAGGTTAGGCTGCACATAATCGGTGAATTCAACGATTTCAATTTCAAGCCCAGCTGCAGCAGCCAGGTTGTCGCGTATGTAAGCCAGTATCTCGGCATGTGGGACTGGTGACGCACCCACTTTAACCTTGAGCGTTGGGCTTTCCGTGGTGGACTGGGTGGGCGTGCAGGCTGAGACAAACAACACCAGGATCAGGCTGAGGGTGAGAACGACAGATAGTTTTCGTGATAAAGAGAGTTTCATTTCTTCTCCATTTTCTTTTGTCTTGTATTTTTAATTGAAAAAGCCACCGTGGATCCGGCGGCTTAAGTTTTTGTACTTGTCACCGGACCTTCATCAAAGGAAGAGCGGTGACTGCTTGCGTGTCAGGACGTGGCTTGGCTCCCGTCGCACAAAACGTGCCACCGCCGGGGCATGACCATAGAGTTAAGCAAAACACGCTGGTTTGTAATCATGCGCAATATAATACCTTTTTGCGCGGCTTGTGTCAAGAAAAACAGGTCAACTTTGTACAGGTGAATCGGTGTTATCTCGAAAAATGGGTTTAACTTATGCCTTGTTGAGTCGGCGGTTGGTAAACAAGGCAACCAACAGCGGCAGGATGATCGCTACCAGGATTGTCCCCACCAGGTAGGATGGTTCAGTCACTCCCAGCATGACCAGGATATTCAGGAAGATCAAAGCCAACAGGATCATAACCTGGTAGGCAATGGTGGTCACATCCAAGAGTGATTTCCAGTCTTGTGGAATTGCTTCTTCCGGGTTGGATCGTGTGGCCTTGGAAACAAATGGAAAACTGTTCTCCTTCATCGCCGTAGAATATGCCAGCCAGGTAAAAATTGACCAGTTGATGAAGACGACAGCAACGATGATGAAACTGGTTTTGACCTGGGAGTCGAGCGTTGGATGCAAAAGTGCTTGAATAGCCAGGGTAAGCCCCATCGACAAGTTGATAAAGAATAAATACTTCTTGTTCATCACTACGCTACTTTCCTGGAAAACTCAAGCGACTGTTTATAGAAGAATTTTACATTAGAATCTGCCATCAAGAAAATGCCACTAACGATGCTTCTTTCTTATTCGAACTTGTCATCTTACTAGAACTTAAAAAAAGCGGGAAGCATGTGCTTCCCGGTGAGTCGTTATTGCTATTTGGTTATGACATCGTCAACGCCATAACAGCCTTTTGCGCGTGCAGTCGGTTTTCGGCTTCGTCATAGACCACCGAATTTGGTCCATCGATGACTTCGTCAGTCACTTCGATGTTGCGGTCAGCTGGCAGAGGGTGCATATAGATGGCGTCGGACTTCGCCAGTTCAAGGCGGCGTTGGTCCATGAGCCAATCTGTATAAGAATCCTGCAGCGCTTTGCCCTTAACGGGATCGTCGGTGGTCATCAGGGGACCCCAGCTCTTGGCATAGATGACATCAGCATCTTTCATACCTTCGTCCATATCATGGACGATTTCGAAAGAAGTGCCCCATCTTTTGGCTTCATCGGCTGCCTGCTGTTCAATTTCAGGCATGAGGGGGAATTCTTTGGGGTATGCCAGGGTCACATCCATTCCAAAGCGCGGCATCTGGATGATCAGCGATTGCGGCACAGAAATGGGTTTGAGGTAAGAGGCGGCATAAGCCCAGGAGACAACGATCTTTTTCTTCTTCAGGTCGCGCCCTTTCTTTTCCATGATAGTCATCAGGTCAGCCAGGCATTGGAAGGGATGGTAAACATCGCACTGCATGTTCAGGACGGGAACGCGGCAATTTCGGGCAACCTCGTTGAGGTAGTCGTTGCCCACTTTCCAATCACAGTGACGGATAGCGATGCCGTCGAAATAGCGCCCATAGATCTCGCCGATCTCTTTAGCGGTATCGCCATGCGATATCTGAGTGGTCTTGCTTTCGATGAAAGCACCATGACCGCCCAGCTGGGCGATGCCGGCTTCGAAGGAGCCGCGGGTGCGCGTGCTGCTGAAGAAGAAGAGCATCGCCAGCACCTTGTCGCGCAGGTAAGCATGCGGCTCATTGAGGGCTCGCTTGCGTTTGAGATCCCAGGCAACGTCCAAAACGGTTTCAACTTCTTCTTTAGAAAAATCCAGATCGCCGATCAGGTCTCGGCCGTGTAGAAAGGTTTGCATTTTTCTCTCCTTGAGGTTTCTTTTTTTGATTATACCCATCAAGCCATGCTTTGACTATAAGAAATTAAATGTTGACAGTTTTTTGTTTGGACTGAAAGAGCAGCTTCCCTGTCTCCTACACAAATCGTAAGGATTA
>WOZC01000072.1:21872-25585 GCA_011620465.1 Anaerolineaceae bacterium | reverse complement strand
GGTTTGATGATGCTCGCCTTGATACTTTATTTTTGGCTTTGCCAATTGCCTGGCGAGGAACGGTAGCACAGTATGCAGGTCGACTTCACCGTAATTATGACCGTAAAAGTGAGGTGATTATTTACGATTACTTGGATGAACAGGTGCCAGTGTTGGCGGGGATGTTTAGAAAACGTAAAAAAGCGTTTACGGCTATCGGTTATAAGGTGGATTAGATATTTGCTTACGGGTATTATCGTTGCAAATTCACTGTTGACTAATCTTTTTACGTTTAATCTCAATTTTGGTTCGTAATAATTTAAAAAGTATTTAGTTTTGCTAAGAATAAAAGGTTCCCTGGTTGAAAACAGGGGGGAACGCGGCATAATTGTTTATGGGAATAGATTTTTTGACTAACCCCCTACATATTGGGGGGTAAATCCTGATTTTTTTTATACTCCTCTTTATTTGGTGGCACCTAATCCTGTAGATCTAAACTTATACCCATACATCCGACTCAGTCCGCACAAGGGAAGTTCGGGAAAAAATTGAACCTTCAAAATCTTTATTTTCTATATTGTGTAGTGCTTTATCAATCAATCTTAAGCCAAAACAGGCAAGAATGGAACTCTATAACAACTTCCGAAATTCAACTAAAGGAAGCATACATTTTGCATACATTTTGTATGCATTCCGTAACCAGCAAAACTGGCTACATAAAATTAGAGATCAAATAGCTCTGACTGTGCATATTTATCAATTTCGGGATCACTGAGAATCGTTTTTAACTTCGGACTTCGTGGATTGTGGTTGGCCACGATAAAAATTACTTCAGGTTTTTCGTCAGCATTCAGTTTAACCTTTGCATTACTTGTACCTTTATTAAATTTCAACAATCCAAGTTCATCAAGTTGATTAAATTGACTTTCCATGGTTTCCAATAATCTTGCGTAACTATCTTGATTTGAGACCAATTTTTCCATATCTTTAAGATGCTTGAGCAGGCTTGCGCTGCCGGTAAGTGCACTGTCACCATATTTCATCTCAATCAGAGCTGCTTTACAGTTACTACCGTTTTTTCGCTGAGCTGCCAACCAGCGGATAGCCATAATATCAAATCTGGTATACGGTTCAGCAACTTCGATATCCGTAACAAATATTCACTTTCATTTGAAATGGTCGAGTTATTATTTTCACGAGCAATCAACTCTTGAAACTCTCTCTCTGCCTTGCCATGGGTTGAGAAGTATTCATCCATGATATTCTTACGGATTGGGAATGAATCAATCCAACTCCTTGAATCATTCTGATGGTTAATCTCAGTTGGAGAATCAGGAATGAGAAGCCCAGATTTATTATATTGATCATCGAATGAAGCTTGATAAAAACCTTCGTTGTGCTCCTTGATATTGAGAATATTTCCACCACGATAGTAGATATTGATGAAATTTTCTCGAATTGCCAGCATTAATGTATGGTCTTTTTTTACTCGTGTTAAGATTGGGTGAAGCACACCAACGGAATTCACAAGATCACTTATAAATTTTAAAGATAACTTCCTCATTTATACCTCCCACCACTCGCCATCATTATGCACTTCCACATTTTGAAATAACTCACTATATTGTTCAGGGAAAACGGTTTGGATTGGAACCACCTTACGAGGATTGATTGCTGTCACGAAAAGGCATGTTTACCAGCGGGTAAGATTAGCTCAAATTTGATGTAACTGCTTACACAAGCAAATTTAATTTTACACCTCAAGACAAAAAAACCGCCCTCCATTTCTGGAAGGCGGTTTGCATTTACATCTAAGTAGCATCTAATTCTGCATCACCGGGCGGAATTTGTAGCCATAAACGATCATGCCGCGTTCGTCGCCGTCATTGCGGATCTTGCGGGTCACCATCTCCACCGGCATGCCGATGCGCACCGGTTGGTCACCCAGGTCGGTCAATTGGGCGGTCACAACCGGACCTTCATTCAGCTTGACCATGGCAACGGTGTAAGGAGCCTGTTCTTCAAAGCCGGCTGGCGCATTGGAAATGAGAGTATAGGAATAAACCTCGCCCTGACCGCTAAAAGTGAATGGGGTCTTGGCTTCGCCGCCGCATTCCGGGCAGACATCGCGGGGTGGGAAAATCTTGGCATCACAGTGCGGGCAGACTTCACCTTGAAGCGCGTATCGTTGTTTTTTCAGTCTCCAATATCGTGGAACTTCCATAGTAATAACTCCTGTTTGGTTTTATCAGTGTCCAGTTTAGCCAAAGGAAACTATCAGGAACTCTCAAAATTGGTTTCAACGAGGCGATACAGACGGAATTTTTGGTCTTTGTGTCCGAAAATGGCAGACTTTTGAAAGGTAACTTTCATTATTCAACCATCTAAGAATCAATGGCAGCCACCCTCAAAACTATCAAGATCAACAAAGTCAGCGCGATCGTCTATAGACAAGCCGCCTTTCCAACTATACAATTGACCAATGTCCGAAAACCCCGTCCTCACCAAGATCCAAGCCCAACAACTCATGCTGGCTGGGTTGGGTCTGCTCAGGAAGCCGCGCAAAAAAGCTTCAAAATCCGACATTCTCGCCACGATCCGGCAAATTCACAACCTTCAGATGGACACCATCTCGGTTGTCGCGCGCGCCCATCTGCATATTCTTTGGTCCCGCCTTGGCAGTTACGACCCGGTCTGGCTGGAAGAACTCCACGCTGAAGGTCGGCTTTTTGAATACTTTTCTCATGGCGTTTCCTTGCTGCCAATTGAAGACTACCCCCTTTTCCGCTCACGCATGCTGAAAAGATTCGTTGGTTGGGATAACATCAAGGAGTGGGGTGAAAAAAATGCGGATATCGTCGAAAAAATCCTGCAGCACATTCGCCAAAATGGCGAGGTGCGATCGTCAGATTTCGAAAATAAAAATTCGCACGGAGCTTGGTGGGACTGGAAGGTCGAAAAGGTCGCTCTGGAACACCTCTATTATCGCGGCGATCTGATGATCTCCCGCCGGGACAAGTTTCAGCGTGTGTACGATCTTCGTGAGCGCGTTTTGCCCACCTGGGATGACAGCCAGGCTCCCGCCTACAAGGATGCAGTCAAAGCGTTGACCCTCAACGCGGTCAAGGCGCTTGGTCTGACGAACATGACCTGGGCATCCAATTATTTCTACCTCAAAAAGGCTGAAACAACCCAAGCCCTCAGAGAACTTGAAGAGGAAGGTTTGATCCATCCGGTTAATGTGGAAGGCCTGAAAGGGAATCCATATTTCGTTCACACGGACAACCTCGCCCCGCTCAGTGAGGCGCTCAACGGCAAACTGCGCCCCACGCTCACTACCATTCTTTCACCTTTTGACCCCCTGGTAACCGACCGTGCCCGAGCCCGGGACCTGTTTGATTTCGACTACAACATCGAGTGCTATGCCCCAGCCCCAAAACGCAAATTCGGCTATTTTGTCCTGCCAATTTTGCACAAAGGCAACCTGGTCGGGCGAATGGACGCTAAAGCCTGGCGCAGCCATAAGCGCCTGCAGGTGATCAGACTGTATTCGGAGCCCGGGGTGTTGCCCAGCACTGCCCTTGCCAAAGATCTGGCTGACACAATCAAAGCCTACGCCGCCTGGCAGGAACTTGATAAAGTGGAGTTCGATTGGACTGAGCCGGAAAAATTTCGACGTTTACTTCAAGCCGAGTCCTAATAAAAATTCTTTCTCATCATCCCAGGTGTTGTGA
>WOZC01000072.1:15559-21772 GCA_011620465.1 Anaerolineaceae bacterium | reverse complement strand
TGATGGTAATATGCGGCACCCAGTCGCCTGGCTGATACAATAAAGATGGTTTGTCACAAAAAGGATGCAAGCTGTCCCATAATTTCCGATGCAAATCAAGCAACTCTGGATTTGGAACGATTCGCAAAAACACAACCGGGTCAAACTCCGAAAAGCGGGTCACGATATCCGTTCGGACTTCCAAAGCGCTCTGACCAGAGCAAAGACGTTCCAAAGCATCTGCATAGGCATCGTTATATGATTCGGCAAATTGCCAGGTGAAATGAGGCTTTGGTCGGGCATAAACATGCTGGCAATCAAAGCGGGTTTCCAATTCGACCCAGATATCTTCGATTGCCTGGAAATAGGGTTCGGGCAGTAAAGTAACTAACGCTTGCATTGTCTAATATTATCACGCCTGTCTCTCGTAAAACAACCAGGAAACTGTTTTTCCAAGTCGTGATATTATCCAGATCATGGAAAATAATCATCCAGTCAAGGGAAAAGAATCGCCAATCCCGGGTCAGACCGATGAGATCGATCACTTGCCCGGTGAAGCCCTGGCTGAAAAATTTTGGACGCGATTCAACCAGTTAGGTCTCTCTGAAGGGCTCTTTCGGGCTGTTACCCTGGTCGCGACGATTTTGGTAATGCTGGTCATGGTCTGGGTTTTACGGCGATTTTACGTCAATGCTGACGGCAGCATGGTGACTCAGCTGCAAATACCCGACCCTGCCCAGGCTGTGGTTGAACCAGAGCTTCTGATGCCTCCCTTGAGTGTTGGTCTTCAAACAACCGGGGCTGTGCAGCGCGATACTGCTGTAGACACCATCCTTCCAATCCGTAACCGTACCAGCCTCAGCGAATACACCGTCGAAACGGGGGACACGCTGTTTTCTGTTGCCGCTCGTTTTGGTCTGCTGCCTGAAACGGTGCTCTGGAGCAATCGCTACAACATTGGCGATGATCCTCACATGATTTACCCGGGGCAAACATTGATCATCATGCCTGTAGACGGCACTGTCCACGTATGGAGTGCGGGCGAAGGGTTGAACGGTGTAGCTGAGTTCTACCAGGTCACACCTGAGACGATCATTAATTACCCCGGCAACAACCTCACGCTGGCATCCCTGGGTGACCTGGCTAACCCCAACATCGAGCCCGGCACCATGTTGATCATTCCCGGCGGTAAAGGGCAATATTCGGACTGGCGTATCCCCCGCATCACCCGTGAAGATCCCGCCACAGCCCTCAATGTTGGTCCTGGTGCCTGCCCGGAATCCTATGACGGTGTGCTCGGTACGCTCAACTTCACCTGGCCGGTCAGTGCTCATACCCTTTCCGGGTACGATTACGCCCCTGCCGCAAACCATTATGGTATTGACATTGGCGGTCAGATCGGAGACCCCGTCTTCACCGTGGATAACGGCGTGGTGGTTTATGCCGGCTGGAACGACTGGGGATACGGCAACATGGTGGTGGTCGATCATGGTCAGGGCTGGCAATCGCTCTATGCCCACATGAGCACCGTCGATGTGGTCTGTGGACAGGAAGTCTATCGCGGTGACCTGGTTGGTACCATTGGTGAGACTGGGATGGCACTGGGTCCGCACTTACATTTTGAACTCCGCAACGACGAATATGGTCGTGTCAATCCCTGGGACTTTTTGCAATGAAACGGCCGATCGCAACCATTATTCTGACCCTGACCGCCTTCTTCCTGGGAGCTTGCGGCGTTTTCACGCCCACGCCAACCCTGGCTCCGACGCTCACGCCCACATCAACGCTGACCCCTACGCCTCTACCGACCAACACACCCACTCCCACACCAACCAATACAGCCACTCCTGTACCGCCTTCGCCAACGCCAACGCTGACGAAGAAAGAACAGGCTGAAATACGGCTGTATGACGCCAGCCTGGCTTACCTGGCAAACACACCCAAAAAAGCGCGCGAAGTCGCCCGCGCGATTGACTTCACCGAAGGACCCTACGAATCGCCAGACAACATGTGCGGACCTTTGACGGTTGCCATCATGCGCGACGGCGGCTATCTTCCCGCCGAAGCCAACCCTCATGACATGTGGCTGCTCTGCCCACGTACAGACAACCCGGAATGTCATGGACTGCGCATCTTGCAGCGTACTTTTTTCCCACCTGATGACTATGATTACTTCTGGGTCGAAGAAAGCGTTCGCAAACACAATTGGCGCGACGATCCGCTGCAACCGGGTGACTGGTTGTATCTGTTCGTTCTGAAGGGCGTTTCCAATTACACCGGGTTTGACCATATGATCGTAGTCACCAGGGTGGATGAACGGGGACGTGCTTATTCAGTCACCAATATCAATCATGGAAATGGTTTTGTGATCCGGGAAGAGCTGCTCTATGACCCAAAACGCCCTGGTGAGGGATTGTTCTATGACCTGACCAATGATCAGTTAAGAAAAGAACTGGGTCTGACTGGAACAGCAGGTTTCCTATTAATTCGTGCAAAAAATCCGACTTTTTTCAAGTAAGATAACCCGTCATATACATTCATTGTTATAATACTTGCAATTATTGTCAGTAAGTATTATTATTGAATAACTAAAGTATAACAAAATTGTATTCGGAGGAACTATGAAAAAAGAAGATTTTATTTGGGAATTGTGGAACCTGACAAGAGAATTACAACGCAGTCGGCTTGGTTTATGTTTCGAGTTTTGTAAAAAGTACGATTTAACCCAACAGCAAGTCAGAATCCTCCTGCAAATTAAGTCTAACGAAAATACTACGCTCACAGAACTTGCAGAACAGCTTGATATCAACCCAGGCAATTTAAGCAAAACCTGTAAAGCCCTTGAAGACAAAAAATTCATCCGCAGAACCCGCCACGATGACGACAAGCGCGTCTGGACGATTGTTTTGGACGAAACTGGGATCAAGGCAACTGACGAGATCGCCCATCACATCCAGGATGTGTTTACTAATTTCTCCAATAAGCACAAGGATGAGGAATTGGAATCATTATTATCATTGCTCCGGGAGTATGCTGATTTTTATCATAATTTGATGGATAAATCGTAAATCCAACAAACCATCTCCCGCCTCCGTGTTAAAATAGAGGCATGCAGGCATATACTGGCACTAATATTCGCCCGTCACCAATATCAGGGACCTGGTATCCAAAAGATCCGGATCATTTAATCTGGATGCTTGCAGACTTCCTGAAAAAAGCTGACCCACCCGTTTATAGCGGGAGAGTCAGAGCTTTGGTATTACCCCATGCCGGTCTGTATTACTCTGGTCAAACAGCTGCTTATGCTCTCAAAGCAATTGCTGGTCATCACTACAGCCGCGTTATCATCATCTCCCCTTCTCATGAGTTTTACAATGGCAACGTGCTCAGCAGTGCCCATGCAGTCTATGAAACTCCTCTCGGGATGATACCAGTCGATCGTGATTCTGTGCTATGGCTGGCTGAACGCCTTGAACAGGAAAAACTTTATCTCAATGCGATCGTCCGCGATCATGAGCACGCCATAGAGATCGAATTGCCCTTCCTGCAGCATTTACTCCCTGACGGTTTCCAACTGATACCATTGATGATGATGGACCAATCCCTCTCAACAGCAAAAACCCTTTCAGCAGTGCTGTTTGAATTGATCAGGTCTTTTCCCGATGACGAGCCAACCTTGTTGATCGCCTCGAGCGACCTCTCCCATTTTTATCAGCAAAGTCAAGCCAACCGCCTCGACCAACGCCTGATTGAGAGCTTGCAGAACTTTGACCCCACCATTTTCTATGCGCTAAAAACGACCCACAAAGCGGAAGCCTGCGGTTATGGCGCCATCGCGACGGTTCTTCTGACCGCCAAAAAGCTCGGAGCCAGCCAGGTGACTATCGCCAATTACAGCACCTCAGGTGATGTCAGCCGGGATTTCAGTTCGGTGGTTGGTTACGTTTCTGCCATAATTTCTGAGGGCGAAAATGACCAGAAATAAACACCTTACCAACCCTGTCCTCGTTGCTTTGCTATGCGCATTGATCCTGACCAGCCTTGGTGCTTGCACCCCAATTTATGAAGGACGTCCAACCGCTTTCCCCACCGAAGCTCCTACCGATACTCTGGAACCAACGGCAACGCACACTTCCACCCCGGCTCCCACCGCCACCATGACGCCTACACCCACCCTGACCCCAACGCCGACGCTCGTACCAACGCCCACATCCACCTACACGCCCACACCCATTCCAACCCGCCTGGCGAATCTGCCTGTCCTCACGACTGGCAATCAGATTGTGGATTGGTCTTATTACTATGTGACCCGTAAAGAAAACGGGGAAGATGGCAGCTTGCTCAACCTATCCGGGATGGTCGCGTTTCAGTTGATGGATCGCGGCATCCATCGGGAAACTATTAATGTCCTCGGTAAGGATGTAACAGTTTTCTATTTGCGTGTTCGCCATCAATTCAACGAGACCTTTTCCGAGGTCAAACTGATTCTGACCGGGGTTTATGGTACCAACCTTGAGATCCGCAATCTGCCTGCCGATGGCTCCACTTACATCAGTGTACATTCCCGCCGCGCGACTGACCTCTTTGAACCATGGAAGCTTCACCAGGAATGGACCCTGCCGCCGAGCCAACGGGAACCGCTTTTTAATACGATGCGTCTTTCTGAATTGGAACAATACCTGAAGAATCTCCCGGAACAAGTCATTTTGCTCGCCGATCATCCGGTGATCTTGCAGAGGGATAGTTGGAACCAACTCTACCAGGATATGGACCGGATCAGCGCATCGGCAGCCCGCTTTTCGCCCTTCTTCGCCTTCAACGAGTTCAACCAGATGACCGGGCAAACTACGATGGCTTTCGTCTGGCAGAATTACCTGGGCAGCGCTGTCGATATCCCCGCAGATCAGATCAACAAAATGGTCTTCTCTGCCGACTATTTGATCTTCGTTACACCTTAACCGAAGGTGCTTGGATGAGCGCCTTCGCCGAAGTCAGCATCAATCTCAGCCAGATTGAGCGAACTTATCATTATTCCATCCCACCAGAACTTCAAGAACATACCCAGCCAGGCAGCCTGGTAGTTGTCCCCTTTGGCAAGCAGATCGTCCAGGGAGTTGTGCTGGCGTTGTTAGAGCAACCTGAGGTCGCAGACCCAAAACCGATCATCGAATTACTCGCTCCGGATACTCTGCTTGTTGAACAGCAAATCAGCCTGGCTCAGTGGCTCGCCCAGCATCATTTCACCCCTCTCGGTGCTTGCATCCAATTGATGATACCCGCCGGATTGTCCCGCCGCGCAGATATCTCTGTTGACTTGCAGGCTGATCTCCCTTCCGATTGGTCTCCATTCAGCCAGACTCAGCAGCGTCTGCTCAAGCTGCTCAAAAGTCGCGGTGAACTGCGCGGTGCCCAAATCGATCGGGCGATCCCCAAAGTGGATTGGCGTAAAGGATTGGAATGGCTGCGCGCGCAGGGTTTGGTGAAGACCAACAACATATTGCCCCCACCGCGGGTGGCTGCCAAAACCTTGCGGACCGCGGCACTTTCCATCCAACCTTCGGTCGTATCTTCGCTTGAAATAGAGACTCTCGGTAAAACGACAGTCACTCAAACCAGGCGGGGCAAGGTCTTGGAGCTGCTTGCCAGGCAGGCTTTTCCGTTGGATTTTTCATGGATCTACGCTGAAACTGATGCGACATACACTGATCTTGCTTACCTGGCAGAAGCAGGTTTGATCCACTTCAATGAAACCGAAGTCTGGCGGGATCCGCTGGCAGAAATTGAGGTGACGTTCGAAGAAGCTCCAGAGTTAACCAATGATCAAAGCCAAGTCTGGAAGCAAATCCAGGCTGAGTGGGAGAAACAAAGTCCCACGCCCATTTTACTGCATGGTGTCACCGGTTCTGGTAAGACCGAAATCTATATGCGTGCGGTGCAAGAAGCGCTCAATTCAGGCAGGCAAAGCCTGGTGCTGGTACCCGAAATTGCCATGACTCCC
Source organism: Anaerolineaceae bacterium (assembly GCA_011620465.1). Classification (GTDB taxonomy): domain Bacteria; phylum Chloroflexota; class Anaerolineae; order Anaerolineales; family Anaerolineaceae; genus Mesolinea. The sequence continues at coordinate 15,795 of WOZC01000072.1, read as the reverse complement.
CAGACTGTTCGCAGGTTTATGGCGCGCTTTCCAAACCAGGTTGGTCTCTACCATTCCAAGTTGTCCGAAGGAGAACGTTATGACACCTGGCGGCGTGCCCGCCAGGGTGATTTGCACGTCATCATCGGCTCACGCAGCGCGCTCTTTGTCCCATTGCCACAATTGGGCTTAATCGTGATTGACGAATGTGACAACAGTTCATACGACGAAAGCGAGCGCCCACCTTTTTACCAGGC
>WOZC01000072.1:7271-15459 GCA_011620465.1 Anaerolineaceae bacterium | reverse complement strand
CAGCGGTAATACCAGCGTACTCTCCCGCTCTTTGGAGAGCAAGCTGGAAAAGGTGCTGAACAAAAACCAACAGGCGATTCTCTTTCTCAACCGCCGTGGGCAAGCTACTTATGTTTTCTGCCGCCAATGTGGGCATAGCCTGCGCTGCCCCAATGACGATCAACCCCTGACCTGGCACGGCAGCCAGCAGGGTTTGCTCTGCCACCTGTGCGGCTATTCCCGAAAAATGCCATCCAAGTGCCCAAACTGCGGCAGCAGCCAGATCAGGCAGCTTGGTTTGGGTACTGCAAAGCTGGAAGAGCTGGTTAAAATTCGCTTTCCGGAAGCCCGTCTGCTTCGTTGGGATGCTGATACCACCAAAAACAAGGATGACCATGAGTTAATCTTGTCTCATTTCAGCGCGCATCGCGCGGATATCCTGATCGGTACGCAAATGCTGGCTAAAGGGCTTGACCTGCCCCTGGTTACCCTGGTCGGCATTATCTTAGCCGAGGTGGGATTGAACCTGCCCGATTATCGTGCCGCTGAACGCAGCTTCCAGGTGCTTACACAGGTCAGTGGCCGTGCCGGGCGCAGCCCCTTAGGCGGCGAAGTGGTTTTGCAGACCTATCAGCCAGAGAACTACGTCATCCAGGCAGCCTCTCACCACGATTTCACAAGCTTCTACAAGAAAGAACTGGAATATCGCCGGATGCTCAGTTATCCTCCCTTCAGCCGCCTCATCCGCTTGGAGTACCGCCACCTTTCTCAGCCAAAAGCTGAGCACGAAGCCCATCAGCTCGCTGCGTTGATCACAGACGAGATTGAATCGAAAGGGTTGCGCCAGACGGCCGTCATCGGACCGTTGCCTGCATACTATTCAAGAATGCACGGTCTCTGGCGCTGGCAGATCATCTTGCGCGGGCAAAACCCGGAAATCCTCCTGCCTAATTTACCTCTTAGGGGCTGGCAGATCGAGGTTGACCCACCCAGCCTGTTATAATTCCCCCGGTGTAATGCCCGCCTGTAACTAAACCCGCACTTTCCCGTTTATCCTGATGGAGGAGCAACTATGGAAGAAGAAGCTGCAGTGAAAAAACCGCTCAAATGGTTCGATGCCATCAGCATGAATGTAATCTATTTAGCTATCACGCTTCGCTCTCAAACCCTTACGCCTCTTATTGTCCCGCTCCTTGTCCAACAATTCGTCGGGGACGAGACCAAGGGTACCAGCTATGGCAATCTCCGCCTGGTGTCGTTAATGGTTGCCTTACTGGTACAAGCCCTGGCAGGGCAGCTTTCCGATCGCAGCACTTCCCGCTTGGGCAAGCGCCGCCCATTTATCATGGTAAGCGGGATCCTTGAGGTGATTGCTTTTCTTACGTTGGGTGTGATCGCCGGAACCATGGAGGGGATGGCTGGGTATGCTGCTTTGTTCGCGATCATTATTTTCTCGATGGTTTCTTCCAATATCGGTCACGGCGCTGCCCAGGGTTTGATCCCGGACCTGGTTCCGACGGAACAACGCGGGCGCTATTCTGCCATAAAAGCCTTTTTCGAGCTTCCTTTGCCTTTGATCATTGTCGCCTTTTCCGTCAGCAAGATGGTCAGTGCCGGGAACATTTGGGGAGCGCTCATCTTCATCAGTGTCGTCATGCTGGTTGGTGTGGCGCTGACCATGTTCGTCCGTGAGACGCCACAAAAAGGTCCCGCTGAGCCCATTGATTGGCTAGCCATCGGTCGGCTCGTTGCCATGACTCTTTCCTTTACTGCCATCATCCTCCTGGTGGGCTGGGGTGTAAAGAAACTGCTGCCCCTCTTACAGGGTCTTCCGGAAGTGCAATCGACCATAATGATATCGATTGTTGGGGTCGTTGGCATGATCATTGCGGTTGCATTAGGCGTGATCTTTTCCGTCCGCATCAGCCTTGGAAAAGAAGCCAATAAGCGCCCTGCTTTCACCTGGTGGGTGGTCAACCGTCTGGCTTTCCTGGTCGGAGCCAACAACCTCTCCAGTTTTGTACTCTATTTCATTCAGGAAAGATTCCCTCAATACCAGGGCGCTGCCGCTGCCGGACCTACTTCCCGCTTGATGTTAGTTGTTGGTATTTCGATCTTGGTGATCTCTTTGCCATCAGGCTGGTTGACCGACAAATTCGGCAAGAAACCGCTGATCTTCATCAGCGGTATCCTGGCAGCCGTTGGGACCTTACTGGTCATCCTGACCCCCAATATGTCTTTGATTTATGTGGGCGGCATTCTGATTGGGCTCGCGTCGGGCATCTTCTTTGTAGCCAACTGGGCGTTGGGGACTGAACTGGTCCCGCAGAAGGAAGCTGGACGCTGGCTGGGAATTTCCAACCTGGCTGGAGCAGGTGCCGGCGCGATCGGCGGCTACATTGGTGGTCCGATTGGTGACGGGGCTGGTTACATTGTGTTGATGGGGTTGTATGGATTTCTTTTTCTTTTTTCCACCATCGCCCTCCTCAAGATCAACCCATCAAAAGAAGGTCTCTCAACGGTCTCTGCTGCAAACGAATAGCTATTCTTACTCTCTGCATGGAGAAGGTTGCAAATAAGCGGAACGGATTTAAGAAAAAAAACCCCCGGAGCGCTCCGGGGGCTGCCAGTCCTGATTCAGGGGAATAATCAGAACGGGGCTTTCTAATTATCGCTAAATTCGTAAACTAAATCTGCATTGGCGGTTACAACAATCTGTCCCGCTGAAATCGGTACTGAGGTTGTGTCCTCTGCCGCGCCACCACCGCGACCATAACCAGCAAGTGGTTGAACATAAGAGGTGTTGACGATGCTGATGCTGTGGATCTTTCCCAGGGCAACACCAGCGGTGTTTGCAGCAGCGGCAGCCTTGGCTCCAGCATCCTGGATTGCCAGGTCGCGTGCTCTTGCGATTGCGCCACTGCGATCAGCGATGTCAAAACTGATCCCATAAATCTGGTTTGCGCCTGCGCCTAAAGCGGTATCCAACATTTCGCTCAGTTTGGTCAGGTCTCGTACAACGAGATAGAGGGTGTTGTCTACAGCATAAGTGGTACCGATAACATTCGACATGTTGTCATAGCGGTTCATCGAGTAAACGTTGAAGTTTGAGGTTTGGATATCCTTTTCTTCCACACCCATCGATATAATTGCCGCAGTAATGTCGGCTGCCTGCTGGTTGTTCGCTGACACTGCGGAGGTTACGTCTTCCGCTTCGGTATGAATACCAACGTTGATGTAAGCCATATCCGGGACCAAAATCACCTCACCGGTTCCGGTAACCGCGATTGTGCGCAGACTTCCAGCGGATTCAACTGGGGTTATCGTATTTTGGGCATTCGCTGCAGGTGCCAATTGACATGCTCCTAAGACTAAAGTTACTAGCAACAAAACGGGAATTGCATAGGTTAAAGTTTTGTTTCTCATTTTATTCTCCTTGAAAATCTTTCTCCCCCTATAGACGCTGAATAAATTTGATTTGTTCCAAATAGAGTCGGTTCATAGTTATAATTGACCTATGATCCAGTTCTGCTTACTTATCCAGGATATCTCATGCCCTTAAACTACGCCTCGGTCGATAACAACGCCAATCATTACGCCGAACAAGCTCAAAATTGGCTGATCGAAAACAAAAAAAACGCCGGACAGCTTATCACTTTATTCAACCAGGCAGCTTCCGACCCAGTACGACTGCAGCAAATAATAGAGTTCGCGCAAAGCAGCAAATCCAGCCTTTACCTTGCCAAACCACTTCAGGAAGACCCACTTCAAAGCTACCCTGCGCCTGTCTTGCCCAAAGAATTCACACTGCTCACGGCAGACGGCTCTCAGATCGTACCAAACCGGCATCGCTCGCTGCAATTCGGGCTGATCAATGTTGGCATTCTGACCGTCAACTTTGGAAGTGGGCAACCACCAGAAATCAAACTGATTTCGGAATTGCTTGATTATGATGAAATCCTGCGTGAAGATGGAAGCTTCGCCACAGAAGACGATATTGCCCTGGTTCGCGACTTGCGTGAACGCATCCTGATCCGTGATGAGATCACCCCGGAGCTTACCCGTCCAGTCCTGACCGTCACGGATGGTCCTCTGGACCTCTTTTACCGCAGTGACATCCAGGGCAAGAATGCCCGGGCAGCTCAAAAAGAGGTCTTTCAGCTCGACCAGCACATGCAGCAGGGAGGCATCCTGAGCGCTGGCTACATTGACAAACCCGGCTCAACCATGCTGCACAATATGCTCGATATTTTCAAAGAAGTCGAAGGGAATCCCGTTCCTGGACTGAATAAGTATCGTGTGAGCGATCGTATCCTGTTAGGCAATCGAATCAATCCCGGTGAACGCTCTGCTGTGTTCGAGATCATCTCCAAACACCCGGGCGTCGCGGCTGACCGTTTACGGGTTGCTTTCTTTTACCTGAATGTCAGTTCAGTCAAAGATCATCCCTGGTTGGCGCGGGTAGAGATCCCTTACTGGATCTCGCAAAAACCAGAGCTAATTGGTCTGATCCATGCCGCTCTGTTCGCTGATGCCCAGGTGCTCGATTCGCATCCCTACCCTTACTCGCTCCACCGCGCCCACGAATTGGCTGTAGTAAAACAAGCCGAATATGAAGAAATCGAAAACCTGCTCCTTTCCAAATTTCCCCAGGACAGTGAGATTACTGGCTACCGGTCAAATAAGGATTTCCTGAAAGGTCTAAAATGAGCGAAACACAAATAAGCATCCCCATCGGAAAACTTCTGCGAGCGGAGAACAGTCAGTTTGTCGCCGGCTGCCGCGTTCGGGAGCTGGAAACCCCTGCACTGGGTGCCCTGGTCAAAGTCATGTTAGAGGACCAAAGCGAGATTTTCGGTCTCATCACCAATATCCTGATCAACGATGACAGCCTTGTCCGTCAGCTCGTATCGGGGGTCAGCATTCCCACCGAATATACCGCTGATAACCGCTACAATCGCAATTTACCTGTTGAAATTCACGTTCTGACGGTCGGTTATGCCCAAAACGGCAACATCTCCCATCGCCTCCCGCCCCGCCCGCCCCTCAGCCTGGACGAACTGCATCTTTGCAGCGCAGAGGAATTGTGCCATTTCACATCGCTCAACGACCAGGCTTATCTGCGCCACATCCTGCGCTTGCTCGACCAACCGGTGGAAGAGCTGCTCGCCGCGCATTTTCGACAGGCAAAAAGCGCCCATGAAGCTGTGAATGACAGCGCCTGGTATGAGCAAGCCTGTCAAAAACTGATCACGCTGCTGCGGGATGACTACCAACGCCTCACAAGCGTGTTGGACGTATTGACCGATCTGGAGCGTGAATAATATGGAACACCAAAACCCTACTCAAAACCCAACAATTGGCTATGTCATCGGCGGTGGATTGGAAGCCAACCTGGATGTCCGTCTTACCATTCCTCCACAGGAAGTCCAGGAAGGTGCCTTTGTCGTGATCGATAGCAACGACTGGCGCTTTTATGGTCTGGTCACCGATTTGCGCCTGACCGCCATCGACGAGCTGTACGCCAACCAGCTGAATTCTCAGCGCTTCGCGCCTCACCTGGCAGAATACCTCAATAAGCAAACCCTTTTCACCAACCTGGCAGTCATGCCTGTCTTGATGAAGGATAAAGGTCCTGACCCAATTTCACCTGAATATCCAGCCTGGCGCAGGGAGCATACAGACGATCCTGGTCCAATGCCGGTCAAAACCATTCCCATCCACCATTCATCAGTCAAATTGGCTGACCAGGCTGACATCGCCGATATCTTTGGCGAAGAAAACAACAAGGAGATTTTCCGTGTTGGCAGCACCCGCGAGCAGGGTCATCCTGTCTGCCTGAACCTGGATAAGTTCGTCCAGCGTTCTTCCGGGATTTTCGGCACCACTGGGTCGGGCAAATCCTTCCTGGCGCGCATGATCCTGGCTGGCTTGATGCATGCTGATCACGCCTCCACCCTCATTTTCGACATGCATAATGAGTATGGGATCGATTCAACTTCCTCGGATACTGGCGATGCAGTCTTTGGGCTGAAAGGAAAATTCAACGACAAGGTTCGCCTGGTCGGGCTGGGAGCGGGCACTAAATTTGGAAATCAACAGCCCGACTACACCCTCGAGATCAGTCACAGCGATATCACTGTAGAAGATGTGCTGCAGCTAACCCAAATCCTCAACCTAAAAGAGACCACTGCCACTACTCTGGATAAGTTGGAAAGCGAATTTCATGAAAATTGGTTTACCAAATTCATGCAAATGAATGTAGGTGGGATCGTTGAGAACGAAGATGGGAAAACAGAGCCAGCTCCGGACAGCGTTGCCTATTGGGCTCGTCAAGCCGGCATCCACCCAGGTGCGGCAGAGGCACTGCGCAGCAAACTTGGGCGACTTTTTAACCGTCCTTACCTGACCGACGCACCCGCCAGTAATGGACTTGACGCCATCATCACCAGCCTTCAAGACAAACGTCACGTGGTGCTCTCCTTTGGCAAATATGATAATGACCTTGATTATCTGCTGGTCACCAACCTGATCACCCGCAAGATCCGTGATGCCTGGGAGCAGTCAACCGAAAATTTTAAGAGCAAGAAGGGGCCGGAACCCCGCCCACTGGTTGTCGTGGTGGAGGAGGCTCACAAATTGCTCAATCGGGAGATGGCTTCTCAAACCATTTTCAGCACTATCGCGCGCGAAATGCGAAAGTATTATGTGACCCTGCTCATCATTGACCAGCGCCCCTCCCAAATTTACGATGAGGTCATGTCTCAACTTGGTACGCGCATTTCCGGTTCGCTGGGTGATGAGGATGACATCAACGCCGTACTTTCAGGCTTGCCCGGCAGGGGCGGATTGAGGGGGATGCTGGCGAAACTTCAGCCAAAAGAAGAGGTGCTCATGCTGGGCTGGGGGGTGCCCATGCCCATTCCGATCCGTTCCCGCCGTTACGACCAGCAATTCTGGATCGACCTTAAGGGCGAAGAGCGAAAACCGCAGTCAACCAAACAATTTAACAGCCTGTTGGGGATGGACGATGATTCCGATTAAACTGCGCCTGGCGGGTTTCACTTCCTACCGCGAACCAGTTGAGGTCGATTTCACCGGTTTTGACCTGGCTTGTGTCTCCGGGGCTAACGGCGCCGGAAAATCCTCTTTGCTGGATGCCATCACTTACGCGCTCTACGGTAAAGCCCGCGCGCAGAACGAAGCCATCATCAACACCGCCAGCAAAACCGCAGAGGTGATCCTCGACTTTTCTTACGAAAACCAGGTCTATCGTGTCACCCGCAGTAACTCCCGTGGGAAAACCACCCAGGTCGATTTCTTCATCCAACAACCAGACGCTGAAACAACCGGCAAAAGCTGGAAGGTCCTGACCGAACGCACGCTGCGCGAGACCGATGCAAAGATCATCAATACCCTGCGGCTGGATTATGAGAGTTTCGTCAACGCTTCTTTCTTCCTGCAGGGCAAGGCAGACTCCTTCGCTACAAAAAAGCCGTCTGAGCGTAAAGAAATCCTGGCTGCCATCCTTGGACTGGACCAATGGGAAGTTTTCCGCAAAGCCGCGAATGACAAAAACCGCCAGGCACGTGCAGACGCCAAACTCCTTGAGCGCGATATCGCTGCCATCCAGGAGGAAATCGAAACTGAAGAGCGGCTCCACCATGACCGTGATCTTGTGGAGCGCGACCTGGCACTGGTGCGTGAAAAGGTCACCAGCCGCCAGGCTCAGCTGGATGCTTTGCGCGCCCAGGCTCAATTGATTGCCAACCAAGCCAAACAAGTAGAGACTCTCAGGCAGCAGCTTGAAAAATCCCGCCAATCCCTGCAGCGCAAGCAGCAGCAGGCAAATGAAAAGCAAACTACCCTCGCCGGATATCAATTAAAGCTTGACCAGGCAGCCCAGATTGAATCCGCTTACCAGAAATTGCTGAGCAGTCGTAAAGAACTGGAAGGTCTTGATCAGCTCTCCCAGCTGTTTTGGCCCCTGGAACGCCAGCGCTCCAGCTTGGAATCTCAACTTCAGAGCCACGCACAGTCGCTCGAACGAGAAATTCGAAACCTCCAGGCAGAAGAGCAGGAGTTACAAGCTGCTCTCGAAGCCTCCGGACGAAAGTGCGGTCAATTGGAGAACCTGATAGAAAGACTGGCTGCTTTTGCTGTACTGGATGATCCTCAAAAATTAAACGAACAAATCCAGGCAATAAGT
>WOZC01000072.1:5650-7171 GCA_011620465.1 Anaerolineaceae bacterium | reverse complement strand
CAAGAGGTCCAACGCCTCAACCTTCAGCGCGAACAAGCATTGCTGCAGCAAGAGCTCGATCTGCTGCGAGAGCGTGAAAACACCTGGAAAGCCGGAAAAGCAACCCGCCTGCTTAAGGCTATGGAAGCACGGGACAATCAGAGCTTCTTACCTGAACTGCGGGAGCAACTGAACCAAGTCAGTCAGCAGATCGCTGCTCTCGCTTATAACCAGGATGCTCATAATCATTTGCGCCAGCAGGTTCAAGCGCAAGCCGATGCTGAGAAGTTCTGGCAGGAGCTTCAGATCGCGCAAAATAGTGACCTCTTACTACAGGCTGAGCTCGATTCGATGAATCGCGAGATAGCACGTGAAAAAAATGGTCTTGTTGAAGCAGAACTTCATTACGATCAGGAAGCAGAAGCCCTTGAGCAAGCCCGCTCCCAAACCCAGGACAGCCGTTTAGCGGAAGCGGAGCTTGCCAGCTTGCGCGAAGAGCAGGATGTCTACAACCGCAAACTCGGTGAGATCGATCAGGCTCTGGCAACCATCCAGACCCAGCGCGAGCGCCAGGTCAGACTGCGGCAGGAGATGGAGCAGACAAACGAACTAATCCGCCAATATTCCAAGCTCGAAACCGCCTTTGGTAAAGATGGCGTCCCCGCCATGCTGATCGAACAAGCCCTGCCCGAATTGGAAGACCAGGCTAACGAGCTCCTTGCCCGGCTTTCAGATTACAGCATGAGTGTTCGCTTCAACAGCCAGCGTGCTTACAAAGACAACAAGCGCAAAGACATGATGGAGACGCTCGATATCCTGATCAGCGACGGTTCGGGTTCACGCGATTATGAGACCTATTCCGGCGGTGAAGCCTTCCGCATCAATTTCGCCATCCGCCTCGCGCTCAGCCGCGTGCTCGCCCACCGTGCTGGTGCAAAACTGCAAACTCTGGTGATCGATGAAGGTTTTGGCAACCAGGATGCCCAGGGGCGTCAACGCCTGATCGAAGCGATCAATGCCGTCCGACCGGACTTCCAGAAGATTCTTATCATCACGCATCTTGAGGAGTTGAAAGATTATTTCTCCAACCGCATCGAAGTCACCAAATCCCCCTCCGGCTCCCAGGCAGAAGTGCTGTTGGGGTGATCTCTCGTAGGGAAGAGGCTTGACCCCTTCCGCGGAACGGTAAAAGACCGTTCCTTACGTTTTGTTTCACAAGATTCTTCACTTCGTTTAGAATGACAATGTACGCCGTGATAAAATTAAACCATCTTCACCTCTGTTTTGTCGTTAACTTTGCCAGGTTTCTCGAAGCCTGATGTCACCATAATAAAGAACTGGAGTCCTCATGAGCCTTCATCCTCTCGCCGGTAAGCCCGCCCCCATCGAATACCTCGCCAATATTCCCCGCCTCGTCTCCGCCTACTATACCTTGCACCCCGAACCAGGCGATCCTGCTCAAAAGGTCGCTTTCGGTACCTCCGGGCATCGCGGCAGTTCACTGACAGCCAGCTTTAATGAAGACCATGTTGCCGCCATCAC
>WOZC01000072.1:0-5550 GCA_011620465.1 Anaerolineaceae bacterium | reverse complement strand
AACCCTCCCGAAGACGGCGGTTTCAAATACAACCCACCCAACGGCGGTCCAGCCGATACCAGCACGACCAAATGGGTCCAAAACCGTGCCAACCAGATCATTGACAACGGTATGAAAGATGTGCGCCGCATCCCGCTCAACAAAGCCATGGCGGCAGCCACTACCACCCAAATAGATCTGCTCACTCCCTATCTTAAAGACCTCGAGAATGTGATCGACATGAAAGCCATCGCGGATTCCCGTATTCATATCGGTGCGGATCCCCTGGGCGGCTCCGGTATAGCTTACTGGGAACCCATGGCAGAAATGTATAGGCTGAATTTGGAGGTGGTCAACAAACGCGTTGATCCGACTTTCTCTTTCATGACCCTCGATAAGGATGGCAAGATCCGCATGGACTGTTCCTCTCCATATGCCATGGCGAGCTTGGTCGCCATGAAGAATGATTTCGACATCGCCTTCGGCAATGATGTGGACTTCGACCGTCACGGCATCGTCACGCCCAGTGTCGGATTGATGAACCCAAACCATTACCTCAGCGTTGCCATCTGGTATCTCTTTCAACATCGACCTGGTTGGTCTGTTGATGCCGCTGTAGGCAAGACTATAGTCTCCAGTTCTATCATCGACAAGGTGGTTAAGAAGATCGGTCGCAAGCTGTGCGAGGTGCCGGTTGGCTTCAAGTGGTTCGTGCCTGGTTTGCTAAGTGGAGACATTGGTTTCGGTGGAGAAGAGAGCGCTGGTGCATCCTTCCTCCGCAAAAACGGAGGAACTTGGACCACTGATAAAGACGGGTTTATCCTCAACTTATTAGCTGCTGAGATCCTGGCGGTTACAGGCAAAGACCCTGGTCTGCACTACCAGGCGCTCGAAGCGGAATTGGGCGGTTCCTGGTACGCGCGCGTGGATGCCCCCGCATCAGCCGCGCAAAAAGCCATCCTTTCCGACCTGTCACCAAACCTGGTCAAAGCCGAAACCATGGCTGGTGATCCCATCCTCGAAAAACTGACAGCCGCTGCCTGCAATCACGCTCCAATTGGTGGGCTCAAAGTTGTGACTCAAAATGGTTGGTTTGCTGCCCGCCCGTCAGGGACCGAGGAAATTTATAAAATCTATGCCGAGAGCCTGAAAAGTGCTGAGCATTTGGCTAAAATCCAGGCGGAAGCGCGTGAAATCGTCGATGCAGCGATGAGTTAGGAATTAATTGCCAGTCTAGTTACAGTCGGCTCGCAATCATAAAGAAGTTGGTCACTGCGAGCCGATTTGTCGTTAAGCTTCAATGGGTTTTTATGCCTTCTCTTGGCAAAACGGCGTGGCAATCTGCCTTTATTTCGTCATTGCGGCTGCTCGCGTACACAGTAAGAGCGAAGCGGCAAAGTGGGCGTAGCCCCGTAGCCAAGATTGCGCTTTTCTATCTGGCAATAATTTGTAAGGGGCAAGCCGGATTCAACTGCGGAATCTGGCCTACGATTTTTTCCAAATTGCATTCAACCACTCCTTCCTGCGTTAGAATGTTCCAATACAGCAAAAAGGAAAACCTATGCAGCCTGGAAACCCATCACAAAATCAACTTTCTTCCTGGAAAGACGCCAGAGAAGCTTTGCGCAACACACCCCAGGCTTTTAAACTTGTCTGGCAAGCCAGCAAGCGCCATACCCTGATCAACTTTAGCCTGATTCCTCTCATCGCCGTTCTTCCAGCAGCTCAATCATGGGTGGGTAAAATGATCGTCGACCGCATCCTTCAGGCGATCAAAATCGGTGCGGATGTACAGGCTGGTTTACAGCTGGTGCTCCCATTTGTTCTTTTCGAATTTGCGCTTCTGCTGGTCAGCACCTTGTTAAACTCTTTCCGGAGTCTTTCCACCAATATTCTGCGCTCGCTGCTCACCAAACATGTCAACACCCTCATCATCGACAAATCCATCAACCTCGACCTGCAATTCTACGAGGACCCAGTCTTTTACGATGATATGCAAAATGCTCGTCGGCGAGCCGACAGTTCCGCTTTGGCGATTGTCACCGCTATCTCTCAGGTCGTCCAGCAATTCATTACTCTGATTTCATTGGTGTTCCTGCTGATCGGTTTTAGCCCCTGGCTGGCGGTTGTAGTCATTTTGGCAGCGGTACCGAATTTTCTCTCCAACTCCCGCTTTGCAGAAATGTCCTTTCGGGCTGTCAGCCATCGCGCCCCTGAATCCCGTTTGTTGAGCTATATCGAAATGCTGCTCACCAGCAATGAAACGGTCAAAGAGATCAAACTTTTCGGTCTGGGTCCAGCTCTCAAAAAGCGCTATGAAGACCTCTTCACCCAATTCATTGACGAAGATACTTCTATCGCCCGCCGCAACACCTTCGCCAGCCTGGCGTGGGGGATGCTCTCCAACCTGGCGTACTACGGCAGTTATATTTGGGTAATTATCCGCACCATTACCCAGGCAATTACCCTGGGTGATATGACCATGTTCCTTTCCGTATTTCGCCAGTCGCAGCACGCCGTTCAAACGCTTCTGGAAAACTTCAGAATGCTCTACGAAAACAACCTTTACCTGGACAACCTGATCGACTTCCTGAAAATCGAGCCTGCTTTGCACTCCCCTGAGAACGGAAAAATCGCTCCTGCCCCGATTGAAGGAGGCATTCGTTTCGAGAATGTGTCTTTTAAATATCCCGGTTCTGAAAAGTATGTCCTGAAGAATGTAAATCTCTTTATTAAACCTGGAGAGAGTATCGCCCTGGTTGGTCTCAACGGTGCCGGCAAAACCACCCTGATCAAACTCCTCACCAGGCTCTACGACCCAACTGAAGGGCGCATCACCCTGGATGGCACCGACCTGCGGGACTTTGACATGAAAAGTTTGCACCAACGTTTTGGCGTTATCTTCCAGGACTTTGTGCGCTATCAATTCAGTGTCAAGGAGAACATTGGCTTCGGTCAAATCGAGGACCTCGACAACCAGGCTCGCATTGAAGTGGCAGCGGATAAAGGCGGCGCATCCCAGCTCATCGCTGACCTGCCCGATGGCTATGAGACTGTACTTGGTCGCCGGTGGAACCGCGGGCACGAGCTCTCTGGCGGGCAATGGCAAAAAATCGCCCTGGCGCGTGCTTTTATGCGCAAGGCTGAGGTGCTCATCCTCGATGAACCCACTTCTGCTCTGGACGCCCAGGCGGAATATGAAATTTTCTTGCGCTTCAGAGAGTTGATGCAAGGGCGCATCGCGGTGCTGATCTCCCACCGCTTTTCAACCGTGCGTATGGCTGACCGGATCGTGGTCCTTTCGGAAGGGCGTATCAGTGAGCTTGGCAGCCACGAAGAATTGATGGCTCGCAACCAGGCTTACGCCCACCTCTTCAACTTGCAGGCTGAAGGCTACCGGTAATTCTGTTTTTTCTTTTCTCCCTGCTAAAGATGGGGTAATGTAGGGGACGGCGCCCATGTTCCCTCTATACATTACACAACCTTTGTCCCACCTTGAGGAAGCTATATGCCCAAATGAGTTTATGATTATCTATCGTGATCAGGTTTAGGCTAGTAATACAACTTAACTTTTGAGGAAAAATGGAAGCGAATCAATCAAAACAAACTAAATACAGCGGAATGGGCTCAATTGTCTACAAAGGCGGCGTTGCCTTTCGGGTTTGGGCACCGCATGCAGAATTGGTTAAAATTGTTGGCGATTTTAACCAATGGCAGGAAAGTGCTCACTCTCTGGAACATGAAGGCAACGGCTATTGGTATATCGACATACCCGGAGCTGAAACTGGTCAGGAATACAAATACCTCATCCACTACCAGGGTGAGCGGCTCTACCGCGTCGATCCTTATGCCCGCCAGGTTACCAACTCTGTTGGAAATAGCGTAATTTACGACCCAAACAGTTTTGATTGGCAAAACGATCAGCACCAACTCCCTCCTCACAACGAATTAGTGATCTACGAAATGCATATCGGCTCATTTACAGCCGAAGAGGAAGGCAAACCAGGAAACTTTCAGGATGCCACCCAAAAATTTGATCATCTCAAACAATTAGGGGTCAACGCCATCCAGGTCATGCCTATTGCTGAATTTCCGGGAGATTATTCCTGGGGATATAACCCAGCCAATATCTTTGCTGTAGAAACCATCTATGGCGGACCAGATGCTTATAAACACTTTATCCGAGAAGCCCACAAAGCCGGTTTTTCCGTGATCCAGGATGTGGTCTACAACCACTTTGGACCCAGCGACCTGGATTTGTGGCGTTTTGATGGATGGCATGAAGGAGACTATGGCGGCATCTATTTCTTTAACGATGACCGCGCCATCACCCCCTGGGGTGCTACCCGTCCAGATTATGGTCGCCCTGAAGTTCGTCAATTTGTACGCGATAATGCCTTGATGTGGCTGGAAGAGTATCACGCGGATGGTTTGCGTGTCGATTCCACGCTCTACACTCGCACTAAAGATGGTGAAGAAACCAACCCGATTGAAGAAGGATCCAGTTTGATGGCGGAAATCAATGCTGAGATTCGCGCCAGGCACAAGCATGTGATTTTGATCGCTGAAGACCTGCGCAATAATGAGCTTGTTACACGCGATAGCGACAAAGACGGGATGGGTTTTCACGCCCAATGGGACGCCACCTTTATCCATCCTATCCGCGCCGTGGTTGAAGCTATATCGGATAATGAAAGGTCTATGGACCTCCTCAAAAACGTGATTAGTTTCAATTACGACAACGACGCTTTCAAACGTGTGATTTACAGCGAGAGCCATGACGAAGTCGCCAACGGTAAAGCGCGCGTACCGCAGGAGATCGACCCCAGCAACCCCAAGGGTTGGTTCGCCCAAAAGCGTTCCACCCTGGCAGCCGGGTTGGTGTTCACCTCTCCAGGCATCCCAATGATCTTCCAGGGGCAGGAATTCCTTCAGGGTGACTGGTTCCGCGATAATGTGCCTCTGGACTGGGCATTAAACGAAGATTTCCACGGCATCACCCGCCTTTATCGCGATCTGATCAGGCCTCGCCGGAATTGGAGCGACCAAACCCGCGGCTTACGAGGGCAATTTCTGAATGTGTTTCACCTCAATCAGGAGCACAAAATGCTTGCTTTTCAGCGTTGGGATCAACACGGCAAAGGCGATGATGTGGTCGTGGTTGCCAATTTTGCCAATGAATTAAGAGAGAATTACCAGATTGGTTTCCCTTCTGAAGGGCTTTGGAAATTGAGGTTCAACAGTGATGCCAGAATTTATAGCGACGCCTTCGCCAACACCAACAGCGCTGATGTGAAAGCCCAGTTGGGAGAAAAGGACGGTCTCACCCACCACGGTAACATCAATATCGGTCCATATTCTGTTCTTATCTACAGCCAGGACAGGTGATAGCTCATAGCTCATTGCTCATAGCTAAAAGATCGAAAGAAATTAAAGTCAAGCTGCATGGAAGAGGTTCATCTCCCTCCGTGAATGTATATGTAGCGAACGTGCACTGACCAGCCTGCCCTGTATAAAGGTTCCGGATCGCATTTATTGCCCAACCGTACGGAGGGGGTTCATCTCCCTCCG
>WOZC01000105.1 GCA_011620465.1 Anaerolineaceae bacterium | reverse complement strand
TTCGTTACCCCAGCGCAGGTTGGCTGGGGTTACTTATGTGACCAACTTTCCCGGTATCGGGCGGTGAAACGCTCGTAAGCTGGTTAAGTGAAGATTGGAGAAAATATGAAGTATGCAATTGTTGAAGCAGGCGGTAAACAATACCGTGCTGAAGAAGGCAAACTGATAACAGTTGACCTTCTGCCTGCAGAAATCGGCGAAAGGATCGTCATAGACAAAGTTGTTCTTTTTGTTGATGGCGATTCTGTAACAGTTGGCACTCCTTACATCAAGGGTGCCAGTGTAGAGACCACGGTCGATGATCAGATCAAAGGCAAGAAGATTCTGGTGTTTAAATATAAATCCCGAATCAACTATCGCAAGCACACAGGTCATCGTCAGAAATACACCAGTTTACTGGTTGGTTCAATTGTGATGGAGTAGTGAAATGGCACACAAAAAAGGTGGCGGGTCATCCCGCAACGGACGAGATAGCCAGGGACAACGCCTGGGAATCAAAAAATATGGCGGCGAAAAAGTGATCAGTGGCAACATCCTGGTACGCCAACATGGCACCAAGGTCCACCCCGGATGGAATGTGGGTCAGGGGCGTGATTACACCTTGTTTGCTACCATGGAAGGCTACGTGAAATATGAGACCATGGCTGGTGGCCGAAAACGTGTTCATGTTTTCGAAACGCCTGATGGACCAGCGAAAGGTGAGTAGTTAAGATGAAAACAAAAATTCAACCAAAATATTATCCAGAGGCGAAAGTCTCTTGTGCTTCTTGTGGGAATGAATGGACCACTGGTTCAACTGTTCCTGAAATTCGAACCGAAGTTTGCTCGAATTGCCATCCCTTCTACACCGGGCAGCAGGCTCGCATCCTTGACCGTGAAGGTCAGGTCGATCGCTTCTACAAGCGTTTACAGGTCCGCCAGGACATTGTTGCTGAAAAGAAGGCTGCTTCTGAGTCCAAGACTTCACCAGAACGCCCCGTTGCTGAGTTAAAACTTTCAACCAAAGCAGTTGCAGCTTTAGCAAGAGCCGACATTAACACTGTTGGTGATGTTTTAGCCAAGCTTGAAGGCGGCGAAAAGGCATTGTTGGAAGTTGAAGGCTTCGGTCGGAAATCTCTGATCGATCTGAAGAAACAACTGCGCCAAATGGGCTATCAACTGCCCGCAGCAGCAGAAGAGATCGAGATTTAATTTTCTTAGAAGAATTTGAGGCAGGCGATGAACCTGCCTCTTTTTTATTAATCTGCTTTGCGCAAAAAAGGTACAGCGTGGCGAAGCAACCTCCAATGACAAAATAAGGGATTCAACCCTATATAAATCATGCAAGGCAGGCGCACCACCCGACCCACGTTTACTGAAGTCTTCTTTTTCCTGTCTTCTTTTTCCTTTCATCCTTCCAAACTTGACTTATACTCTTAGCATCTGAAATTATTGGAGGCTTTATGGTACAAACATTTGGTACGCTTGAAGTAATTACCGGATCGATGTTTTGCGGTAAAACGGAGGAACTGATACGCCGTCTGCGCAGGGCGACAATTGCCAAGCAGAAAGTGCAGGTTTTCAAACCGGTCATCGATAACCGGTACGCCTATAGCAAAGTCATGTCCCACTCTGGCGCTGATTACCAGGCTTTTCCAGTCAATTCCTCCCAGGAGATCCTGGACAACCTGGAACCGGACGTGACTGTTATTGGGATCGACGAAGCCCAATTCTTTGATGATGGCATCGTCGAGGTCGCCAACGGTCTCGCAGACAAAGGGCTGAGGGTGATCGTGACCGGGCTGGACACTGATTTTCGTGGAGAACCCTTTGGCTGTATGCCAGTGATGACCGCAAAGGCGGATAAGGTTGACAAGCTTTCTGCCATCTGCATGGTTTGTGGTGAGGCTGCTACGCGTACCCAGCGGCTGGTAAATGGTAAACCTGCCAATTACCACGATCCTATCGTTATTGTCGGCGCATCGGAGATGTACGAAGCTCGCTGCCGACGCCACCACGAAGTGCCCAGAGATTGAGGAGAGCGATGGTACAGGATTATCGCGAATATCTTGAAAAGGTTCTTGTCAGTGAAGAGCAAATCCAGCAGCGTGTCAAGGAACTCGGTGCACAGATCAGCCGCGATTACGCTGGTCAGGAGTTGTTGATTGTCTGTATCCTGAGGGGTGGAGTCATGTTTACTACCGATTTGATCCGTCAAATCGACCTGCCACTGGCAATCGAGTTTATGGCTGTCTCTTCCTATGGAACTGGAGCGCGCCAATCGCAAGGCGAGGTGCGTATCAAGTTAGACCTCGACACCAGTGTCACCGGAAAGCATATTTTGATCGTTGAAGATATCATCGACAGCGGACACACGCTTTCCTCTGTGATCGAAATCTTGCAGACCCGTAATCCCAAATCAATCTATATTTGCACCCTGCTGGATAAATACGAGCGACGCGAAGTTGACGTCCCAATCCGTTATTGCGGTTTTCAGATCAAGAACGAGTTCGTCTTCGGTTACGGTTTGGATATGGATGAATACTATCGAAATTTGCCCTTTATCGGAACGGTCGATCTGGAAAAATATGAGCCTCCGCGTGGATGATAAGCTGGCGACCTTCCTTCAGGAGGTGAGGCGGGCTGCTCCTGACCAGAAGGTCTACCTGGTGGGCGGCGCGGTTCGTGATCTGTCCTTGGGGCGGGCGGTAAAAGACCTCGACTTTGTCGTCGCAGACGGATCGGTCAAGCTGGCGAAAGCGGTACAACGAAGGTTTGATGGCGTTTGGTACTCACTGGATGACGAACATCAAACTGCCAGGGTGATCTTGAAGCAGGCTCAACCTGGCGAACTCGTGCTCGACTTCACGGCTTTCATCGGCGCAAGCCTGGAAGAAGACCTGAGGCAGCGAGATTTCACTATCAATGCCATGGCGATCGATCTTGACCACTTGTCTGAGGTGATCGACCCATTGGGTGGTCAGGAAGACCTCAGGCTTGCCAGGTTGCGCCTTAGCAATCCCAATTCGCTGCTCAGCGACCCCCTGCGGGTCTTGAGGGCGGTACGTATGGTCCGGGCTTTCAAATTGAGCACAAGCCCTGAAATGATCAACCAATTGCGCGTAGCCACAAATGGAATTAATAGAATCTCAGGCGAGAGAATCCGGGATGAGCTACTCAAATGCCTGGCTTTACCGAACTTGTCGTTGACTTATGATTTGCTGGATGCGTTTGGTATTCTTGATCAACTGTTTTTCAGAGTGCACACGTTGGATTCATCGGGAAAAATTCTGACGGAGACCTCCAGAGAAAGCTTCCATGGCATAGACGATAATATGGAACAGATGCGTCTGCCAAGCCAGTTGACTCCGGAGAAAGAATCGAAAACTGAGCTTAATCCTTTGCAAATGCTGGATGGTTTCCTCAAATATTTAGACAATATTAACCCCGAAACGTTGTTGCCCAAACAATCTACAATGCTCTTTTCTTCTCCTGAGATCCTACATGGACTCAAAAGCGCTTTCGAAGAGAGTCTGCAGGGTGGACGCAACAGGAAACAACTACTGGTCCTTTTCGCGCTTTTTTTCTGGAGACCCCCTTTATCTAAACCAGCCAATGAGGAGAAAAGCGGAGTGGGCTGCCTCGAGTTTGCCGAAAAACTTACGAATGCATTCATGTTAGGGCAAAAGGAACAAAAATTCTTCCAGCTCGTTTGTGTCGGTTATCGGAATATTCGCACTTTCCAACAGGAGCAAGAGGTTGGTCCGCTCGAGCTTTACCAATATTTCAAGATGGTCGGTTGCTTTGGTTTGGAAAGTGCAGTCTTACACCTTGTGAATGAATCCTCAACAACCACACCGAATGAGGGGGTAAAATCGCTTGCTGAAAAGATCATCCTCACCTGGTTCAATGATCACGATACGATCGTTGACCCTCCGCGACTGGTCGACGGTGATGACTTGCAGAGTACATTACACCTGAATCCTGGACCCCACCTCGGTTCTTACCTGGAATCCATCCGGGAAGCCCAGGTGAAAGGTGAGATAAAAAACCGCGATGAAGCTCTGGCATATGTATCGCGGTTGATCGTAGAAGGGAATTACCATGATCGTTAATTTCGATGATATTGACATTCATTTTAAAGACCACGGAGAAGGAAAACCGGTGGTTTTGCTGCATGGGCTGGCTTTGGACGGCAGTATCTGGAATGAAGTGGTAAAGCTGTATGCTGATCAGGCTCGCTTCATCGTGCCCGATTTGCGTGGGCACGGCAAGACCAGTATTGGTAATGCCAACGGAAGCCTCGAGCAATTTGCTGATGACCTGTTTGCCATGGTCAATTCATTGGGGTTGGAAAAGTTTACCTTGGTTGGGCATTCGATGGGAGGCTATATTGCACTGGCTTTTGCAAAAAAGTATCCGGAAAAGCTGGAGGGATTAGTGATGGTCACCAGCAATGCACAGTCGGATACACCTGAGAAACAAGAATCGAGGCTTACTGAAGCCAGGCTGGCAATGCAGTCCGGAATGGTTGCTGTGGCGGCACCGATGGCTCAAGAGCTGACTCGTTCGAATGAAATCATGCACCAGGTTACTCCCATTTTGGAACGGACACCACCTACCGGCTTCGCCAACGTTCAACGTGCCATCGCATCCCGAAACAACAATCTGGAGCTCCTTAAAGGCCTGAATATCCCAATGCTTGCTATTGCAGGCGGAGAGGATCAGTTGATGAAAGCCGAAGTATCCTATGAAATGGTGGAGGCTTCCAGGCTTGGTAGCGTGGTCGTCTTGCCTGGCGTCGGGCATCTTCCCATGCTGGAAGCACCGCTTGCCATTGGCGCATTGATCGTAAGCATGCGTAAAGATTGATTCTTTTAAACATGCTACGGTATATAAAGGAGTAAATGATATGCCAACACAGATTTTTCGATATGTTGTGGTCTTACTCGCAGTCATCGTTGTACTCAGGATCCTTCTCGGCATATCTGCAGGTAAAAAGCAAGAGAACAACAACCAACCTGGTGAGGCTGCGGTTGAGATGGAAGACAAAGTAGAGCAGGTGAATGCACGCGAAGATGGGGAGCTGGCAGAAGAAATCAAGCAAGTATTGGAAGCATCAGATCAAGAGAGTGACCATGAGTGACATTGACTGGATCTTTAGACGCCGCAGTATCAGAAAGTTCACTGAACAAAGGCTTACCACTGAACAGATCACGAGGCTTCTGGAAGCTGCCATGGCAGCCCCCAGCGCGATGAACCTGAAACCCTGGAAGTTTGTTGTAATACAAAGCCCAGAACTGCTCAAAAAACTGCAAAAAGCACTGCCTTTTGGCAAGATGAACGCCCCTTGTGCTATCGTGGTGTGCGGCGATTTGCGATCAATCAAGAAGACGGTCATCGAACGTTTTTGGGTGCAGGATTGCAGCGCAGCTACGCAGAACATCCTCCTGGCAGCCACTACGTTAGGTCTTGGTACGGTTTGGTGCGGTGTACACCCAATCAATACAATTGATAAAGCGGTTCGGGAGACCCTGGAAATACCACAAGGTGTCGTTCCGTTGAATGTCGTTTTTGTTGGTTATCCAGCAGAAGACAAACCTGCTCGTACTCAATTTTCAGAAAAGAATGTTTATTTCGAAAAATTCGGCAATCTACAGGAAATTGCGTTATCCAACGAAGCCAAACCCACAGATGAAGATTAGGAAAGACTTGGTATGGTCTCCTGTTTTTAGAAATGGGACGGCACAACAACTGTACCAAATCTTATTTTGACAGACTGGAAGGTGTGACAGCCAATCCCAAAGAAAATCATGATTCCAGGTGAATTCTCAAGAATTAACATTGTAAATATTTTGCAAATATTTTCAGTGAAAACCTGAATGAATATGGTAGAATAATCAATTGTGAAATTAACATTCCGATGAATGACAATAGAATCTTAGGAGGATTTATGTCTGATAAAAAATGGGTCTATCTATTTGATGAAGTTGACCAAGCCGAAGCATATGCTGGTAATTGGGATGGCGTTCGCGGCCTTTTAGGCGGTAAAGGTGCCAACCTGGGCGATATGACTCGCGCTGGTGTGCCGGTTCCCCCCGGTCTGACAATTACAACCGAGGCCTGTAACGCATTCCAAATCTCCCGCCAATTCCCCGAAGGTATGTGGCAGCAAGTTTTGGACGCCCTCAAAATCGTTGAAGAAAAAGCCGGTAAAAAGTTCGGCGATGCTGTTAACCCCCTGCTGGTATCCTGCCGTTCTGGCGCGAAGTTCTCCATGCCTGGTATGATGGACACCGTCCTGAACATTGGATTAAATGACGAAGTTGCCAAAGGTTTAGTCCAACAAAGCGGTGACGAACGCTTCGTCAATGATTCTTATCGCCGCCTCATTCACATGCTAGGTACCGTTGTAATGGGTATTGACGATGAGCACTTTGAAGAACCACTGAAAGCCTATAAACAAGAAAAAGGCTACAAAAGCGATACCGAGATGAATGCCGCCGATTGGGCAGCAATCACCGAGGAATATAAAAAAGTTGTATTAGAACAAAAGGGCTTCGAATTTCCCCAGGATCCTTATAAACAACTCGAACTGGCTGTGAAAGCAGTTTTTGACTCATGGAATTCAAAACGCGCTATTGACTATCGACGTCGTGAAAGCATCCCTGATGACCTGGGAACCGCTGTAACCATTCAGACTATGGTGTTTGGCAACATGGGTCTCGACTCTGGTACAGGTGTAGCATTCACCCGTGATCCTCAAACTGGCGAAAACGTCATGTTTGGCGATTACCTGATGAATGCCCAGGGTGAAGACGTTGTGGCTGGAATTCGCAACACTTCCAAAATTTCATCGCTCGCCTCAGAATTGCCCGAAGTTTATCAGCAGTTCTCTGACATCACTGAACGGCTTGAGAACCACTACAGAGACATGCAGGACGTCGAATTTACCATCGAACACGGCAAACTCTGGATGCTCCAAACCCGCAATGGCAAGCGCTCTGCTAAAGCCGCAGTGAAAGTTGCTCATGACATGGTTATGGAAGGTCTGATCGACAAGGAAACCGCTCTTAACCGCGTTACTCCCGAACAGATTGACCAGATGCTCCATCCTCATTTTGCTCGTACTGACGTTGATGCTGCCAAGAATGAAGGTCGTTTCTTCGCCAAGGGCGTGAATGCATCTCCTGGTGCCGCAGTTGGACAAATCTATTTCGATGCTGATACTGTCGAAAAGATGCACAACGTTGAAAAACAGGATGTCATCATGGTTCGTCCCTTTACCAAGCCTGATGATGTACATGGTATGTTAGCCGCCAAGGGTATTCTGACCAGTGAAGGTGGCGCTACTTCTCACGCCGCCGTGGTTGCCCGTCAGTTTGGTGTACCCTGTATTGTTGGTGCGTCAGAAGTCAATATTGATATGACCAAGCGCCAGATGACTCGCAATGGTGTCACTGTCAAGGAAGGTGAATGGATCTCCCTGGATGGCACGACTGGTGAAGTTTTTGTTGGCAAACTTGGCACAACAACACCTGATCTTTCCGAACAGAAGGAACTCATGACCCTGCTCGGCTGGGCTGATGCAGTCTCCCGCCTGCAGGTTTGGGCAAATGCAGATTACCCAAGAGATGCCAAACGCGCTCGTGAATACGGGGCTATGGGCATTGGACTGTGCCGCACTGAGCACATGTTTTTCGATGTAGAGCGACTACCTGACGTCCAAAAGATGATCATGAATGCCGAAGGCACCCAGCGTATGCTCAATAACATTGAGAGGCTTGAGAGCGCTCTGGCAGCTGGTCGACTGGAAGGTCGTACCCTCAGTGATGAGGATAAGGCTGCCCTGAAAGCTGAAATTGACACTGAAAAAGTTCATATGGAGAATTCTCCTGAAGCTCAAGCATATTTTGGCGCTTTGAAGAAGATTCTGCCCCTCCAGCGCAGTGACTTCTCTGGTCTTTTCGAAGCCATGACCGGTTTACCCGTGATCATTCGCCTCATCGACCCCCCACTACACGAGTTCCTTCCGTCCCTTGAAGACCTTTTGACCGAGGTTGCTACACTGAAAGCCAAAGGCATCAGCGAAGGTTTAGCTGAAAAAGAAAGCTTGCTCGAGGTAGTTCAGGGTATGCACGAAAGCAACCCAATGATGGGTCTGCGCGGTATCCGCCTTGGTATCGTTTATCCCGATATCATGAAGATGCAGGTGAGAGCCATTTTTGAGGCTGCTTGCGACACCAAGTTGAAGGGTTTCGATCCTCATCCTGAAGTCATGATCCCTCTGACCGGTCATGTGAACGAGCTCAAGGAAGTTCAGCCTACTCTTGTGAAAATTGCCAAGGATGTCATGGCTGAGAAGGGTGTTCAGGTTGATTACAAATTTGGTACCATGATCGAGATTCCCCGTGCCGCTGTGACAGCCGGTGAAATCGCTGAATATGCAGAATTCTTCTCCTTCGGCACCAATGACCTGACCCAAATGACCTTTGGTTATAGCCGTGACGATGCTGAACGCACCTTCCTGGGTGTCTATGTTGACAAGGGTATCCTCGAAAGGAACCCCTTCCAGCAATTAGACCGCGATGGTGTTGGTCGCTTGATGCAGCGTGCGATTACTGATGGTCGCGCAGTTCGCCCGAACCTGGAAGTTGGTATCTGCGGTGAACATGGTGGTGACCCCAGCTCGATCGAGTTCTGCCATATGATCGGCAACAACTATGTCAGCTGCTCTCCCTTCCGCGTGCCGTTGGCTCGCCTGGCTGCTGCCCAAGCTGCTCTAAAGAACGGGTAAATCATTTTTTCAAGTTAGAAAAACGGCTCTGGAAACAGAGCCGTTTTTTTGTCATCATAGATGTTGTGTGTCTTAGTTTGAATTGGTGAAGAAAAAATTACCGATAGATGTAGATTCTTCGCTTTGCTAACAAGAACAGGTCTATTGCTCATCACCTTGGTCAATTGCCATAGATCAGCGAATAAATGTGATAAATCTCGACGATTCGGCGCAAGTAGGTACGGGTTTCAAGGTACCGAATTGAATTTAGAAACACATCCGGGTCGTCACCAACCAGTTCTTTCCACCGCAGCGTGTTGCCGGGACCGCCATTATAAGCAGCAAGTGCAAGATAGATGTCTCCATCAAAAATGTACAACTGGCGGGCGAGATAATTGCTGCCAAGCTCAAGATTGTAGTAAGGTATACCTAAATCGGCTTGCGTGTAGTTCGGAGGGTAACCGGTTTCACTGGCAATCTGCGCGGCAGTTTCCGGCATCAACTGCATCAGCCCACTGGCTCCAGCACCGGAATAGGCATGCGCCCCAAAATGACTTTCCTGGTAAATCAGACTGAAAATGAGGATTTCCGGGATGTCGTACTTGTCTGAAACCTGTTCAACCCAGGGCAGAAAATAGGTCCCGTATTGCACGTGGGCAAAATAAGGTGGAAAATTGGTGGATAGCGGCACATCACCGTAACCAGCCAATCGGGAAATGGAGCGGCTGGATTCGATCGCGCTTTGATAATAGCCCAGGTCGAGGAATAGTTTAATTAGTCGGAAACTATTGAGGACATCATCCTTGTATGTGTTTCGCAACGACTCAAACTCCTGGGAAGCCATGTTGTAAAGTCCAAGTCGATGGAATTCAACGCCGCGTATAAAGCGGCTATCATTCGCAAGTTCAGCAGTGTATTCCAGGTTGATCTCAGAAGGTAAACTAAAGGCTGTTTTGAGCCAATCAGCGGCATCCAGACGCTCGCCTTCCAAGTCTGGCTGCAGATTACCACTAAGCCCGACTTCTGGGAAAAGCGGTTGGTCATTGAGCAGTTCTGTAGAGCGGATACCATAATATCCAAAAGGGTCCATTTCTGCAGCAGAGCGCCAATACTCCTGAGCGATTGTTAGATCTCCCTTAGCCTGGCTAACCTTACCGAGCCAGAAGGTTGAGCCCGATTCTTCCAGCGTTTCGGGAGTAGCGATCAGAACAGCGCGATTAAAATTCTCCGCAGCTTTGTCGTACTCACCCAATTCATAGTAAAGTGAGCCTCCGAAGAACAGTCCGTTGAAAGCATCAGTCGAGGCAGGAAACTCGAGTGCGATGCGGGTCCAGGAATCGGCTGCTTCTTTGAGCTGACCGTCGAGAAAGTAATAATTTGCAGCGATCTGAAGTAGTTGAGGGGCGTCAGGTTGAGAATTTGGGGCTGCAACGAAAGCCAGGGTCGTTTCAAGAGCAAGTTTTAACTGTCCCATGTAGGTGTTTTGGGTGTAGATGATATCTTCAATCGCGTCAAAGCGATATTGGCTTTGTGGATAAGTGACAATCAAATCATTCCAAAGCTGGATGGCTTCCTTATCTTCAGACGTTCCACCCGCTGCATTGGCAGCCAGGCGCTCAGCTGAAGAGAAACCCGCTCTGACAAGTCCTTCCGCGCGTACACTCAAGGCTTTGTAGTAGAGCGCTTCGTCCTTGGCATATCCTTGTCCAGCCAGATAGCGATCAAAGGCTTCAATAGCGAGGTTGTATTGCTCGATATTGTAGTTGATGATCCCGCGTTTCAGATCATCCACACTTTGTTCGGCATCCAGGAGCATCAATAAGGCAGTGTAGGCATCATAAGTGAAGGGATAATTATTGACCGAATCTTGTAAATAGGTGAATGCTTCTTCGCTATTTCCCTGGCTGATCAGGATACGGGCGATCAACAGGTTCATTTGTGCTTTGGTGTAATCACTTTCGGTATTAAGCAAGATCTCTTTGTAAATGCCCAGGGCGAGGTCGTCCTGCCCAAGGCTGGAATAACTGGAAGCTACATTTATGGCGACAGCTGGATTATTGGTAAGCTGAGGTGCCAGGTAAGCTATCCGATAGGCTTCCAGAGCGCTTTCGGTATCGCCGGATTCAGACAGGAGGTCACCAATGCGGGAGTAAACCTCTCCGTCGATGATCCCGGGTTGAGCCAGCGCATAAGCCTGGTAATAGGCGAGCGCGTCATCTTCAAGCTCTTGCCCGATGCTAATCTGGGCGAGGATAAAATTTGCCCTTTTTGCGGGGAGACTTTCAGGAAATTGGGACTGCAGCTCAGTCAACGCTCGTTTTGCCTGAAAAAGGTCATTTTGCTTGAAATAGGTCAAACCCTGACCGTAAAGCGCTGCTGCCTGGATGTCATCAGATGTACCCGACGCGTTTGCACTGTACAATTGTAAGGCTTGTTCGTAATCGCCAAAAGCCAGGACACGATCGGCTTCAGCGAGTGTTGCTTCTGATGGTGGGGTTACATCAATTTGATAAGTCGGCATGGGTGAGACAGGCGCTTCCACCGTTGGACTGCTGGTCATGGTCGGTACAGGTTGGGGTGGAGTGGCAATTTGGTCACAACTGCTGAGCAGCAGGCACAGGACGAGTCCTAAGATAACAAATCTTGTAGTAAGAGCTGTTTTCATGGTTGACTTATAACGGAAAGAATCCCGGTTGTCAAATCAGAATGGAGGGTAAAAGAGGGTAAAACCAGATTGTTTTTGAGGAGACCCGCCAGGATTTTTCAATACACTGTATGAGCCATACATTGGGAGACGTTGGTATACGTTCCTAACAGGCTGGTGCGCAGCATAAAACGAGATGCAAAACCCGGCGCTAAGCCGGGCTTTGGTAAGTGGTCTGAAATATTAGTGATGAAACTCGGGTGGATAATTCTTTTCGAGTTCTACTGCTTCTTCCTTTGTATGAGCGATAGTGCCGTGGGGATGATTAGGAGGTGAATAAATGGTGTACATGGACAATCGTTCAGTGGCAGAGGTGTTGATGATATCGTGGACTGTACCAGCAGAGATGACCACAACGTCGCCATTTCCAACGATGATCTCGCCATCATCGGTGACAACTTTGCCTTCACCGGCTTCAAATCTGAAGAATTGGTCCACGTGATCATGAACTTCTTTACCAATATCTTCACCAGGTTTCAGGGACATCAAAACCAACTGCAAATGACCGGTATACAAAACACGCCTGAAATCGGTATTTTCAACAGTATCCTTTTCAATATTCGTGCTAAATGGTTTCATTTTTTGCTTCTTTCTATTTGTTATCCAATTGATTATCAAACGTAATTATTTGATTTTTATATAACTCTGCTACAAAAATCCGAAATGCGAGGTTATCGCAGCGATTAAAGATCAAGAATGACTTTAACCAAGATCCTCCAGGTAAGAAATGATTGTCGCACGAATTGCTTCAAAAGTGTCTTTAAAGACCTGTAATTTTTGCTCCTCAGTGCCTTCAAAAAGGGCTGGATCTGAAAATCCAAGGTGGATGATCGTTCCTTTTTTCAGCCACAATGGGCATGCCTCTCTGGCGCTGTCACAAAGGGTTATTACCACGTCAAAATCCTGACCTAAAAATTCATCTACCGGCTTGGAATAGCCTTCATGAGTGATACCAAAATCATGAATTACCTTTGCCGCCAGTGGGTGGACGAAACCGCTTGGTTCGCTGCCCGCGCTGAAGGCAACCCATTCATTGGGGAGATCATGGTTGACAACCGCTTCAGCCATCTGGCTGCGGCAAGAATTACCAGTGCAGAGGAACAAGACCCTTTTGCGTTGGTCGCCTTCTTCTAACTTTACCTCTTGCTCATTAACATCTTTTACCAGAGAAATGGGGATTCCCATCAAAACTTCATCCTCAAACTCTCCACCCTCCATGGCTGCCAACAAGTCACGTGCCGAGGCTTCATTTTCGGAAGAAACCATGACGCCGACCCGACCTAAATCCCCAACGGTAAACCCGTAAATTTGCCCGAGTGGGTTGATGTCCAGAAACGCAGGGATACCGTGGGCTTCCAAAAAGCCTTTGATCGATTCAGCATCAAGTTTCCCCTGGCCTTTGTAAACGGTAACAAACTCAGGTTTGTTCTCTTTTGTCATTCGTACATCCAGTCTTCTGTGCAGCGTTTCCACTCCACCAATTCTTCCTGCTTAAACCAAAGCGCAATTTCAGTTTCAGCATTTTCAACTGAATCAGAGGCATGGATAAGGTTGTAGCGAGCCTGCAAGGCAAAATCATGGCGGATGGTGCCAGGGGCTGCTTCTGTCCCACGTGTTTTGCCAACTGTCTGCCGCACTGCGCTGATCGCATCAGGACCGGCCCAAACCATTGCCATTACAGGTGCAGAAGTGATGAATTGGATCAAGCCTTCATAGAAAGATTTACCCTCATGCACCGCGTAGTGCTTTCTTGCCAGCTCAGGACTCACCTGCATAAACTTGCAGGCGACCAGGCGCAGACCACGGTGCTCAAAACGAGTGATAATTTCTCCGATCAGACCTCGTTGAACACCATCGGGTTTAACCAGGACTAACGATCTTTCCATTCATCCTCCATCCATTCGATTGCCTTGTTGAGCGATCATTTCTGACAACTCATCATATATGTTCCAAAGCGGTAAGCGATCCCCCTGCAAAACCAGGTGGGATCGCAGTGTTCGCTGGTATTCTTCGGCAAGCTCTTTGGTCGTGGCTGACTTGCGGATCTGATCAGCAGCATTGTCATATTCCCCCAGATCCAAGAGTTCCTGAAGACCTTGTTCAAGCGCAACCGCAGGCACCTCTGCCTCCGATTCTGAGGTATGATGTTCAAGTTCTGCTTGAACAACTTGCCATTCTGCGGTCTCGAGCACGATGTGAGCAACCGCTTCGAAAGGTTCTGAGGCAGGTTCTTCGATCGCTTCAAGCCCGTGCTGACTTTCAACCGCTGCTTCCTGGGTGGGTTGCGAGGCGAACTCGAGCAACCAACCAGGAATTTCCTCAGCAGACACCGGTTTTTGCTGAACAATAACGATCCGTGAGGTATCTTCTAATGGGTTTACTGCCGCATTCACCTTGATTGGCTGGGTTTGATCGCTATTATTGGAGTCATTGCTCATTGTCAGTCTCCCAGATAATCACGCAGCTTCCGCCGCACGGAGGGATGGCGTAAGCGTGTGAGTGCCTGAGCTTCGATCTGACGAACGCGTTCCCGGGTGACACCCATCTTACGCCCGACTTCTTCCAGGGTGTATGCCTGACCATCCAACAGCCCGTAACGCAACTGAAGAATCCGGACTTCACGGGGAGGCAGACCATCCAGCACCTCGACAAGATGCTGCTTGAGCAGGTTATAGGTGGCAGTGTCATCAGGTGGCGGTGCCTCGTCATCCTCAATGAAGTCGCCTAATACGGAATCTTCTTCATCATCTGTTGGCGTCTCGAGGGAGAGTGGGCGGCGGGCAACCTGGATCATGTTCTCCACTTTTTTCGGTGGAACTTCCAGGGCTTCCGCCAACTCTTCGACAGAAGGATCCCGACCCAATTTTTGGGTTAGTTGATGCTGAACACGTAAGAGCTTATTGATTTGATCGCCCATATGAACAGGCACACGAATCGTGCGACCCTGGTCGGCAATGGCACGGGTAACAGCCTGGCGGATCCACCAGGTTGCGTAAGTGCTGAACTTGTGACCGCGTTGGTATTCAAACTTCTTGGTCGCGCGGATGAGACCGATGTTACCCTCCTGGATCAGGTCCAGAAATGGCACTCCGCGCCCCATGTATTTCTTTGCAACGCTGATCACCAGACGTGAGTTGGCTGTGATCAGATGGTCGCATGCGGCAGCGCCGTCATTGATCAGATCTTGCAGTTCCTGTCGGCGGGCAGCGCTGATATTGCTTTTAGCAAGTTCTGCGCGTGCCGCCCGCCCAGCCTCGATCCGCTTTGCCAGGACAACTTCCTCTTCAATGTTGTTGAGGAGTGGTACTCGGCTGACTTCCTTCAGGTAGAGACCGATCGTATCATCGGTATCAATATTTGCCAGGTCGTCGGTTGGCAGGTTTTCTTCTTCAATCAATGTGTCAGAAAGATCTTCATCGTCTGGTTCCTCTGGGGAAGGTGCCTCATCAGAAACGGTGATGCCAGCATTTTCGAGCGCTGTGTAAGCATCCTCCAATTGTTCCGGATACTCTTCTGCTTCGGGAAAAAAGCGCAAGATATCATCATCTGTTACATAAGATTTCTTCTTCCCTAATTCTAGAAGTCTGTTGATTGCTGATGATTGGCTGTCTTCGTTTGGAACCGTATCGTTACTTATTCTCGCCATGTAGTGTTAAGCCTCTTTGAAGTATATAAATTACATTTCAATAGAGTACAATATTTTGTCGACAAATTCAAGTGCTGGGGAAATATCAGTGATATTCGATTCTTACGCGTAGTCATTATGGTAAGTGTTGCTAAAAAATTGATTGGGAATACATAGCCAGACGCACAAGTGAGAACGCTTGGTTTTCAACCCTTGCGTTTTTGTCTATAATTAGCCAAGAAAATTGTAAAAGGAAATGGACTGAATTTGTTCTTCAAGAAGACTGCAAACATCTGGGTACCTATCCTTGTCATCTTTGTGATGGGAGGTTTGACCATGCTCAACCTTGAATTGGATCAGAAGGTTGTGCTTGAGGACCAGTTTGCTATCCGCTGGAATGCAGCCCGCTCCTGGATGAAAGAAGGCTGGTCACCCTACAGTGATCAAACCCAACAAGCCGCTCTCCAACTGCTTGAAGACAACAATAGTTTTCCAAACGAGCGCGAAAAAGGATACTTCCTTGACCCTGCCTGGTTTGTCTATCTATTTATCCCGATCAGTTTTGTCCGATATCCAATTGCGAAAGCAATCTGGATGATGCTCACCCAACTGAGCATTGCCGCCTCTTTTCTGGTGGGAATAAAGCTTTCGGGGATAAAGCTTAACAGCAAAGAAATTTTCATTAGCTGTCTGCTGGGTGTTTTGGTATACCCCATGGTTCGAGCCAGTTTGAGCGCCAGCATGCTGCCATTCTTTGTCCTG
Organism: Anaerolineaceae bacterium; assembly: GCA_011620465.1. Taxonomy (GTDB): domain Bacteria; phylum Chloroflexota; class Anaerolineae; order Anaerolineales; family Anaerolineaceae; genus Mesolinea. Next base: position 9,952 of record WOZC01000105.1, on the reverse strand, counting down.
CTCACGCTGCTGGCAATTCAACTTGCCTTGTCCGGGCAAGGCAGCCAGGCTGGTTTGCTGTTGCTTTTCGCGATTTGGATCAACCCTGTAGCGATCTTTGTGGCTGTATTCTTGTTGATCTATTTGGGTTCAAAACGTGACAATTCATTGGGAAGAATTCTACTAATCGGGTTCGCATTTCTCCTGGTTACCACGTTGATTCTCTTCCCAAATTGGATCCAGGAATGGTTTGCCAGCTTAATTCTGCTTGAGCCCGGATTAGATTGGCTGGACACTCCCTGGATGGGCATCGCGCGGGCTTTTCCTGGCGCATACGCACAAGTCGCCATCGCGTTACATCTGTTTTCTTTTGTATTGCTCCTGGTGGAATGGTATGGCATAGGCGGCAGAAATGACCGTGGAGTGCAATGGAAACTGATGCTGACCTTGACTGTGAGTTACTTTTTCAACCCCTATTCTGATGGCGCGCTATTCTTGTTACTTTTACCGGCTTATTACTCAGTTTTCAAGTATTTTGCCGAAAAATGGCCTATTTCTGGTAAAATCCTGCTTTGGGTCAGTTTCTTTGCCATTGGGATATCGTCCTGGACATTAGTGCCTGATCCACTTGCCGGGTTTCCTAAAGAGCACGCGTTAATCATATTGCTGGTACCAATTCTCATTGTTCTTGGTTTACAGTATTTTCGATGGTGGGCTGTTGCGAGCCCTAAAGCTCTGGTCGAGTCAAAAAAATAACAATTATTGAGGTGTATTATGGCAAAAAAACGAATTGGTGTTTTGACTGGAGGTGGGGATGTTCCTGGTTTGAGCATTGCAATCAAGTCAATCGTGATGAACAGTCAGGACTTTGATTTTGAAATCGTAGGTATTCGCCGGGGTTGGCTGGGTTTACTGGGATACGATATGGACGACCCTGCCACTCATGCGCTTTATATTCAGGATTTAAACCCGATAGTTGTACGCAGGGTTGATCGTTCTGGTGGCACCTTTTTGCATACCTCCCGAACGAATCCTGCTAAGGTGCGTCCTGAGGAAACTCCGGAGTTCTTACGCCAGACTAGTTACGGCACAGTGATCGACCCAAAGACAGGCACCAAGGATTATACCGACTACATTCTTAAAGTTATTGACCATCTCAAACTCGACTCATTGATCACCATTGGTGGCGATGACACGCTCAGTTTTTCAGCCAAGTTACAAAAAGAGGGCATTAAGATTATCGCGATCCCAAAGACAATGGATAATGACGTGCTTGGAACAGATTATTGTATTGGTTTCTCGACTGCCATCACCAGCGGCGTCAATCACATCACCAATTTCCGCTCCAGTGTCGGTTCTCACGAGCGAATTGGCGTTGTCGAGCTTTTTGGTCGCAATTCTGGTGAGACTGCACTGATCACAGGTTACCTGGCGCATGTTGATCGCACGATCATCTGCGAAGTGCCTTTTGATCTTGAGAAACTGGTTTACATGTTGGATAATGACAAAAAAGCCAACCCCTCACACTACTCGCTGGTGGTCATTTCAGAAGGCGCGATGCCGATCGGTGGGCATGTGATGCAAACTGGCACACCGGACGCTTACGGTCATCGAAAGTTGGGAGGTGTTGGCGAAATGTTATCCGAGAAGATCAAAGAGATTTCTGGCAATAACACCATGTATCAACGCCTTGGCTATCTTGTTCGCAGCGGTCCGGCGGACATTCTTGACAGGATGGTCTCCATGAATTTCGGTCTGCTTGCCTTCCAACTCACTTGTAAAGGTGAATTTGGTAAACTTGTTGGTATCACGAATGGGACCTATTCCACTGTTCCGATTGAAACTGTAATCAGCGGCAAACGGCATGTCGATGTTGAACGCTACTATGATGTTAAGAATTATCAAACGAAGGTCAATTCCGTACTTGGTCTTCCAATGTTCCTGCACTAAGAACGAATTGCTCAGGCGAAAGGATCGCCTGGGCTTTCCTACTTGATCATGGGTGTACAAGCGCAAGGAGTCTCTCAGGAAAGATACGCGCTGATCCCGCGTGTTTTGGTGTTTCCGGTTGACGAAAAAGGGCATGTGCTGCTCTTAAAAGGCGCGATTAATAAGAAGATTTGGGCTGATCTCTGGAACGGACCGGGGGGTCACCTGGAAGCCGGAGAAGGTGTTCTTGAGGCGGCGAAGCGCGAATTATTGGAAGAAACCGGGCTTTCTTCAGGAAAATTGATCCATTGCGCCCAGATTGTTGTCGACACTGGCACCAAACCCGGAATCATTTTCTTCGTATTCAAGGCGAAACAGTTGAGCGGTGAGCTGCGCAGTTCGGATGAAGGGGAACTGGCTTGGTTCACGCAAAACCAAGCGCTGAAGCAAAACCTGGTGGAAGACCTCTATACCCTGCTGCCCCTGGTTATGCGCCACCGTGCCAGTGAAAACCCGTTTTGGGGGCATTATTCATACGATAAATACGATCAACTTGTCATGCGGTTCTCCCGCTGAGACGTGGTTTTGGACTGACGCGATTCCATCAAAAAATTCGATTGTTCCAGATCTGAACTTAGGAATAGATCCTTCGAGGCGTTCAGGATGACAACCGTTAATTTGATGAGTTAATGGATGACATTTATGAAGAGGAAATCAGACAGACTTCTCAAAAAACACCAAAAACGTATCACCGTACTTGCGTGTGTCAAAGACCCTGAAGTTTTGTAAGGAAAGCTCTTCCCACTCTATCGGGTTGATCTGAACGATGATTTGCCCATTTTCGCTGAGTAGTTCAGGTTTGGCGTCAATCAACCTGATCGCCTTTTGCCACATCTCCTTGTATTGGGGTGGGGCTACATAAATCAGGTCAAAATTCACTTTGGGAGGCTCTGTAAGATAATTGAAGGCATCGCTTCGAATAACCTCTGCCTGCTCGGTAAATTTGGTTGTTAAAAGGTTTTGCTGGATCGTGCGTATTGCCTGCTGACCCTTATCAAGGAAGATAACAAAGCGTGCTCCGCGACTGAGTGCTTCTATCCCTACTGCACCGGTTCCTCCGAACAAGTCCAGCATCAAGTTGTCAACAATTTCATCCCCGAGGATATTGAACAAAGCTTCTTTCACGATATCAGTAATCGGGCGAGTTGTGTCCCCAGGAACAGTTTTCAAGCGCATTCCTTTGGCTTTGCCAGCAATGACTCTTAACGTACCCATGTTCAGGCTTTCTGCTGCCCCAATTTGGACTTAAAATATTCGATGGTTTTACTCAGCCCTTCACGGATACTTACAACTGGATGCCAACCCAAAATCGTTTTTGCCCTGGTGATATCTGGTTGGCGCCGTTCCGGGTCGTCGCCCAAGCGTTCCGAGGCATTGACGTTCAACCCGGCAGGATTTTCACAGATCTCGTTGATCAAGCGGGCGAAGTCATTGATGGATACTTCAAGGGGATTGCCAATATTGACGGGCATGTGTTCATCCGAATCCATCAGGCGGTGGATGCCTTCAATCAAATCATCCACATAGCAAAAGCTGCGGGTCTGTTCACCAGTCCCATAAATCGTGAGCGGTTCTTTGCGCAGTGCTTGTTGAATGAAATTAGGGACACTGCGCCCGTCATCCAACCTCATCCTGGGACCAAAGGTGTTAAATATGCGCACAATGCGCGTATCCACACTGTGAAAATTATGATAAGCCATCGTCAAAGCTTCAGCGAAGCGTTTGGCTTCATCGTAAACCGAGCGTACCCCAACCGGATCGCAATTCCCCCAGTAATCCTCAGTTTGAGGATGGACCAATGGATCGCCATAGACTTCGCTGGTCGAAGCGAGCAGGAATTTGGCATTGTGCTTTTTGGCTAAACCAAGGCTGTTATGGGTTCCGAGGGCACCGGCTTTCATTGTCTGGATTGGCAGGTTGGGATAACCCAGCGGCGAGGTCTTGCTTGGACTGGCAGGTGAGGCAAAATGAAGCACAAAATCCAACGGTTCGGATACTGAGATGTAGGTAGAAACGTCTTGCTCCATCAGGGCGAAACTTGGATTTCCTGCCAGGTGGGCAATATTATCCCGGTTTCCGGTTATGAAATTGTCCAGTCCAATGACTTGATGCCCTTCGCTGAGAAAACGATCGGTCAGATGAGAACCTAAGAAACCAGCGGCGCCTGTGATAAGAATTCGCATAATATTCTGCCTTTACCAGAAGTAAACAGGGGCACTTTAGAGTATAATCAAGCGACCCCGAACGGGAAGTATTATAGCATGTCTGAATTACGGAATGAAACCAATAACCAAGAAGAAGCCGTTAAGCGGATTGAAGCGCTTCTGTTTGCCGCGCCTGGGCTTACCAGTGTAGACCAACTTACCCAGGCTACAAAACTGAAGAAAAAAGAAATTGAGACTGCCTTGGTCTCACTGAGAGCACATTACTCTGATCTTCATGGTATTCGTTTACAAGAAGTAAAAGGGCAATTTCAACTGGTCACAGCCCCGGAATACGCAACTGATATTGAAGCGCTTTTGGGATTGGAAGTGACGTCCCGTCTGACCCAAGCAGCGTTGGAAGCCCTGGCGATCATCGCTTACAAGCAGCCAACAACCCGACCAGAGATCGACAGCATTCGTGGGGTCAATAGCGATGGTGTGGTGAAGAGCCTGCTCTCTAAAGGTCTGATCGAAGAATTGGGGCGTTCTGAAGTTCCTGGCAGACCGATTCTATACGGGGTCACTCCTGAATTTCTCCAGCATTTCGGATTAGAGGGGCTGGATCAATTGCCTGAAATCGACTTTGAGGCAATGTTTAGTACTCCTGCAGAAGCGGAAGCTGATGAGAGAAGGTTGTTGAAGGACTAATGGCAGAAGAACGAGTTCAAAAAATCCTGGCAGCGGCGGGTTACGGCTCACGGCGTGCTTGTGAAAAAATGATTGAAGAAAACCGGGTAAAGGTCAACGGAAAAGTGATTCACCTGGGCGATCAAGCTGACCCAAGCAAAGATTCCATCGCGGTGGACGGAAAGTTGATTCGCAAGACGATCGACAAGATCTACATTGCCCTGAACAAACCCAAAGGGTATCTTTCGGATATTGATCTAAACCATCCCCGTCCGACAGTGAATGACCTGATCGGCATATCCGATCCGCTTTTTGCGGTTGGCAGGTTGGACCTGGACAGCGAAGGCTTGATCTTGATGACCAATGACGGCAAGATGGCAAACCGCCTTACACATCCCAGTTATGAACACGAGAAAGAATATGAAGTATTCGTGATCACCCAACCCGATGAGGAACAACTTGCCATTTGGCGCAGGGGTGTGGTCATGGAAGACGGCTCAAGAACCTTGCCAGCCAAGATCGAGGTAATGAACAACGCGAATAACGGCACATGGTTGCGCATTATCCTCAAGGAAGGCAAAAAACGCCAAATTCGCAAGGTTGGCTCGCGGATTGGACTTCCAGTCGCGAAGATTAAAAGAGTGCGAATTGGACCGCTAAAATTGGGCAAACTCCGCCCAGGTGAATGGCGCTATTTGACTGATTTTGAAGTTAGTAAGCTGCTCGAATATACCAAAACCGAAAAAGAAAAAACTACCAAACAGTCGTGAAAAGTACGACCCGGTAAGACTTTTTCTGGACCTGATGCAAACATTTTCAGGTTTAACAACAAAAAACTCCTGAATACCAGGAGTTTTTTTCATAACAAGGAACCTAACGAATTAAATCTTACCGGCAGTCAGTGCCTTAGTGATTTTTTCAGTTTCTTCCAGGCTGAGAGGTTTCTCGCATTGCTCGCGGTCCACCTTACGAACAAAACGTTTGAAGTCATTGAGGATTACCACTGGATAAGGAGCATCTTTCACCTCTCCAATGATTGTGTTTTTCAGAATGATAACCAGAACAGGTTGGATCTGAGGTTGTTCCTCAAGTGGGATGCCCTGGAGCGTGAGTTGTTTCCGGACTTCGTTTATCGCTTCTGTGGCATCTTTGTCAGGATCTGCGATTGTTTCCTGTCCCATGAAGCGTTTGATAATGCTCACACCAGTGTGTTTCCACTTACCATCAATGTAACTGATCGTGCCACTGCTGGTCATCAAAACTGGCAGCCAAAGCCGGCAGGGTCCCAGAAGCAACATGGGGACTGGTGTGGAATAGACAAAATAGGTATATTCGCTACGCAACTTGTCAATTGCCTGTCCTATCACTTCATCGTAACGAGGGGTTTGACCGAAACGCGAGGTAAAGTAGATGCTGACGCGTGTCAGGATAAAGCCAAACATAAGCGCGATCCAGGAATAAACAGTTCGGCTGACATCGGCTTTTCCCGGCCATGCAAGGTAAGCGCCGAAGATCAGCACTGCCATGCTGGCAAAGAACAACACCAGGCTGAGTTTTTTATTTCGGTCAATAAGTTTTTGATTGATGATAGTTTTCACAATAGGTTCTCCGAATGGGTGATGGTTTTCTTCAAATTTTCAAGCAGGTTGGATTCTACCGCATTTACTGCCTGTTCGATAGCACTTACGATGGCTTTTGCATCTGAGCGCCCATGCCCAACAAAAACCAACCCGTCCAATCCCAATAAGGGGGCGGACCCTGTTTCGTTGGGATCAAGCATCTTGCTCAATTTGTTAAAGGCAGGCTTAGCCAAAAGCGCTCCCAGTTTTGTGCGGGTGCTGGACATTAATTCGCCTTTAAGGGTGGTAAGGATCAGTTTGGCGACGGCTTCAACTGATTTAAGCAACACATTGCCAGTGAATCCATCCGTAATCGCCACGTCCACCTTGCCGCCAAAAAGCTCTTTGCCTTCGATATTGCCGACAAAATTGGGAAGAGCAGCGCGCATCAGTGGTCCGGCTTCTTTTACCAGTTCGTTACCTTTGCCTTCTTCTTCTCCATTGGCAATCAGACCCACCCTGGGCTCATCCACGTTGAGCATCAGATGAGAATACACGCTCGCCATCTGACCAAACTGAACCAAGAACTCGGGTCGCACTTCGGCATTTGCGCCAATATCCGCAATCACACAGCGACCGCCTTCCACGGGAAAAACAGCCACGAGGCACGGTCTGTCTGCTCCAGGGATCATCCCAAAGGTTTTTATGCCGAAATACATTGCCATTCCGGTGTTTCCGGCTGTCACGAATGCTTGCGCCTTGCCGGCTTTGACCAAATTCATCCCAACAGCCATAGTGTTTTCTTTTTTCGCGCGCGCTTCGCGAATGTGGTTTTCCATATCCAGAGACTCTGGCGCGTGAACGATAGTGATTTGGTTTTTGTCGCCTGTTACCTTTGCCAAACCTTCAGATAATGTTTTTTCGTCTCCCACCAGGATCACGTGGATGTCAAACTTGTTCGCAGCCAGGACTGCGCCTTCCAACTCTGGTGCAGGGCGTTGGTCGCTGCCCATCGCATCAAGAACAATTGTCGTTTTCATACTTTCTCCTATCCCGTCCTTGCTTGACAAAGACCTCAGAATCGTTATAATTTACTCTCACATTTGCGCTGGTGCTGGAATTGGCAGACAGGCGTGGTTGAGGGCCACGTGCCGCAAGGCGTGAGGGTTCAACTCCCTCTCAGCGCACAAAAAAAGGGCAACGAATGTTGCCTTTTTCGTTTAAGGAAATTCTCTTCGCAGCCAAGTAAGCGGATTGACTGGTGTGCCATGGATATCGACTTCAAAATGCAGGTGAGGACCTGTAGAGCGGCCGGTTGTGCCGATGATACCAATTAGCTGTCCAGGTTCAACCACGTCTCCTTCTTCAACCGCAAAGCTTGCCAGGTGCATGTAAGTCGTATAAACTCCTAAACCATGGTCGATCACAATGGCGTTACCTCTAACCACCTGGTCGGGGAAAACCCCAACAACTGTTCCTCCTGCTGGAGCATAAACGTCAACCCCTTTACAATAGCCAAGGTCAAGCCCGGTGTGATAATACAAGCGGAGGTTATCGTTGTAGGTGCGCCGGCTGCCAAAAGTAGAAATAATGCAGTCAGCGTCTTGTGCCGGGGAGTACCACAATCCGCTCCACTGTTGCACAGGAGTGACCGGAGAGACGATTTCCTTGAATACCTGGTTTTCAGCTTTTTCCGCTTCGGTGTCAACACTTTCAGGGTCGACATCCAGGGGCTTATCCGTGGCGAAATTGCTCGAATTGATCATGACATACTGATCAAAGCGGTAGGTAGCACCCTCAGCGTTGGTAAACTCCATTGTGAGCGGGTAGACACCAACTTCAGTCAGTGCGTTCACTCCGCCGTATCCCATTTGAACACCATCACCCATATCCACGAAGACCGGTTCGACGCCAGCCAAACTGGCTTTGACAGTCACTGGTTCGTCACTGCTCACCTCGATCAAAAACGTGTCACCCTGTAATAGCGGCAGATTGTCAACCACGATTTCTTTCAATCCAGGGATGGCCAGGTTGCTGGGTGATTCGACATCCGAAGGCTTGTAGTAGGTGTCCATAGGCAAGCCGCGCGATGGGTTCGCCATCCGGTTTAACCGGACCAAGTTCCAGGTGTTTTGACCAGCCAGGACGGAGGCTTCGAAGAAAGACTGTCCTTGTCTCAAGGACGCCATGGTTGTCATCAAAGGAGCATCTTCGATGTGGGTCAGAATGATCTCACGCCCGATAAAGAGCTCGGATGGGCTGGTCAGGTTATTAGCTCTGATCAGGTCAGCCGGCTCTGCCTGGCTGCGCCGGCTAAGGCTGGTAAGGCTTGAGCCCAAAGGTACATATTCAGTCGATAAAATGCCCCGCATCCCTGCTAGGGAGGGTATCTTCAGTCGATCGCCTGGTCTCAACATGCTGTTCTCGTCGAGACCATTCAGTGCTAACAAATCATCCAATGTGCTGTCAAAACGCAGCGCGATCCAGGAAAGGGTGTCTCCTGAAACAACCACATATTCAGGATAAGTGGTCGCCTGTGCTTTTACTTTTCCAATTGGAAGGACTGAAAAAATCAGAATTGCGACGATAATTAAAACCAAAAAACGCTGCTTGGATGGGGATGTGGAATTGGTATAATCGTTCATATCAATCAATAAGTTTACCATGTTTGAAAGGAAGCTTTATTCATGCGAATCACAACCTGGAATGTCAATGGAATCAGAGCAGTAGTAAATAAAGACGGTTTTAGATGGATGGATGAAGTCAAACCTGACATCCTTGGTCTGCAAGAGATCAAAGCCAAGCCTCAACAAGTACCCCAATTTCTGCGGGAACATCTTGAGTACCAGAGTTTCTGGAATTCAGCGGAACGCCCCGGCTATAGTGGAACAGCAGTCCTTTTTAAGAAAGAGCCGCTCTCCATCCAGGCCGGTTTGGGTATGGAGGAGTTTGATAACGAGGGTCGCACCATTCGCATTGAATACCCGGAATTTTTCCTCTATGTCATTTATTTTCCGAATGGAGGACCGGAGAACCGGAGGGTTCCCTATAAACTGGAATTTTATGCTCGCTTGCTTGAGTTGTGTGACGAACATCATGCCAAAGGCGAGAATGTGATTTTAACCGGCGATTTTAATACCGCCCATAATGAGATCGACCTGGCTAACCCCAAGTCGAATCAGAAAAACACAGGCTTTTTACCCGAAGAACGTGCCTGGATCGATAAGTACCTCGAGCACAATTTTGTTGATGCCTATCGCAGCCTCTACCCGAACAAGGTTGGGTATACCTGGTGGGATTACCGCACCAATGCCCGCCCCCGCAACGTGGGCTGGCGCCTCGATTACTTTTTGGTCAGTACCGAGTTAATGCCGCGGGTGAAAGCTGTTGAAATTCACGACGATGTCATGGGCTCCGACCATTGCCCGGTGAGCTTAATTTTGCGGGATTAGGTGTTTGAGTAAAACTTGAGTTTTTTCGCAGGAATCGTTCTCCAATTGTAAAATAATGTTGAAATTGGAGTAGTAATTGAGTAAAATGAACTTATGTGTGGTCAATTAATATACAAATCATACTACATTACAAGTAGTAACC
>WOZC01000012.1 GCA_011620465.1 Anaerolineaceae bacterium | reverse complement strand
TAAAAGGTACCTGGTTCTTTCCATCTTAATGACGAATTGAAAGACCGCTGGTTCCAAAAGGCATTGTAATATACGAGGGAACCGCCGCAGTCTGCCAGCGAAAGACTTTCCTTGATCTTGCAGTCTGTGCTGGGTTCTACTCGCAGTCGCGCTCCCCACTTTTTGTTAGTTTCAAATTCGACGTTTTGTGAATCAGATATAATGAAAGAAGGTCAGTCGTTGACCGAAAATAATGAAAATACCAAAAAATGTTTTTCGAATCTTTTTTTCCCTGATCTTGTTTTGCGGGCTTTTTCTGACCTCAATACCCTTGGTTCGGGCTGAAACTTTGAGCCAGGAGGAAACCCCGCCGGCTGTTGCGACTGCTGTACCAACCCTCAATCAGAGCCTGTATTCGCAAACTGCTACGCCTGGTCTCAACGGTGAGATCCGCCACACGGTTTTGCCTGATCAGTTCCTTTACCACATCGTCCAATTGTATGGGATCACCCTGCAGGATCTGCTCACACAGAACAACCTCACTGAGGATTCACCGATTTATCCTGGTGATGAGCTTATCATCGTCAAAGGTGGTGAAATGGATTTAGGGCAGGGCACGCTCACACCCGAACTGATCGTTCCCGACCTTGCGCCAGAGCCCAGCCCAACCTCTGAAGTGGTGTTACTGAAAGCCTCTGCAGCAAACCCCGAACCTACCCCTACCTTACAAACCGGCTTTTTCCAAAGAGTGTTCTCCACGAATGCCCGCTTCCTGGCGCTGGGAGTTTTGGCACTGGTTCTCTTTGGTGTTGTACTTCTGATTATCAGCTCCAGAAGAATTCAATAGCCGTTCTTACCAGTTAATCCCATCGTCGCAATTAGCTTGATTATCCTGCCTGCGTGGAAATTCGCGCTTGCGTGCTATAATTTTGCGTTGAAGGTTCGATACAATGAGATTTTTAATCACAGGTGGAGCAGGGTTTATTGGCGTTGCACTGAGCAACCGGCTGGCAAGCCAGGGGCATAAGGTGCTGGTCCTGGATGACTGTTCTGCTGGAGACCCTTCTCAGCTTTCCGGTGATATCAGTTTTACAAAAGGCAGTATTTCCGATAAAACCTTGCTATGGACGCTCCTGCAGGATGTTGATTGTGTCTTTCACCTGGCAGCCAGGGTATCGGTTCCGGAGTCGACTTTGTTTCCAAGTGGTTATAACCATGTCAATGTCGGTGGTACCGTCACCCTGATGGAAGCTGTGCGGGATACCCGGGTAAAGCGTATCGTTTTAGCCTCCTCAGGCGCGATTTATGGCGACCAGCCCCAAATCCCCTACAAAGAATCATACGAAGTCAAACCCCGTTCGCCCTATGCTGTCTCAAAATTAGCTGCTGAACACTATGTCCGCACAATCGGTCTGCTGTCTGGTGTCGAAGCCGTCTGTTTACGCGTATTTAATGCTTACGGTCCGGGGCAGCGAATTCCGCCTTCTCATCCGCCAATCATTCCCAGCTTTCTTCGGAATGCACTTTCCAATAGTTCTGTCGTAATTCATGGTGATGGCAAACAAACCCGCGATTATATTTATATTGATGACCTTGTCAATGCCATGATCACCTCTGCCACAGCTGTGGGGGTTGACCAGGAAGTGATCAATATTGGTAGCGGGGTCGAGACCAGTGTGTTGGAACTGGTCCGATTGGTTCGCCTGGTAACGGGTAAGAAGCCGGAAGAGATATTTAACCCTCTAAAAGCCGGCGGAACAGACCGGATGTGTGCTGACATCAGCAAAGCATATGAAAAGCTCAATTTCCTGCCATTGGTCCCCCTGGAAACCGGACTCCGCCTGACCATGGAAAAGCTTCAAAAGTCAAAAGTAGTTGATGGGTAAATGCTGAAACCTGACTTTTTTGGTCGTCCCGCTCCGCTTCTTGCTCCGGATTTGATTGGGAAGAAGTTGGTGCGCATACAAAATGGGCAGCGCCTGGCTGCGATCATTACGGAAACAGAAGCCTACCAGGGTCAGGAAGATCTTGCCTGCCATGCTCGCGTTGGCAAAACCAATCGGAACCAGGTAATGTTCACAGAGCCTGGAAAAGCTTACATTTATTTTACTTATGGCATGCACTGGCTGCTCAACATCGTAGCAGATCAAGTGGACGTTCCGGCTGCAGTGCTCATCCGGGCAGTTTTCCCGGTGGAAGGGCTGGAAGTGATGGCAGTTAACCGCCCGCGGCTGGCTAATAGCAGCCATTGGCTTAATGGCCCAGCCAAGTTGACCCAGGCACTTGGTTTGGATGGTAAGATGAACGGCTATGACCTCTGTACACCAGAGGGTGAACTGTTCATTGAAGACGGGATTTCCGTTCCGGGCAACCAGGTGCGATCAAGCCCGCGGGTCGGGTTGGGCACAACACCTGAGCCGTGGCTCTCACTGCCCTGGCGCTGGGAATTGGACTGGCAGCAAGCCAAAGATTTATTTTTGAAAGATATGGAATAGACAAATGCTGTTTTCAAAGAAGAAAGACGCACCAACATTCAACCCTGATACAACTAAAAGCCAGATCACTTCTGTGATTGGACCGGGTATCAACTGGCTGGGAGATCTGCGCGGCAGTGGCGGGATCCGCATTGAAGGTACGATCACTGGCGAAATTGCCATCTCTGGATTGATTGTAGTGGGGGAAACCGGAAAGGTAGCATGCGAGCAATTAAAGGCGGATACCGTGATCGTTGCCGGTACGGTAAAGGGTAATATCACCTGTCAGAAGCTCGAGATTCGCTCCAGCGGTAAGGTTTGGGGTGATGTGGTGACGTCGTCGTTCAGCAGCGAAGATGGAGCTTTTTTCCGCGGTCAAATGCGCATGGAAGAGCGGGTTGAACCAGTTGAACCTCCAGCCGATATGACCATTGATGAAGAAGACCAGGCAAGTGAGACAGAGCCGGTTAATAACAGCGATTGATCCTCACTAACCATATCGCGTCTTCTGCCGAAAAAGAATGACTTTCGATCAAGCTTTGACTAATTCAGCCTCAAAAGTAATTTCCAGCCCGGCTAAAGCTACTGAAACCGGGCAACCTTCTTTGCTCGCTTTGGCAATTGCTTGAAACTCTTCATCCGAAATCCCCGGCACGATTGCCTTGCACACCAAATGGCTGCTTACGATTCGGGACTTTCCCTCAATATGCCTTAACGCGATGTGGGCTGTTACCTCGATCTTTTCCGCTGTATAGCCAGCCTGTTCGAGCCCCGAACTAATAGACATCGCATAGCATCCAGCATGTGCCGCCCCCAATAATTCTTCGGGGTTGGTGCCGGTGCCTTCTTCAAAGCGGGATGAATAACTGAACTGCCCCTCGTAATCCGCAAAGCGCATCACGCCTTTGCCGTTTTTCTTATCTCCCCGCCAAATTGCGGTTGCTTTTCTGTCTGCCATAGTTTTTCCTTTTTCCAGATTAATAATGAAATCATATCAGAACAGACCCGGGCTTTCAAAATCGTTGTAACGTCATTCGATTAAATATGAACCGATTTTGCTCCTGTCGACTTAAAATAACAAGCCGGAAGTTAATTACCGGCTTGTTATCTTTAGGTAAGCACCAAAAACTAAATCCAGCCTCTGAGCTCCATTGCCTTGACAACTTTATCGATCGCGACCATGTAGGCTGCGTCGCGCATGTAGACATTTTTGTTCAAAGCCATCTTCAGGACGGAGCTAAAGGCGCTGGTCATCTTCTGATCCAGGCGGGTGCGCACTTCATCTATGTCCCAGTAGAAGTTCTGGTCGTTTTGAACGCTTTCAAAGTAAGAAACTGTCACGCCGCCAGCATTGCAGAGGAAGTCAGGGATCACGAAAACGCCTCTCTCCATCAAAACCTTATCGGCATCCGGGGTCGCTGGTCCGTTCGCTGCTTCAGCCAGGATCTTAACTTGTTTGCTAATGTTATGAACAGTTTCGTTATTGATTTGATCTTCGATCGCGGCGGGGATAAGTACATCCACCTCTTTGCTCAGCCAGGCGTTACCGTCTTCGATAAGATATCCCGCTTCACGGGCTTTTTCTTTATCGATCGTGCCGTACTGATCAGTGATGGTCTTCAAAAAGACTGGGTCGATTCCATCCTCTCTTGTAAAGGTGTAGGATTTTCTGTCAGCCCTATCCCAGCAGGAAACACAGACCACTTTTCCACCCAGGAATCTACCAAATCCGATCGCGGCATATTGCGCCACGTTGCCAAAGCCCTGGATCGCAGCCGTAGTAGTGGAGGGATCGATACCCAGGTGTTTCATCGCTTCGCGGATAGTAAAAACGACACCAAAGCCAGTTGCCTCAGTGCGGCCTTCCGAGCCACCGCCGCCCAAAGGCTTACCGGTGATGACACCAGGGGTATAATCACCCACGATAGCGGAATACTCATCCATCATCCAACCCATCATCTGGGCAGTCGTGCCAACATCGGGAGCGGGAACATCTTTACGTGGACCGATATTCTTCCACACTGCTTTAACATAACCACGAACCAGTCGTTCTTTCTCGCCGTCTGAGAGGGTTGAGGGATCAACATCCACACCACCTTTACCGCCACCGAGGGGAATATCAGCGACAGCGGTTTTCCAGGTCATCCACATAGACAGGGCACGCACGGTGTCGGCTGTCTCACCAGCAGCGAAACGTAAACCACCTTTGTTGGGACCGCGGGAATCATTGTGTTGAATGCGATAAGCCTGGAACACACGGATTTTGCCGTCATCCATGCGAACAGGGATGCGGAAGTGGAATTCTCGCATAGGCCAACGCAAAAAATCACGTACTTGCTGGTCTAATTCGAGTTGATCGGCGACTTTGTCGAACTGAGCTTGCGCCATTTGAAAAGCATTTGTACTACCTGACATTAAACTCTCCTTTGAACATTAGATTGGAATGGGGATTGAGAACAAAACGAGCGTGATTAATTACCGCCCGTAACCGGTATGAGTGAGGTCTTTGATTTTTGATGAGTGTCATCCTTAGCCTCAAATAATTATGATTAACCTTATCCCAAAATGAACTTTTGTCAAGATGGAACGACCTTGGTTACTGTCGTTTCATCATATTCATCTTCCTTAAGATCGATTCGATGTATGCTTACCGTCTCATTCGCTCCTGAATGATATAATACGAAAAATCC
>WOZC01000047.1 GCA_011620465.1 Anaerolineaceae bacterium | reverse complement strand
GGCGATATTTCGAATGTCTTTACGTTCTATTTCCATAATTTTCCTGTTTCATCATAAAAAAACCCGGTAAACCGGGTTTTCACTACTCTAATCCTATCACGCCCCAAAAATAAGGCGGTGGATCAACCGGTTCATTTGAGAACTCCACGGATGATTTCAATTTTTGAAAAACGGTATCGAAAGAGTTACGATCATTGACATGAACGTCAAAAAGCGTTTGTCCTGCTTCAATCCGATCGCCTACTTTCACTCTGACCATAATTCCAACAGCAGGGTCTATGATGTCTCCCTTTTTGGTACGTCCCGCCCCAATTTCAACCGAACTTTCGCCAACTTTTTGGGCATCAACAACCTTTACCCATCCAGCGACATTTGACTTGATTGAGAAAACATTGCTTGTTGAAGGCAGCAATTCGGGATGATCAATCACGGTTACATCACCGTGTTGTGTCTGGATTAATTCCTTGAATTTCTGTAGAGCGCTGCCATTGTCAATTGCTTCCTGAGCCATTTTGCGACCAGTTTCAAGGTCAGTTGCTTTTTTGCCTAAAATCAACATGTAAGCAGAAAAGTCAATGCAATGAACTTGGAAATCTTCCGGACCGCTGCCATTCAACATTTCTATCGCTTCTTTCATTTCAAGGGCGTTTCCAACGGCAATGCCGAGAGGTTGATCCATTTGAGAAAGGACAGCAATCACTTTACGTCCGCTGAGGTTGCCTATTGCAACCATAACCTCAGCCAGTTCACGGGCTTCGTCGAGGTTCTTCATAAACGCGCCACGTCCAACCTTTACATCCAATGCAATAGCGTCTGCGCCGGATGCGATCTTCTTACTCATAACGGAAGAAGCAATCAGCGGGATCGATTGAACTGTTCCGGTCACATCCCTGAGGGCATATAACTTGCCATCAGCAGGTGCCAGGTCCAGGCTTTGTCCGGTTAAGACGATTCCGTGTTCCCGCAGTTGGGTAATAAATTCTTCAGTGCTTAGGTCCGATTTGAACCCAGGGATCGATTCAAGTTTGTCAATGGTTCCGCCGCTGAATCCCAACCCTCTGCCGGACATCTTTCCAACAGGCAGTCCGCAGGCTGCTACAATTGGCGCGACCACAAGCGTGGTTTTATCACCAACACCGCCAGTTGAATGTTTGTCGATAACAAGACCGCCAAATTCACTCAGATCCAACTGATCACCGGAAGCAGCCATTGCCATAGTCAAATCTGTGATTTCTTGGTGACTCATTCCGTTTAACAAAACAGCCATCGCCCAAGCAGACACCTGGTAATCTGGGATTTCACCTGTCGTGAAATTCCGAATAAGAAAATCGATCTCTTCTTTAGAGAGTTCTTGCTTATCCCTTTTTTTGATAATGATATCGACTGCTCTCATACCACTGATCTTTCTTAGTCCGCTGGATGAATATAGACCTTCCGGTATGGATCCTCGCCGACAGATTCGGTAAAAACGTCATCGCGCTTGCGCAGTTCAATGTGGATGATTCTGCGTTCGTTAGCTGGCATTGGTTCCAAAGTTTGTTTTCTTCCGGTGGCAACAACCTGGTCTGCCATCCTGCGGGCAAGTTTCTGAAGCTCTTTCTCGCGCCTTGATCGGTAATTTTGGATATCGACCTGGATCGGGATCCAGCGGTTGAACTCATGACTGGCCATCAGGCTGATCATATATTGAATCGCATTCAATGTCTCAGCATGGCGTCCAATCAGGAAACTCAAGTCATCACCTTCAATTTCGACGCTGATGTATTGCGTGTCGTCGTCCTCAGATTCTTTGAGTTCAACAGTAGCAACCGCATAAGTTTTCATCAACTGAAGCAGTTCCTTGACGATCTCTTGAACTCGGGTCTTGACCGTATTAAGACCCACATCCTGATTCGTAGTGTCCAGGTTATCTTTCTCTTTCGTTTTTATAGCTGATGAAAAATCAACCTTATCATCATCGATCTCTTCAGATACTTCAATATCTTCGTCGCTAATGATTTCGTTGATTACTATGTCAGGCGATTTTACGGTAAGCTTTATACGTGCTTGCCGTGCAGCGAAATGGAAAAGGTTGCGTTTACCCTCATCCAAAACTTCTACTTCAACGTCATCAATCTTCAAACCAAGTTGATCGAGACCTTTTTCAATCGCCTCTTCGATGGTTGGAGCTATGACTTCGAGGGTCATTCTGTTGTTCATGTTTCACCCGCTTTACTTTTTCATTTTTGGTCGCTGCCGTTTTGCAGAGGCTCTCGCTGACGGCTTGACCAATTTAACAGGTTCCGGTGCTACTTCTTCTCCTTCTTCTTCATCTTCTTCAAGTACAACGGTCGGTTTTGGCTGTTCCTTTGGCTTTACCCATGGCAAAATCCTGGACCAGTCCACCCGCCCCATAGCAGCATACTGAGCTACCGTTGCGATGTTGCTCACCAGGAAATAAAGGGCAAGACCAGCAGAGAACTGATAAGCCATCCAACCCATCATGAAGGGCATCATCATCATCATACTGTTGGTCATGGCTGCGCCCTGATCGTTTCCTTGAGTAGGCGGCTGCATGATTTTTGATTGAAGGAAAGTAGTAACTAATACCAGGATCGCCAGTACAGGAATACCAATGGTTCCAATCCAAACGCGTTCTGGTTGACCCAAGTCCATCCAGAGAAAACGGTTCTGGATTGGCAGGATTCTGTTGACATCCAGGAACGGATAAACGATTCGTTCCAATTTGACGAGTTCCAATGGGGTTGAAGCCATAACTTTCATAATGGCCTGGTACAAACCAAGGATGATCGGGAGTTGAATCACAGTAGGCAGACAGGAGCCGAAGGGACTGATCCCTTTTTCTTTGTAAATCTTCATCTGCTCTTCGGCGGCTTTCTCACGGTTATCCTTGTATTTTGCCATCCTCTTTTTGTATACCGGATCATTCTGGAGATCCTGCATAGCCATGGATGACTTCAATTGTCTGGCAGTCAAAGGATAAGTGATCAGTTTAATCACAATGGTAAAAAGAATAATGGCAATACCAAAATTCTTCACCAGCATCATGATCAGAAGTAATAAATTAGTAAATGGCTGAACAATAATTGTATCCCACATGTGGTGCTCCTAATTCGACGGGTTGAAAGACCAGCCAGGTACGCCGGTAATATTGTAGGTGTAGATGTAGGCGTCAGCCTTCACAACAGGAACGAAAATCTGGTCGCCATCGACGATAGGCTTTGAATAAATGTTACCGGGAACGGTCACCGTCCAATCGCCACCTTTGGATTCAGATGAATAATAGGACATCGTTCCATCTTCGCGTGCAACCAGAAAACCCTGGTCTCCAACCAATGTCACGCCAGCGATCACTGTTCCACCGGCGTTATTCTGCCAGAGGTCTTCACCAGTTGCTGGGTTCAATGCAATGATTTTTCCATTTTTGTCTGTGAAAATCAGTTGATTGTCGAGAAGAATAGGGGTCGCCCATATCGTTGACAGATCATCCGTACTATAGGTCCAGTTTATTTCACCATTTGCGAGGTCAAATGAAACCATCTCACGGCCCAAACTGCCAACAAAGACAGAACCAGATTCGGGGTCATACAGCGGAGGTGCTAAAACCGCGCCTTTCATCTCGACACGATATAATTCCTCACCCGAAGCGATATCCAGCACTAAAACATGATGATCTTGAGCGCTGACGATAACCCTGTCTTCGACCACAACCGGCTGGGCAATGAAGGCATATTCCCCGCGATAGACCCAGGCTTCAGTTCCAGTCTCTTTATCAATCGCATAGATATTGCGATCAGTGCATGGAACGATGACAAGGTGGCCATCCATGGCAGGTTTTGCCTGATACCAGCCTTTAGCCAGATCAAAAGTCCAAACAATCTGGTTTAGGTTGGCTTCACTGACTTTATGGAAGTCATTTCCTAAATCGCCAAAGTAAACAAAACCATTATCTGTTATTGGCGCAGCGTACATAGCCAAACCAGCGCTGGCTTTTTCAGGGAATGACGAAATACGAGCGCCACTCATCCGATCAAGCTGATAGAGATTATTCATATAAGCCAGATAAACATACTTATCTGTAACTGTTACCCCTGGTGTGCTTTCTGCCCGGACTCCAGTTGCGCAACCTGTCAGGACTGCGCCCGCTAAAACCAGCAAAATTAAAAGTCGTATAACCTTCTTGTTCATTCGTCTCCGATCAAGGAACTGGGTCTATTCCACCTTCATTGAAGGGGTTACATCTCACGATCCGTTTAATTGCCATCCACCCACCCTTGATAGCTCCATATTTGTAAATTGCCTGGTATCCATAATGAGAGCAGGTTGGATAAAACCTGCAGGTATTTGGCGGCAGTGTTTTTGAAAAAGTCATTTGGTAGAGCTTGATCAGCCAAAGCAACACCCGCCGAGGAAAGTTCATCAACGTGGCAGGCAGATCTTTCAATGGTGGATCTGCATATTGGCTTTCTTGTTCTGTCATCTGTTCACACATTAACACTCAGCAGCCCAGCCTGGGTAAAAACCTGTTCAAACGCTTTATCCAATAAATCAGGTTCAACAAACAGGCAACCAACACGCGCAATGATCAAAAGATCATTGCCCGGTGCAATTCTGGTTGCCAGGCTTGCCACTCTGGATCGAATCCGGCGTTTGCAGCGATTGCGTTGCACAGCACCTCCGACACTTCGACTGGCGATTACCCCATACCTGCTGATTTCCAGCGTATTTGGTCTCACCACAAGCACGAAATTTCGGTTTGAGAAAGATTTGCCCTCCTTACGGATAGCACTTATTTCCTGTGAACTTCGCAGTGTTGCCAGGTTTATACTGCTTGGCATTCCCGCTGCAATCTTATCAATATTACCAGCGCACGTGTTTTACGTGGTTGTTCGAAGTCTTGGTCAACTCCTGGCGACCACGCAGACGTCTGCGTTTCAGTACTTTCCGTCCATCAGCGGTTGCCATTCTGGCTCTGAATCCGTGAACACGTACGCGCCTTTTCACTTTGGGTTGATAAGTTCTCTTTGTTGACATTCCTCTTTTCCTTTCAGAAAATCCCGGTCAGTTACATAGGCGTGACCTAACCGGGACTATTTTTCAAATCCATAACCTTTTTATTCTACCTTAATTACCCTTTCAGTCAAGGCGAACTATGCCC
>WOZC01000095.1:3186-5236 GCA_011620465.1 Anaerolineaceae bacterium | reverse complement strand
GAGGTCCATTCAACGCACTCGTGTGGGCAGGTTCTCAGCCTCTCCTGCTCTCTGTGCCACCGTCTTTACGCCTACTAGTCCTCGTCAACGTTTTTCAATGATCGATTGGATGCAATTATAGACAGAAATGGATGGGGGTCAAGTGCCAATCTCGCACGTTGTAGTGGCAATATGATAATTGCCAATCTCGCACGTTTCGTTTTAGCAATGGTATCCTTGCCGCAAACCTGTTGAAATCGAAAACGAGTACTCCTGTAATATAATCCTGCCGATGAAGAAAGCACGCGCATGGAGCGGTAGTCTCCCCGGAGAAGCGTTGCTGTTGCTAACAGCGATTGTCTGGGGCACCGGGTTTGTGGCGCAGCGCAAAGCGATGGAGGTCATGCAGCCCTTCGCTTTCATTGCGCTTCGCTTCTTCCTGGGCTGCCTGGTTTTGCTACCAGCCTTAATATTAAGGAAGGCGGGCAAAAAGACCAGCACAGCTTTTGATTGGAAGTGGTTTTTGAGGGGCTTGGTCTTCCCCAGTGTGATCACAGGATTGTTTTTGTTTGCTGGTACAAGTGTGCAGCAGCTTGGAATCATGACTACCAGCGCGTCCAAAGCGGGCTTTCTGACCTCACTCTACCTGGTGCTTGTGCCTGTATTCGGCTTATTCCTGGGTAAAAAGGCTAACCACTGGGTTTGGATAGGGGTCGCTTTAGCTGTGATTGGGGTCTGGTTTTTATCTGTAAACCTTGAGATGACCATTCAAAGAGGAGATGTTTTGCTGATTATTGGGGCGTTTTTCTGGGCGCTGCAAATCCTTGCACTGGATTATTTCACCACTAAAATGGACGCCCTTGAGCTGGCTTTCGGTCAGTTTCTGACTGCCGCAGTCTTAGGATCGGTCGTGAGCCTGATCGCTGAGAGTGGACCGCTGGTACCTGACCCTACTGCCTGGGGACCGCTTCTTTACTCTGGCGTCGTCGCAGTCGGGATCGGCTTCACCCTGCAGGTTTTTGGTCAAAGCAAGGTCGAGTCAGCGTTGGCATCCCTGATTTTAAGCCTCGAGGCTGTTTTTGCCCTGTTGGGCGGGATGATTTTCTTGGGGGAGAGGTTGAGCGGCAGAGAGTGGTTGGGGTGCGCCGTGATGATGGCAGCAGTTATCCTGGTGCAATTAAACGGTCAACAGCACAAACCCGAAGTTGATAGCCAATGATTTCATTGGGGATAGCAGTTGTTATTCCACAGGCGCTATCGCGATGACGTAGCGCGTTTGGGTCCAGTAATCGGCATCAGGATCCGTGATTTCATCCAAAGCCGCCCTGCCGCAGAAGTAGATTAGTAGTGCGTCCGGGTTCAGTTCAGCAAAGCCGCTCTCAGGATAGGCGCTCGCAAGATATGGCACTAAATCCATGGTGTGATGTGAAAGCTCTTCCACCTGACCGGAAGGGATCCTCACAGCCGCGGTGACCTGACCCTGCTGCACAAATTTTTGACTGTAGACTTCCACAGCGCTGCCTAAAAGGCATTCATTCAGTTTCGCTTCCATGGTCTTGAGTGGCTGCACTTCATTAAGGTCATCGGTTTCCAGGAAGTACTGCAGGTCCGTAGCGGGTGAGCGTTCCAGCCAGAAGTCCCAGCCTGAGTGGATCCACAAACCTTCGTAACCCAGGTGCTCCCATGCCACCGCAAGTTCCTTCCCAATGCCAAACGCTCCATCCTCGAAAACTCCCGGATACCAGGGGATGATTTCGATGGGCACGATATCCACCCTTTTATCCACCGGACAGCGCATGCTAAACGTGAAACCGACCTTTTCATCCAGCAGATGCATCCCGCCGAAGGTCATCCACTGCTCACTTTCCTCCTCCTGTGGCGAGCCCTCTGCCAACTGAATATCGCTGGCAGGCGGGGTAGTATTTTGCGCGACAATATCGAGGGTTGGCTGCTCCCGGATAATCGGGCTCATGTTTTGGTCAAACCTTGCGAACCTGATCATTTTTACCAGGATGAAGATAGCCATGGCGGAGAAAATAATCCCGATGACCAGGAAGATTGGATTAGCCCG
>WOZC01000095.1:0-3086 GCA_011620465.1 Anaerolineaceae bacterium | reverse complement strand
CGAGGTCGGAGATGGCGGAATCGTGGCTGTGAAAGTGGCTGTTGGGCGCTTTGTGGGAGTGCTGCTTGGGATCCAACCTCCATGCATCACATCACCAGAGATGGTATCTGAATCGGTTTTGGTTAAAAGACTTTCCATGGAGCTTCCTTGCTGCAGGGAGGCTTTTACAGTCCTGAATGACCGCCAGGTAAATGGAATCAACAGACCGATCAATAGAGCCAGCAGCGCAAGCAGGATCAATGTCTTTCGCTTCTTTTTTTCTTTCATCATTACCTCGTGGTGCCAACAGCCAATAACTCCTGTAATAGAGCCTTAATCAATACTGTCATTGCAAGTACTGTGCCGGTAAGCGGAATAATGCCGGCTAAAACCCGCACAGAAAAGGGGAAATGCATGTTAAAATCCAGGCAACTGGTGAGAGGAGTAACTCATGGCTAAACCAATGACCCCCGAAAAGCGTGTGAGCAAGGCACGCGAGCTGATTAAAAAGGCTCATGAGATTCCGGTGCCAAATTCGGTGGGTTGGGAGTATTTCAGCTACACAGCCCAGGTAAAAGACACGCTCAGGCAGGCTTTTGAGCTCGTGAAGCTCATCAACCACTCTCCCTCCACGCCAGATGAAGTTAAAGCAGATGCCCGCGCGGTGATTGAAGAAATCGCGGTTGCTGAAAAAGAAATTCTCAAATCTTCAAAGAAACCTTAGGAGTTCCTAATTTCCCTCCCCACACACCCTCGGAAGACTGATTTCGATATTCCGCCCGATTGGTTGAACTTACCCCTTGAAATAAACGACGCTATCCTGGGGAAGTACGATTTTCCCGTCCATCGCGTATTTATCGAAAAGCTCACCGAGTTCTGTCAGGTATGCGTCAAATTCCGGATCCGTTTCAATCAAAGAGTATGAGGCAGATAAAGCGCGATTGATAAAGGTCTGGCGGTCATAGCTCAGCGGGTTGGGAAAGCGCCGCTCCTGAAGAGCGCCATTAAAAAAAGCGCGTTTGAGCTTATCCTCTTCATCTTTTCCGCCACTGAACCCCTTGAAATTGGGACAATACTTTTTAAAAATACGTTCTCGTCCAAGGTTTATTTCCGCTGAGAGCTCTGCCTTGTTCCACGCCAGCACGACCGGCGCTCCGGGCAGCAGGATGCGCTCACATTCCAGTTTGAAGCGCTCCGCATCAAACCAGTGGAATGCCGCTGCCGCAGTCACCAGGTGAAAACTATGATCGGGCAAGCCTGTCTGCTCGGCTGTGCCGATGACTGACACAAAATTCGGGTTATCACCAAGCAGTTCCTCAGCTTTGGCGCGCATATCCGCGTTCGGCTCCACAGCGTAAACCTTCGCCCCCAGCCCGAGCAGTTGGCGTGTGAGGATGCCTGTCCCCGAGCCAATATCCGCCACCATGGACCCATTGCCAATCTGCCAGTTCTGAGCAATAAAGTCAAGCATTGCCTGAGCGTAGCTGGGACGGGCTTTCTGGTAGACATCGGCTTTGCCGCTGAATTTTTGCGTGTTATCCATATTTCTCCTTAAAAGTTTGCTGCATTTTTCCACAAATCGCTGCTCAAAAAAGCAAGTGCATCCTGCTCAGACCGGAAAAGGGCAAACGTCGCAAATGGCGCGCTGCAAAGTTGCTGACCCGATGCCGTGGGCAAGGGAAGCTCTATCCCCACCTCAGCTGGGCTTTGAACAAGTGAGCTCTCACCGCTGGCAGAGTTAGCTTTTTCCCAGACCAGCAGAAAAAACATCCCCTGAGTTGATTGCAACTGGCACAGGCCAATACCCGGCTGAATTAGCTTACAGCTAAATTCTTCAACACGGAGATCATAACGGTTGATCAGTACGGAACGTGCCAACTCCGGCAAGTCCTGCGGGCGGTATAAACCACAGCGCTTGTAAATGTCCAAAATGACATCGCTTTTGGCGTCGATATAGGCACTGATGTCATCCGGGAATTGCTGGGCTGCGGCTATTTTTACCTGAGCGTAAGCCTCCCGATCCTGCGGATGGCTGCGCAGCCAGTCGCGAAAGGTAAGGTGCCGCCGGAGCTCATCCGCGTCTGCTGAGAGCACGTAGAGGTTGTGGCGCATGAGTTGAGGTTTACCGCGATACTTGAAGGCTTCACGCCCGGTGATACCGAGGTCGCCAATGTGGCAATATCCATTTGCCTCCAACAAGGCTTTTACTTCCGCAAAGTCCGTCTCATTTTGAAGGACAATGTCAATGTCGAGGATTGGTTTAGCTGCCAGGCCGGGCACTGAGGTGCTGCCAACATGCTCAACACGCACTTCCTGGCTGGAGAGGATGCCCAGCAGATATTGCCGCACTTCTTCAAAGCGAGCTGGCCAGGTCGGGTCATAAGGCACGACCTCCACCCGTTTGGTCTTGGTGGCGCCAGGTGTTTTTTCGGGTTTTTCTTTATCCGTCAGTGACATATACGTTCATTATACTGATACAAACGCAGTCCGGCGGGAATGATACACTGCGTTTCGCAAATTATCTGATTTTTTTCCTTCTATGTGGTTTTTGCCCTTGAAGTTATCAAGGAAAGAATAGATTTACTAACGATAAAGGATTCTCATGGCTTCAAGATTCAACGACCATCCCTACTGACCACCTTGCAGTTTGCCGAAAGACTGCCGTGGGGTCATTTCTGCTGTCCGCGATCTGATTCTACGAAGTTTACCCGAAGGATACTCGGAGACGATCAACTGGGGGATGCCCAGTTGCGAAGTAGCCAGGAAACTTACCCTGACACCTACAACAAAAAGCCGCTTTATCTCATGTCTGTTTACCAATGTCCGGCAGATTACAAGAAATTGATGGACTCCTTCGATGCGATAGGCGTCAAACCTGAGATGGGTAAAGCCTGTAGACGATTCAACCAATTGGAGCAGTGATCTTCGGGAACAATCTCCTGCCTGATGGCGAAAACGTCTGCCCAGGTGTTCATCCGGACGGGCGAGATGCTTTAAAGCAAGCAGCCGTAGCACTGATTCAATAAGATTGGTGGTTTTCTAATTATTGATCTTGTGAACTTAATAGTTTGAGGCTGCCCTTGTTTCCATGGACAGCCTCTTTGGTT
>WOZC01000138.1:4011-5248 GCA_011620465.1 Anaerolineaceae bacterium | reverse complement strand
TTCTCGCCTTCACTCAATCCGGGCATTTGTTGTAGAATGGAAGCTGACTCTTAAACGGAAAGCTGCTATCTTATGACTTCAACTGAAAACACACAAACGCCGCAAACCCAGGGCAACGCCATCTTTGCATGGATTATCCGCCTGGTTAAAGGCATCCTCGCCGGCATCGGCGCCATCACCCCCGGCCTTTCCGGTGGAGTGCTCATGGTGGTATTTGGAATCTACGAGCCCCTTGTACGGTGGCTGGCAGATATCCGCCAGAAATTCCTGCCCAACCTGCGCTACTTCCTTCCAGTCGGGATTGGTGGAATCATTGGCGTTGTCGCTTTTTCGGCTGTCATTGATTATGCCTTTGGCCATTTCGCTGCTCAATTCACCTGGCTTTTTATCGGCTTTATTACGGGCACTCTCCCCTCTCTGCTAAAAACTGCGGGCGAACAGGGCCGTAAAAACTGGCACTGGCTGCTGCTTGCCGTGTTTGCAGTGGGGATCTACCTCTTCATGACCTGGATGGAAAGCATTCACACTGTCACCATGCAGCCCAGTTTCTGGGGCTGGGTGCTCAGCGGCGCGCTCACCGGGCTTGGATTGGTTGTGCCAGGTATGAGCCCTTCGAACTTCCTGCTTTACCTCGGCCTCTACCAGCCAATGGCTAACGGCATCAAGAACCTCGACCTGGGAGTGATCCTTCCGCTCATTCTCGGGGTGGTGTTGGTGATTTTCCTCTTTGCACGGTTGGTTAGTTGGCTCTTCCGCAATCACCACGCCCTGATGTACCACATCATTATTGGAATCGTGATCGGATCAACCGCCGCCATTATTCCTTCTGGTGTAAACCAGATCAGCGTCATCCTGGCATGCGCTTTGCTCTTTTTGGTAGGTGGTGCGGCATCTTACGGATTGGCAAAACTGGACGAAAAGCACCCGCACGAGTCGCTTTTTTAGGCCTGCAACTGTCTGTAAGCAGATAGCTTCAGGTTGGTTCGCCTGGAGCTTTTCGTTCGGTTTGGTGTCATCAGGATAGCGATAAACCACGTTAAAGCCAATGGATTGATAACATTGCCTCGCAGGAAGATCGGAGAAACCCGTGGAGATGCAAGCACGGTTCATTCCCATGTCTTTCAAGCAACGTAAACATTCCAATAGCCCCTGTCTGCGAAAAACCCCCTCGGATGAGACTGTGACGATGTCCAACACCTTTCGGATACCTGGGTTTTGGAATTTGTTCGGAGAATGA
>WOZC01000138.1:0-3911 GCA_011620465.1 Anaerolineaceae bacterium | reverse complement strand
CCAGAAACGCGATTGCCTCCCCAAAGTTTCCCGTTCTGTTTCCGCAGATCAACAACCCAGGCTTCTGCCCAGGCAAAGGCTTCCTCCTCGATGCCGCGCCATTCAACTTCAGGCAAGATTTGGAAATCAATTAAAGGATCTTCGCCCAGGATGGCGAATCCCACCAGTTTTTTCATTGTTAAGCCATAGGTGAATATGATCCTGAAGGTTGAGATGGATGGCAGCCATGAAATAGTTGAAAGCTGACTTGCCAACAGGCGTATATCGCGTTCAACTCCATCGATACTGGCAGGAAAGAATCAAAAATTACTCAACAGGCAGATTGCAGTCGAAGGATTCCGTCAGCCCTTGACCAAAACGGAAGATGTGTTCCACCTGTGCCTCACCATCTGTATGCTGACACGCGATCGCCAGGTTATCGAGGTAAAAGCGCCAATTCAGGTTCTTAGGCTGGAGGTATGCTGTTACCTCATCCAGCATTTCCCAGGTAAGGTCTTCCATCGCCAGGGTGATGTGCGGATGCCAGCTCTCGGGCGAGTAAAGAGGTGAAGCTTCATGGGTGAGGGGAAGCAACTGGCTCCAAATCAACGAATGGATTTTCTTCAACTTCGGTGATTTGTGGACTTCAATGAAAAGGACGGGTGATTCTCCGGCGAAGTGATTCAGGCCTTGAGTTCTGATTTCGAAGGGCTCCAACCGCAGGGTGAACTCATGCAACAGGGGGATAACATCCTCTTCCTGGTAACCCTCGCCCAACTGCCAGGTAAAGTGCGGGATTGGGGTAATGCGGATATATTTCAACCCAAAATGCTCCTGGAGAGTATCCCAGATCTGCTTGATCCTGGTAGTGTATGGCTCTGGGATTAATGAAATAGCCGCCTGCATGAGTTCTCCGAGGTTTCATTTTATCATTATAGAGGGTAGGTTCTTAGACGAATATACAACGTGAAAATGAAAGCGCTCCGAATGTTATAATGCCCGAAAATACTCAAAGACTCAGGAGCTTGGGAAATGCTGAAAATCAAGACTAACTATGGTCCGGAACAATCCACCCTCGAAACTAACCGTGCCACCCTCCGGATTGGCTCGAAAGCTGGTGAGTTTGCTCCATACGACCTTATGCTTGGCGCGTTAAGTGCTTGTTTTCACTCCACGCTGTACGACATCCTTGAAAAAAGAAAAGTGGAAATTCCAACCATAGAAATCATCGTTACTGGTGAAAAGCGCACAGAAGTGCCGACAACCCTCGAATGGGTAAACCTGGAAATTACGGTCACAGGTAACGTGGACGAAAAACAATTCCTGCGTTCTGTAGACCTGGCTGCCAAGTATTGCTCAGTTCACGAAACCATCAGCAAGGTGGCAAAAATGAGCCACGAAGTGAAATTTATTCACTAGTCCTGTTACCACCCGAGATCGATGACAAAGAGACTTTTCCTGATTATGGAGAGGCCTCAATAATTTTTTCCAGCTCAGAGGTCTTTCTATGACTTTCATTTCAAGATAATTGGCATAAAGAATCCGTAACCAGGAGAAACTTTCATCCCATAGAGCACAGCAGTGCCGGTAAGGTTTGTAAAGGCAGGCTCGGCTTTGACATAGATGGTCTGGTTTTTCGGCACAATCACGCCCAGGCTGGTGCTGGTGTTCACAGCTGGTGCGGTAGCACTGCCCAGCAGCGTGGCGCCATCAGCCGCATAGACCGACACTCGCACTGCAGCACCCCCATCAATCGTGCGTGCGAAAAACCAATAGCGGTCGTGATCACCCGTCCAAAACTTGAACCAATCCGCGTCTCCCAAACCGCAAATATTGCGTTGGTATTCCACTCCAAGGTTAATAAAAATCGCCGCGGTGGCAGTGTCATCCTGCTCGGCAGCATCTTCCACGCAGGTGGCAGGCGTGGTCACAGTGACTTCGGCTGCGTCTCCTGCCGGCCAGGCTTCAACCTGCCCGTTGTTATCGATGGCGCGCATGCGAAAACCATAGCTTCCGCCCGGCACCCCCACGAACCAAGCCGCCCGTGCCCCTGCAGGATAGGCCATCTGGCGAGTCGCGGACCACGCCTCGCTTCCCTGGCGCCACTGGATCTGGAAAGAAGAAATTCCCGCCCCCGAATCCGCTGCTGTCCAATTCAGCTTGAACGCCGTTCCATTGTAAGTGGTCGGTGCAGTCATCTGGCTAACCGGCGGAGGACAGGCATGATCCACCTGGATCGTGCGGCGGGAAAGCAAACTGACCTCGTTCCCCTCGTGGTCCCAGATTTTTAGAGCGACTTCAAGCGGACCGTTCAGCGGTCCAACCTGGCACAAGTTCACATCCCAATCAAATACACCTGAAGTATTCGGATTGCTGACTCGCGGTCCGATTTCTTGCCAGCTGCCGTTGATCAGGCCTTGCAGCACAGCGGTTTTGACTCGCACGTCATCCTGCGTACTGGCAGTCACATCCATGAGCGGGCTGGAGCCCGTTGCAACCACTGCTCCATCCGCAGGGCTCGTCAGCTGCCCGGTGGGTGGGTTTGCGCCAGTATTCCCTGAAGTAAACCAATCATTGTTTGGGTTCAGCGGATCAGCTTTGTTTCCGATGCACTGCGTCGCTCCATCATAGATGGGCAAGTGTGTGACTTCGTAACAGGTGCGTGGGATGCCATTATTGATTGTCACGTCCATAAAGCGCGCATCAACCGAAAAACCCCAGGGATAGCCATCGCCTCCAGACCAGAAATCTTGAACCACCATGAAGTGAACATGCTCAGAAGTGCTGTAGCCGGTGTCATCCGTGTCGCCTATGTAGGTTCCCCTCCCGATGTAGATCCCCGGAACCAGATGATTGGGTATGGTGCCGTAAGCAAGATGCAGGTAGATTTGGAATGCTCCGCCAACAACGTCCTGCAAAACGATGTAATTGGTACAGTAAGTATTTCCATCTGCGCAACTGTCACGCGAAGAGATGACCGTGGCTGCACGGGCGGAAATCAATGGAAAGTGACCAACATCCGTGAAGTCGTAGGCGTACTGGCAGTACTCCTGGGCACAGCTTGGATAGCCAAGGGGAGGATAATTATTGAAGTGCAGGACAGAGCCCTCGAGTTTGTGGGAAGTCCCTTTGACGTAGGGAAGGTAGTAACCCCAAATTGTTTGCGGGCTCGCGTTGAGTGCTTGCGCAATGGCAGGCTGGAACTCCGCCGGCATAAATCCTTGAGGCAACTGGCTGACGACCTGGTCCCAGCCCGGGTCGCCTCTCAGCAGCACCTGCCAGCCTTCGGTGGAAAGGCTCGCTAACACAATGCCCGGTTCCGTTGCCAGGATCCGCCCACTATAGTCGCGCAGAGCCAACCACATCACAGCTGTTTTTCCATCTGCGGAGATGAATGCCTCATCCAGCACTGGCTCAAACAAATTACTGATCGGGTCATCGCTATTGGCAGCCAGAAATTGAGTGTAGCGTTCCTGGTATACAGTCCATAGTTCCTGCTTTACGGCTTCACTCGCGATTTGCGGAGGTGGCGGATCGGCAGAGACAAGCACAGACGTAGTGAGCAAGCCCAAGACAACCAATCCGATCGCCTGGATGATTCCCAATAGTCGTGGTCTTCGAAAACCCAGAAAAGTAACCATAGTGACAATGCTGCAATTTTTACGCCAAAAAGTCAGGCACTGTTGGAAAAATGAATCTGTTGAACAGGAAGCAATCGATAATTCTTAGAGGAGGGGGGAGTTGATGAGATTATACATAAACATACACTCTGATACGAAGCTCAATTTTGGTCTAATACTGTAGGAAAGAAGATAATACCCCCATCTCGCTCCTCACTTCAAAAAATCACGCTTAAACAAAACACGATGATTTGAAAGCAATCATCGTGTGAGAGGTAGAGGTAGACAAAGACCAGACGAGCAGGCGCTGCT
>WOZC01000178.1 GCA_011620465.1 Anaerolineaceae bacterium | reverse complement strand
GAGAAAAACCTCTGCATGCTATAATTATTCATAAGACAGGAGAAGTCTACTAAATTGTGAACACGCCCCTAATCATCGCACATCGTGGTGCTTCAGCCCTGGCACCAGAAAATACCATGGCTGCCTTCCGGCTTGCCAAAGAACTAAATGCGGATGGTGTTGAGTTGGATGTTATGCTTTCAGCTGATGACCATCTGGCGGTGATTCACGATCAGAGTGTTATACGTACCACCAACGGACAGGGCAAGGTGAACGAAATGCGCTGGGATGAGCTTAAAACGCTTGATGCCGGCTGCAAATTCGATGCACGATTTACTGGAGAACCCCTTCCGCTGCTCGACCAGGTCTTTGAAGAATTGGGCGGGCAGTTCTTGATTAACGTCGAGTTGAAGAATTATGCAACACCTCGCGACTATTTAACTGAGAAGGTAATCGCATTGATTCAAAAAATGGGGTTAAAAGATTCAGTGATCCTTTCCTCGTTCAATACCCGCAACTTGTTGAAAGCAGAAAGGCTTGAGCCGGCGATCCCTCGGGGTTTATTGACACTCCCAGGACTGCCTGGTATTCCATATCGCGGTTGGCTGGGCAAACGTTATCATTATGATGCGCTGCATCCTTATTTTAAAGATGTCAACACAAGGATGGTCAGCCATCTGCACGCACAAGGAAAAAAGGTGAACGTTTGGACTGTCGACAAGACTGAAGACCTGCTTAGAATGAGGGATCTCGGTGTCGACATGGTCATTTGTAACGATCCCGCCCATGCTCGTGAGGCTATCGAAGCAGCATGAGAGCAAGCTTCTTGCGTCTCTTGCTTTGTTTTTGCATCATTACCGGTCTTTTCAGCTTCCCGCTGGCGACAAGCAGCGCCCAGGAGGTCAGCCAGGCTGAAGCTTTGCTTGCTCGCATGACACCAGCTGAAAAAGTCGGTCAATTATTTTTGATCACTTTCAACGGCACAGAGGTTCACAATGAAAGTGCGATCTACAATCTGATCAGCAATTACCACGTTGGCGGCGTGGTTCTGAGTGCCGCGCACAACAATTTTGTCGACGACACCACAGCCGCCTGGCAATTGGTTCAGACCCTTCAGGAAGTGAACTGGCAAAAAAGCAATCCTCTGGATACAGATGCTCCTGCTGATCCGGACACGAACTACATTCCACTTTATATTGGTATGAATTTGGTCCGGGATGACAACCGCACACCACAGCTGCTCAGCGGTCTGACCGAATATCCCTCGCCCATGTCCATCGGTGCCACCTGGTCAACAGATTTGGCACAGGAGGTCGGCAGCGTCGTTGGTCAAGAACTTTCTGCTCTGGGCGTGAACCTGCTGCTTGGTCCTTCGCTTGATGTAGTCGACAGCAAGGATATGGTCGCGGCTACAAGCGCGGGCACGCAGAGTTTCGGAGGGGACCCGTACTGGGTGGGGGAGATGGGCAAAGCCTATGTGGAAGGTGTGCACGTGGGCAGCCAGGGACGCATAAACGTGATTGCGCAGCATTTTCCGGGGTTGGGCAGTGTGGACCGTCCGCCGAGCGAAGAAGTCTCCACTGTGCAGAAAACGTTGGAGCAACTCAAACAGATCGAACTGGCACCTTACATGACCGTTGTTGGTGATGAAAACCCGCAGAGGCAGGTGGATGGTTTGATGATTTCGGCGATTCGTTTTCAGGGCTTTCAGGGAAATATCCGTGCAACGACGATGCCTGTCAATTTTGACCAAACCGCCCTTGCACAGTTGCTCTCACCTGAACCCCTGGCGACCTGGCGTGCCAATGGCGGATTGATGATCAGTGACAGTCTGGGAAGCCCGGCAGTCCAATCGGTGTTCAGCAGTGGAGAAGATGTTTTCGACCCGCTGACGGTCGCCCGTACAGCTTTTTTGGCTGGTAATGATATGCTCTTCCTTGATAATTTTACGGCGATCATTGACCTCAACCAAACAGAAACGATCATCAGGACGATTGAGTTTTTCAGGCAAAAATACCAGGAAGACGCCGTTTTCGCCCAGAGAGTGGATGCTTCGGTACTAAGAATTTTGCAGGCGAAGATGCAGCTCTATCCCACTTTCAGCCTCGATTCAGTCGCGACGACACAGGAAGGGCTCTCGGCGCTTGGGCGCGCTGGGACACTTGAATTGAAGGTAAATCGTCAAGCGGTAACACTCCTGGCACCTTCGGTTGAGTTCCTGAGCGCGACCATTCCACAACCACCGGCTTTATCCGATTACATCACGGTTTTCACCGACACCCGCATGCGCAAGCAATGCGATAACTGTATCGAAAGCAGCGATTTCGCCACGATGGACTTTGAGGACACCCTTATCCGCTATTACGGACCTTTGGGAACCAACCAGTTGGATGGAGACCGCATCTTTTCATATAGTTTCGCTCAACTGACCGACATCCTCGACCAACGCACTGAACCGGCAGACCCAAACCGGGTGGATAACCTGCTCCGCTCTCAATGGGTGATTTTCAACATGCTTAATGAAGATCCCTCATTGCCTGAAACCAGGGCATTAAAACGTTTGCTCTCAGAACGGCTGGACCTTCTGAGAGACAAAAATGTAATTGTCTTCAGTTACGATGTACCCTATTACCTGGATTCGACCGATCTGGCGAATATCAGTGCCTATTATGTTCTTTACAATAACACCCAAAGCGCCATGGATATCGCAGCCCGGGTCTTGATGCGTGAAACAACTGCCAGCGGGTCGCTGCCGGTCTCCATCAGTGCTGTTGATTACCAACTAAACACAGTCACAGCTCCGAACCCCAACCAGGTAATCCAGATCAAGCTGCTCACACCCCAGCAGCAGCAAGCAACCGCGGACCTGGAAACTCCATCGGTTGAAACCCCTGTTCCCCTGTTCGTTTTGGGAGAAAATGTGCGCATTCAGGCAGGACCGATTATTGACCATAACGGAAATCAAGTTCCGGACGGCACAGTAGTGAAGTTTACGATCCGCCTTTCAACAGAGAACCTGATCATTTCGCAACCAGAGACGGTCACTCAGGATGGGCTGGCGACGGTCGATTATCGTATTGAGCGCGAAGGGATTTTTGAGGTCACAGCCATCAGTGAACCTGCACTGACTTCTGGAAAGCTTATTCTAAACACACAGGGTGGATTAGCCCAGGTGATCATGCCCACGGAGACACCCACGCCAACGGCTACCCCCACATCGATCCCCAGTCCGACACTTTCCATGATGCCCACGCCTACACCCGATCCGTCGACTAATTTGACTGGCTACCCCAGGCTAACCGACTGGCTTTTAGTGATCATGTTGAATCTCGTGGGAGGATTTTTAGCCTGGATCGCCGGCTATAAGTGGTGGGGTAGTGTGCGTTGGGGTATACGTTCTGCTTTATGCACGGTGATCGGAGGCTTGGCGGCTTACTTGCTGCTGACATTCGGCATCACTCCCATCATGGATTTGATTAAAACAAGCTCCTCGTGGTTCGTGGTCCAGGCAGCGGTAATCGGAATGTTATTTGGTTGGGCAGCGGCGCTGGTCTGGTGGATGGTCAGCGAAAACAGAAATCATTTCCCGTCAAATTAAAGATTATGGATCAAAGTAAATAGCAGGCTGAGGAAGACCAATCCACCTGCCAGGAGACCGAGCTGGGTTTCAGTTTGTCCCAATTGGGCTTGCAGAGAACGGCTATAACTACCACCAATCCGCCGCAGGTTGCCGGTAGTCTCACCTGTAAGCGCTTTGACGAAGGCAGTCACATCTTTCGGACGGTCATCAGGGTGGAGTGCCATTGCCCACAAAATGGCTTCTTCAACGCGAGGGGTGATGGCGGGGTTGATGGAACGGATGGATGGCAGACTCTCGGGCTTGAGAAAACGATCACGCACATTCATTGGTGGGGTATTGGTGAGTAAATGATAAAGCGTGCAGCCAAAGGCATAAACATCGGCGCGGGCGTCGGTGTGGCTGCTGTCGCCACCGTATTGCTCCAACGGCGTATAGAGCGCGGTGCCCTGACCTTGCATGATGGTGATGGTAACCTCATCTGGGGCAAGCAGTTTGACCAAGCCAAAGTCAACTAATTTGATCAGACCACTGGGGGTCACTTTTAGATTCGATGGTTTGATATCCCGATGCAGGATTGGAGGATCCTGGTGGTGAAGATAGCTGAGGGCATCTCCGATTTGGACCGCCCAGTCTAAGACCTCTTCTTCCTTCAGAAACTTTCCGCTGCTCTCCGCTTTGGCGAGCATGGTTCGGAGATCGTCTCCCGGCACATAATCCATGACCAGGAAGTCATTTTGATCGATCGAGAAAAAATCTGACACTTTCGGAAGATTCGGATGATCCAGGCGGGCGAGCACGGTAGCCTCACGCAGGAATTGGTCCCGCGATTCTTTGAGCATTTCTTCTGGAAAGGCAGGGTCATAGCGAACCTGCTTAACGGCACAAAGGCGACCTTCCAGGCGCAAATCTTCTGCCAGGTAAATAGAGCCAAAGCCTCCCTGACCGATCATGTGCTTAATGCGGTAACGCTCGTGCAGCACATTCCCGCTGACGGGGTAATTAATCATCTCGCTTCTTCCTCTTACAAGCGGCTTTATTCCATAACGGCGTGGAAAAGCTGCTTGTGCTTGGATTATAATCGGTATTAGCGAGGTAAAGATTGAGATGGAAGACGCTGTTTTGATTGCCAACAACGGTCCTTTAAATGGTCAGCAATGGATCATTGAAGGATCTTTGCTGATCGGCAGGGATGCAGAATGTGATATCGTGATCCCAGACCGGCAAATCTCTCGCCAGCATGCCCGTATCACCAAGGGGAATAACGGGGTAATCCTGGAAGACCTTGGCAGCAAAAATGGAACTTACCTGAACAACCAGGTATTAAACGGACCAGTTAAACTGGTTGAAGCTGATGAAATCGCGATTGCTCTGACCCAAACCTTCCTCTTCTTAAGTTCCGATGCGACGATGCCGCTCTCTGATCTGCCCCCAGAACTCAGCCAAGTCTTTCGACTTCGCCTTGACGAGGGCTCCAGGAGAGTTTGGGTGAGGGGGGTGGAGTTGGTTCCGCCGCTTTCGAACCAGCAATTCGTTCTTTTAGCTTACCTGTATGCCAGGACAGGAGAAGTTATTTCGCGGGAAGAGCTGATCCAGGCAGTTTGGGAAGACGATACACGCTGGGTCACTGAACAGGCTTTCGACGCCTTGGTGCGGCGCCTGCGTGAGCGCTTGAACCAACCCGATCCCGATTACGATTATATTGTAACGGTTCGCGGGC
>WOZC01000074.1 GCA_011620465.1 Anaerolineaceae bacterium | reverse complement strand
ACTCCCAGAAATGCCTGCGCGTTTCGGGGAAGCACAACGACCTCGACACCGTAGGACGCGATAACACCCACCACACCTTCTTTGAGATGCTTGGAAACTGGTCTTTTGGCGATTACTATAAAAAAGAAGCAATTTACTGGAGCTGGGAGCTGCTCACCAAAGTATGGAGACTTGACCCTCAACGACTATACGCAACTTACTTCGTGGATGATCAGGGAGACCTGCCCACAGATGAAGAAGCCCGTGATGCCTGGCTGGCTCAACCCGGCTTCGACCCTTCGCACCTGGTTACAGGCGGACGTAAGGATAATTTCTGGGAAATGGCGGAGACCGGTCCCTGCGGACCCTGCAGCGAGATCCATTACGATTTCGGACCCGCATTCTGCAACATGAAAGACACCCCCGGGCATGTCTGCGAGGTGAACGGCGACTGCAACCGCATCGTTGAAATCTGGAACAACGTTTTCATACAATATAACCGCACCTCTCCCACCACGTTTCAACCGCTGCCCAAACGCCATGTCGATACCGGTATGGGGTTTGAACGAATAGTCTCGATCATCCAGGGCGTCCGCGGAAACTATGAAACCGACCTGCTAAAACCTCTTCTGGATGAAACCCAGCGTCTCGCCGGTCAAACTGACGAGGAACGCGCTGTTAATCTGACCTCATACCGGGTAATTGCTGACCATGTACGGGCAGCCGCTTTCCTGATCGCGGACGGGGTTATTCCAGGCAACATTGGACGGAATTATGTCTGCCGTATGATCATTCGCCGCGCGGCTCGTTTTGCCCGGAAGATCAACCTCAGCGAGCCCTTCATGGCGAAGGTCGCCTCCAAGGTGATTGAAAACTACCAACAGGCTTACCCTGAATTGGTCGCCAACCAGGCGTTGATCGAAGAAACATTGACCAATGAAGAGAAACGCTTTGCCGAAACCCTTGACAGTGGTTTTTCACAACTGCAAACTTACATTGACGGGCTCAAGGCATCGAATGAGACCACCCTGGATGGTAAACGGGCTTTCGATCTTTATGCCACTCTGGGTTTCCCGGTGGAAATCACGCGGGACATCCTGGCGGAATCTAATTTGCGTGTTGATGAAACCGGATTCTACGAAGCGATGGAAGCCCACCGACAGGCTTCCGGTAAAGGTTCTGCCTTTGCCGATATGAACGGTAACAATACTGAGTTTTATGCTGCGGTTTTGAGCGACCTGCAAGCCCAGGATAAATTGCCTGTTGATGGTGTGCTCTACGACCCTTACACCTCCTTCACCTCAGCAGCCAAACTGGTCGGCATTATTCGTGGCGGACAGTTGGTAGAAACAGCTCAGGTTGGAGACGAAGTTGAATTGGTGGTCACCGAAAGCCCCCTTTATCTTGAATCCGGTGGGCAAATTGGCGATACAGGAAAGGTGGTTTCCAGTCAGAAGCCAGGCTGGGAGGTCGAAATCGCTCGTACTTACAAGCCTGTTACCGGATTGATCTTGCTTTCAGGAAAAGTCAAATCAGGTTCACCTAAAGTAGATGAAGCCGCATTAGTCAGCGTGGACGTGCCTTCACGCCGCGCGACTATGCGCAATCACACTGGCACACACCTGCTGCATGCTGCCCTACGCCACGTTTTAGGCGACAAGGTACACCAATCCGGCTCAGTCGTGGATCCTGAGCGTATGCGTTTCGATTTCAACTATCCACATGCGGTTTCAAAAGCCGATTTGCTGAGGATCGAAGATTGCGTGAATGAGTTGATCACAGCAGAATACCCAGTCCTCAAAACAGAAAAATCGCTCGAGCAGGCAAAAGCCGAAGGTGCCATGGCGCTTTTTGGCGAGAAATATGGCTCAACAGTGCGCACAATCGAAGTAGCAGATGAAAGAGGTCGAGTCTCTTATGAATTGTGCGGCGGCACGCACGTGGACAATACCGCTGAAATTGGCTCTTTCTACATACTGTCTGAGTCATCCGTCGCTGCCGGCGTTCGGCGCATCGAGGCGGTAACCGGTCTGGGTGCCTATCATTTTGCGCGGGAGAACATCAACCTTCTCAATGGAGTCACCTCCTTCCTGCAAAGCAGTCCAGCTAATGTGCTGAACAAGATTGAAGGGCTCGAAACTGAGCTCAAACAGGCTTACTGCGAGCTGGAACAGGTGCGTGCTGAAGCCGCAAATCAAGCTTTCAAGCAAAAAATGGCGGATGTCAGGCAGGTTTCAGGTATTCCGGTACTGAGCGCGATCATCCCCAATGCCGATGTTGACGCGCTGCGCTCTCTGGCAGACCAATTCCGACAAAAACACCCCAGCGGTGTCGTTGTGCTCGGTACAGTTATCAACGAAAAACCATCGCTTATCGCAGCGGTTACACCAGACCTGATCCAGCGCGGTCTGAAAGCTGGCGAATTGATCAAAAGAGTCGCCCAGGTGGTTGGCGGCGGAGGCGGCGGTCGCCCGGATATGGCTCAGGCAGGTGGGAAAGACCCCTCTAAACTGGTTGAGGCGTTAGCACAGGTAGATGCTTACATACTTGAAAACCTGAAATAGCCTCATGACCGAAACAATCACGCCCTTACGACAGCAATACCTGGAGATCAAAAAAGAATATCCAGATGCCATCGTGTTTTTCCGGCTGGGCGATTTTTATGAGACATTCGACGATGACGCCCGCAAGACGTCGGAGGCACTGGATATCGTTCTGACTTCGCGACCAGTCGCCAAGGGGGTACGCGTCCCAATGGCGGGCATCCCCTTTCATGCGGTTGATAACTATCTCGGCAGGCTGATCGAAAAAGGTTTTCATGTCGCCATCTGTGAACAGGTGGGTGATCAGCCGGATCAAGGGCTCTTCCCACGTGAAGTGATCCGGGTGGTCACCCCGGGTACAGTGGTCGAACCACAATTATTGCCCAGCGGCAGAAACAACTACCTGGTCAGCTTCTTTCTGCAGGATGGCAAAGCCGGATTGGCTTTTGTGGATGTTTCTACGGGTGAGCTGGCTGCCACCGAGCTCTCGGGTGGCAATGTGGACCGGCTTTTACGGGCAGAGTTGGAACGCTTACATCCGGCTGAATTGCTGATTTCTGAAAACTCCGATGAAAAAGACTTGCTCGAATTCAACCTGACCCGAATCCCCAACTGGTATTTCGAACCTGGACGTGCCCAGGAGTTGATCAAAAGTCAATTCCGGGTAAGCGACCTGGAAGGATTGGGGCTCAAACCCTACCCACTTGCTGTGCGTGCCACCGGAGCTTTGCTCAAATTCCTTCAGGAGACCCAAAAAGGATTACTGGACATCGAGCTCGCATTCAGCACTTACAGCCTGTCGGATTTCATGGTTTTGGATGCTGAGACCCGCCGCAATCTCGAGTTAACCGAGACGCTGCGCGATGAAAAAACCGAAGGCTCGCTGCTGGGGATTTTAGATAAAACCCAAACACCCATGGGCAAACGCCTTCTGCGTAATTGGGTCAACAAACCTCTGCTGGACATTGAGCGAATCAACCAGCGCCTGGATGCGGTGGCTTACTTTCATGAGCGCGGTGTTGAGCGAAAGCAGATCGCGGAAATCCTCAAACAGCTTCATGACCTGGAACGCCTGGTAACCCGCCTCGTAAATGGTTCTGCTCGCCCCAATGATCTGGTGGCACTGCGGGAGGATTTGGGAACCTTACCTGGCTTGATGAGCTTGCTGGAGAGCGATCAGCCCGCCTTGATCCCAGTCCTGGAAGGCTGGCGGACATATGAGAGCGAGTTGGACCTGTTGGAAAGGGCGATCAGCGATGATCCGCCAGCCACGCTGAATAACATTGGTCTGATCCGGGAGGGCTTCTCGCAGGAGCTTGACCAGGTTGTTTCTTCTTCAAAACATGCGCGGGAATGGATCAATTCGCTGGAGTCGTCCGAACGCCAGCGCACCGGCTTGAAAACCCTGAGGGTAGGCTTTAATAAGGTTTTTGGTTATTACATTGAGATATCCCGTGGGCTGGCAGACAAAGCTCCCGAAGATTACATCCGAAAACAAACGCTGGTCAATAGTGAGCGCTTTATCACCCCTGAATTGAAGGAATATGAATCGCTGGTACTCAACGCGGAGTCC
Source organism: Anaerolineaceae bacterium (assembly GCA_011620465.1). GTDB lineage: Bacteria > Chloroflexota > Anaerolineae > Anaerolineales > Anaerolineaceae > Mesolinea. Next base: position 1,184 of record WOZC01000074.1, on the reverse strand, counting down.
CAGATCCATGATATTGAGGTGAAAGTTTTCCACCAGGTGGTCGCGCAACTGGCGAAATCGAGCCAGGCCTTACTGGAAACCGCCCGCTGCATTGCCAGGCTGGACTGCCTGCTCTCGCTGGCTGAGGTTGCCGCGCTGAACAAATACGTTCGACCAACATTGAAGCAGGAGAAGGGCATCAGTATCCTGGCAGGTCGGCATCCAGTGGTAGAGCAATTGAACAACCGTTCGCGATATATCGCTAACGACACCGTATTTGAAGCCGGTGAGATTATTCGCCTGATCACCGGACCAAATATGAGCGGTAAGTCCACTTTTTTACGTCAGGTCGTACTGATCGTGTTAATGGCACAGATTGGCAGCTTTGTCCCTGCAGACAAGGCGGAAATTGGCGTCGTTGACCGGGTTTTTACTCGTATTGGCGCGCAGGATGCCATTCACCAGGGGCAATCGACCTTCATGGTGGAGATGCTCGAAACCGCCAATATCCTCAACAATGCCACCCCACGCAGCCTGTTGATCCTGGATGAGATCGGGCGAGGTACCAGCACCTATGATGGGCTCTCGATCGCCTGGGCGATCATCGAGTACCTGCACAGTCATCCAAAGCTGAAGCCCTATACGCTCTTTGCCACCCATTACCACGAACTGACCGAGCTGGCAGAGCTCTTCCCGGGAGTACGCAATTACAATGTGGCGGTCACAGAGGCTGATGAGCAGGTGATCTTCCTGCACAAGATCGTTCCAGGTGCGGCTGACCGCTCTTACGGTATCCACGTCGCACAGATGGCAGGACTGCCAGCGCCGGTAATTGCGCGCGCAAACGAGATTTTGAAACAATTGGAAACCAGTTCGGGAACAACCTTGCCTGAGGTTAGTGCGGAAAAGGAGCAGTTGCGTTTGTTCCCGGAGAACAATCCCTTGATGGATGCTTTCAAAACCCTCGACCTTGAATCTCTCACACCAATTCAAGCACTGAATAAATTGTATGAATGGAAAAAGGCTTTCTTCCCGGAAAATTAGGAAAGACTTCCGTTTCTGCCAGTCTCCTGACGATGCACGCAAATTGACCACAGGACTCACTTTTTTCCTCGATTGATTCTGTGCGGGAGGGGCTTGGCTCCAGCCACTGCGTTGGCTTGCACGACTATCGACGGAGGGAGATGAACCCCCTCCGTACGGCT
>WOZC01000049.1 GCA_011620465.1 Anaerolineaceae bacterium | reverse complement strand
TTACACCCACCCGATCGGTGTTTTTAAACAACCTTCGGTTTCACCTTCCCAAGCCGCTGCCCATGTTGCCGCTCAAAATCCCATGCCAGAGCCGGTCGCAGTACCTCAAACTGAAATTGCTGCCCCATCTCAACCATTACAAACTGTTCAAACAACGCGCCCGCAGAAACCCTGGCTGGATATCATGCTCTACGGCTTGACCCTGATGGTTTTCATCATTATCGGCATCCTAATCGGCTCAACCCTCCTTAATATTGATATCCCTTACCTCAGCCGACCCACCCAGGTGTTGGCGGTTCAGCCTACTGCCAATGGCGTCTTCATCATGGAAAATGAGCAATTCGTTGAGATGGCAATGAACCAGGTTGTCCCCGAAAGCCCTGAAGGCATTCCGGTCACAAAAAATGTAAAGCCGGAGATCGTTATCAACACCCTGGTTGTGACGATGAACCGACTTGAACTGCGTGATCAAAACGATCAGCCTGTCGCTTTCCAGGTGGTGCCAGCTGAAAACAATATCCTTGTGCTTACACCAGAAGCCGAACTTGCCCCAGGACGCTATTGCCTGGTTTATTCTCTAAATCCGACCAAAGGTGAGAACCTTTACTGGTGCCTTTTGGTGGAAGATAATTAACATTCCAAAAAAATATATCGACCAGGAGCTCTCCATCGACCTTAATACGATTATCCAAAAAGAGACGTTGGCGGACCGCGTCAAGTCTTATCAAATCTATTCCCCTTACATCGCAAAGAAAGCCAAACCCGGACAATTCGTTATCCTCCGCCTGAGCGAATCAGGCGAACGCATACCCCTCACCATCGTTGACCAAAACGCCGAAGCTGGTACGATCCGCCTGATCGTCCAGACCGTTGGCAAGAGCACCACCCTTATGGATGAGATCCCTGTTGGTGAAACCATCCACGACGTATTGGGACCGCTTGGAAATCCTTCGGATATCCAGAATTTCGGAAAGGTGTGCGTGATCGGCGGCGGAGTAGGCGCTGCGGTTGCTTATCCGGTTGCCCGAGCTCTCAAGCAAGCTGGCAATGAAGTCACCTCAATAGTTGGGGCTCGCAGTAAAGACCTTCTGATCCTCACAGAAGAGATTGAAGCAGTCAGTGACCACCTCTATTTCACCACTGATGACGGCAGCTTTGGCTACAACGGCTTTGTCACCGGAAAACTGCAGGATTTGCTTGACTCCGGTCAGAGTTTCGATCATGTTTTAGCGATAGGACCGCTCGTCATGATGCGAGCCATCAGCGACCTGACCCGCAAATATGCGATCCCCACCACCGTCAGCCTCAACACCATCATGGTCGACGGTACCGGTATGTGTGGTGGCTGCCGTGTGCAGGTTGGCACAGAAACGAAGTTCACATGCGTGGACGGACCCGAATTTGACGGTCACCTGGTGGATTACACCGGCATTATTCAACGCACCCGCTCTTATAAAGATGACCAGGAGTGCCGGCTTGACGCCCAAATTGCTGTCCTTGACGAGGCTGAATTGCTCGATTCTGTCACTATTCTCGAAAAGCAGCGTCAGGTCATGCCCGAACTGCCTATTGACAACCGCATCCACAACTTTGAAGAGGTAGCAATAGGTTTCACTGAAGAACAAGCCCTGGCTGAAGCTGAACGCTGCCTGCAGTGCCGCAGTCCCCGCTGTGTTGTGGGCTGCCCGGTATCGGTACAAATCCCTGATTTCATTACCCTGATCAAAGAGAAGAAATATGTCGAAGCAGGGTTGAAAATCAAGCAGGACAATACATTACCCATGGTTTGCGGAAGAGTTTGTCCCCAAACAGATCAATGTGAAGGTGCCTGTATCCTCCTTAAGAAAGGTCAACCGATAGCCATTGGCGCGTTGGAGCGTTTCGCTTCCGATAAGCTGGCTGAGAGTGGACTGGAAAATCAAAAAATTGAGCGGTCAAAGCATGCCCCCAAGGCGGCTCTGATCGGTTCAGGACCAGCCAGCTTGAGCTGTGCGGGCGACCTGGCTAAAGCCGGTGTTGACGTGACAGTTTTCGAAGCCATGCACGATTTCGGTGGTGTGCTGCGCTTTGGTATCCCTGAATTTCGTCTTCCGAAGACAATCGTTTCCAAAGAAGTCCATGAACTCGAAAAATTAGGTGTGCGGTTTGTTCCAAACACATTAATTGGAGCAACTTTCACGATCAAAGAGTTGCAGGAAGAATATGGTTTTGACGCAATTTTTATCGGTACTGGAGCAGGCTTGCCACATTTCCTCGGAATTCCCGGCGAAAACCTGGTCGGGATCTATTCTGCCAACGACTTTCTCACCCGTATCAACCTGATGAAAGCTTACCAGTATCCCTTCGTTGACACCCCCATTCACAATCTGCACGGCAAGATCGTTGGCGTTTTTGGCGGCGGCAACACCGCCCTCGACTCTGCCCGGGTCGCACTCAGGCTTGGCGCTAAGGAAACCTATATTATCTACCGCCGGGGGCAGGAAGAGATGCCAGGTCGCAAAGAAGAAATCGAACATGCCATCGCAGAAGGCGTACGCTTTGCCTACTTGCGCAACCCTGTTGAATTTTTCGGGGATGCTGACGGCAACCTGACCGGTGTGCAACTGCAAAAAATGGAGCTCGGCGAACCGGATGCCAGCAATCGCCGCAGACCGATCCCGATCGCAGGTTCAGAATATCTGCAACCACTTGAGATTGCCGTGATCGCCATTGGCAACGGCTCTAACCCCATCATCCACAAATCGACCCCGACAATCGAGGTCAATAAATGGGGAAACATCGTGGTTAACACAGAAACAAATGCCACCAGCATGCCGGGAGTGTATGCCGGCGGCGATATCGTGACCGGGGGTGCGACAGTCATCCTTGCTATGGGTGCAGGAAGAAAAGCAGCCGCATCGATGGTGGCTTACTTCAGGACATTAGGGTACAACATATGACCAAAATCACGTGCCTGGGTGCCGGCAGCCATTCGTTCGGCTTAAGTACTTTAATTACCCTTTTACAAAGCGAAGTGCTCCGGGGAGCAGAAATCGCTTTGGTTGATACTAACCAGGAATCGTTGGATCTGATCAGCGCCCTGGCAAACTGGCTCAATTTCGAGTGGGGTTCTGGAAAACAGATAAGTAGTCATTCGTCTCATCAAAACGCTTTAAATGATTCTGATTTTGTCATTAGCGCCATCGAAGTTCAACCCCGCGAGCGTCTCTGGCAGCAAGATTTTATGCTCGGCAGCCAGTATGGGCTCAGGCAACCCTACGCGGAAAATGGCGGACCTGGTGGTTTCGCGCATGCCGCACGCAATGTGAACACCATTCTGGACATTGCTCACGACATGGAAAAAATGTGTCCTTCTGCCTGGTATCTCAATTTCAGCAACCCGCTGCATCGAATCTGTTATCTTATCAATGAATACACATCGATCAAATCTATCGGTCTTTGCCATCAACTGGCGATCGGCTACGCCATGGTCGCCAAAGCCCTGGCAGTTGATTATGCCATTGAAGGCGCGGAGACCCTTCTCAGCACGCATGCCGATCCAAAAAACGCTGATGCCCAGCAGAGGTTGGCTCTGGCTGGCATGCAGCATTTCAAGATCACAGCTGTGGGTTTGAACCATTTCACCTGGATGGTCGAGTTGCGCGACCGAGCTACTGGCGAAGACCTCTACCCGCTGTTCCGGCAGCGATGGCAAACCCTCCCTGCTGAATTCGAACCCCTCACACAAAAAATTTTCGCGTTTTTTGGTCTTTTCCCGATCCCTGGGGATGAGCACTTGTGCGAGTACCTGCCCTGGATGACATGCAGTCGTACAAAACCCTGGCAAAAGTACGACCTATCCCTTTACGATTGGCAATTTTATGAAGCCAACCGTGCCGACCTTTGGAGGCAGGTTGCCAAGGACATCCGCCAAAAACAAAACATCAACCGCTACAGTCACGCCCATTCAGAGGGAGCGATTGAGATCATTGAAGCAATGCTGACAGATTCAGATTACCTGTGGGAAGCCGTCAATCTACCCAATCAGGGCACGATCGTCGGTTTGCCAGAGAATGCCGTCGTGGAGTTTCCAGCGAAGATCCGGCAAACCGGCTTCACTCCGATCAACCAGTTTGAACTTCCCAAAGGGATACTCGCTTTGCTGCAGCGTGAGATCAGTACCGCACAGCTAAGCATCGACGCAGTAGTACGCGGTGATCGACAGCTTGCACTTCAGAGTTTGCTGCTTGACCCGGTAATTGACGACCTTGACCTGGCAGAAAAGGTTTTGGAAGAAATATTAGTTGCCAACAAAATGCATCTACCCCAGTTTTTTTAGAATGCCATCAAGAAGCAGGAATAAAATGACAGACCCCAAGATTATCGACATCGGCAACCCTCCCGATCAACAAGAAGAAACGAAGAAATCTTTTAATTTCCGACCCCTGACATCGTACGGTGTTCCGCGTTGGCTGGTATTTGTGATATCAGCAGTAGGTTTGTTATACATACTGAACCCAACTTTTGGGCTAATTGAATTCATTCCGGATAACCTGCCTGTTATTGGAAATCTGGATGAAGGTGTAGCATTTTTATTAGTCATGTATGGCGTTTTAGAGCTGATGGAGAGGAAAAGAAATAGAGAATAAATTGACAAATATGAGAAATGTAGTAAAGTAATGACGTTCAGGCAGTTTGCATACGAAGTAACAATAACGGTGTAAACGCAAGAACAATATTTATCTATCTATCAAGAGAGGAAGTAGTACGAGCATGTCTGAAAGAGAAGTTGGAACTGTTAAATGGTTTAATGGTGAAAAAGGTTACGGTTTTATCGCCAGAAAATCCAATGACAAAGACGTTTTTGTGCATTATAGCGCAATTATTGGCGATGGTTTTCGCTCACTTAAAGAAGATCAAAGCGTTGAATTCAGTGTCGTAGATGGCGCAAAAGGCCCTCAGGCTCAGGACGTAAAGGTTCTGGAATAGACAGACATCGAAGAAATTAGGAAAAGCTGGCCGATTGGCCAGTTTTTTTATTCCCACCATCGTGATTGCTTGTATACACAGTGGGAGCGAAGCAACAAGTAAACCGAGACATAGTGCTCTCAGGCTATTGTGTGGTTCAATCCGGCTATCGTTTTATTAATTCAAACACGGAAGATTCAATCGGATAATCTCGAGTCACGGAAATTTTCCACCCCTGCGCAGGATCGTAGCAACGCGACAACCCCAAAAAAAGCCGGGTTCAAATACGGAACCCTGCCTATGAAAAAAGCCTGTCTTCGCGAGAAATAGACGAGTGTCAATTAATTTCGCTTCAATTCCCTCATCGTGTCTTTT
>WOZC01000055.1 GCA_011620465.1 Anaerolineaceae bacterium | reverse complement strand
AAACCTGCCTGACATACTCAATATCCCGCTCGAGGTCTTTCTTGCTCTTGCTCGCATGGATCAGGATGTCGCCGCGGTGCCCGGTATACCATTTCCTGTTTTCGACTGTTTGATACCCATTGGCGATCAACCATGCCCAGGGTTGCTTAATGCTGATTGCTTTCATGCTTTCTCCTCCGTTCGATTGCATAATCCCTTCACGAATTCATCCAGCTGCAGCTTTGCTTCCGCTGCCGCTTTAGCCGTTACAGTAACGGCATCCTGATTGAACGTTTCCTTGCCAAGGCACTTCACGTATTCATCATGCGCGTCGACCCAGGCATATAGCAGCCTGTTGAAATCCGCCAGCTCATCTTCACTCATTTTCATGTGCTTCGCTGCCTGGTACCAATTCCCATAAATGATCTCCTTTTCCATCATTTCAAATTTCTGTTTTCCGGATTCACATATGCCATGCCTATTTCACGGAAAACATCCATCTCTTCGGGTGTGTCCAAAAAGTTGCCATCCCGCAACAACCGGCCATCCAAAAAGCGCATATTATCCGGGCACCATCCGCCCTGGCTTTGCTTGGTTACCATCTTGTGCGAGAATTCATCAGAACCCGTCCTCATCATCAGGATGCAGCCCCATTTTTCAGGCGTGCATAGAAATAGATCAACGTTTGGTTTTCTGATATCTTTGGCGGCAAATTGAATGTACTTATTGCCGGCTTTTATTGGCTGGTATCCAAGTTGCCCCATTGGCTTGAAAATTTCTTCTATCGGAGTCGTTTCCGTAATGCCAAATAAACCAAATTTAATCCCCCTCAGGATCCCTACCAGCTCGATATCGCCGACGTATTCCTTTTTGCGCCGGATACTTCCCGCGATCTCCAGCCGTTCAAAGTGTGGTTCGAGAATTTTGACCAGTTCATTGGCAGCTTCCACGGCTTCAGCATATGGGACCTTCACTCCAGCGCTCATTTTTCGCGCTCCTGTTCCCGATAAAATCCCCAAAGAGCATTTTGACGCTCCCGCTCTTTCTCAGTCACTGTGACCCGCATCTTTAGATCGTCAACTAATGAAGTTAGTCTGACGTTCTCTTCTTCTGCTTTGACAAGACGATTAAACAGGTCGTCAATACGTGCCTCGCATGCCTTCACGCTTCCTGTCTTCATGGTGAGCTCTGTTTTCAATCCTGCAATGTAGGATTTCAATGAGTTTAGTTCGCCCAACAGCTCAACGACGTCAAAGTACGACAAAGTCATCCCAACCCGTTCGGCTTTTGATAGTTCCATAGCCTTTGTTAACTTACCAATAAATGATAATTCGCTCATTTTTCACGCTCCTTATAAGCGGCCGCAGTCATAAGTGGGCAGCAGCCAGGTCTTACGGAATAGGAAATTGTTGAAAATTCACCCTGGGGGATGCACCGCGCATTAACCATGAACGGGCACACGGAGCAATTTTTAGGGAAGTTATCGATGTAGATGATAACTGCGATGGCTTTGATGGGCTCTTTGTTAATCATGCTTGCGCCTCTGATGGAGGGTAATCGCCGCTTCGCACATTTCTGACAAATTCCACTGGATCCTCGTTCTGGAACCTCTCGCTTATCATCTTTTGAAGGTTCGCGACGTTCTCCTCAAATTTTTCCGGCACTGTTTCATCCGTAATGCCGCGGCGGAGCTGATCGTTTTCTGCTTCCAGCCTGGCTATATCAATAATTCCGCGGCGAAGCTGCTCATTTTCTGCTTGCAGCCTGGCAATCCGAGTGCGCAGCTCCTTTATTTCATCAATGGTTTCTGCGCTTGCCGATGGTTGCCATGCATTACAGATGCTGTCATCGGTTGTATAAACATCAACTACCAGGCATTTGCCGTATGTCACATCGTAGTCAAACTGGGAAGGAGAAAGGCGAAACCAAGACTTACAATCTCTGCAATTCATTTTCTTTTTGCCTCGTACATCTGAATCGCCAGATAACAACGGTCCAGCATCTCCTCTATCTCCCTGGTGGACATGTCCCGGTTGACGCTCATGTCACTGCCGAGGTACTTGTACCACCTGACTTCAACATCGCGGTATTTGAAGTTCCAGGGCTGAGCTGCTTCCTCATCCCAACTGTATGCTTCGACCATGAAGGTGTTGCAGTGAAACTTATTCCCGGTGTTCGCGAATGGGGATTGATAAGTTGAATCCCATCGTGCCATTCTCAGGCAGAGACGGATCTCAATCGCCATCAGCGCGGATTCGAGCTCCGGCGAAACTGGATACTGCTTGCAAGGGCGCCGATAAGCTATCTTTCCTGGAATTGGTTCATGGTTGGCCATTTTTACCTCGAGTGAACCAGTCAATGTTACTTAGCAGCCAGCCGCGGTCCTGGCATTCCGCCTCGATTAGTTTCCGCGCTCTCGCCGGCGTCAAAGCCTGCACCTCAAGATATGCGCCGCTGTCATGGCGGATACAATAAATCGTCGGGCGAATTACCAGACTCCTCACAGATTGCATGCTCTCAATTGGTTTCATTTTTCGCCCACCTTGCTGACTTCTTCCGACAAAGCATTCCATGCATGCTTCATAGCCCGAACATGATCTGGCATATACAATGGCTCTACAGGAAGCCATTCACCCATATCTTCTTCCAGGATCTCTTTGGCCTTTTCAATATTTTGTTCAAGATGTGCGATACGGGCTCGAAGTTGATCCTCCAGCGGTCGTTTATTCCACCATTCCACCGCTTGTTCGAGAGTTTCACATCCCTCAAAATTTGGGGAATAACCACATTCAGTGCAGAGAAAATAAGATTCCCATTCTTCACCTTCCCATATCATTTTTCCCCCGCAAATAGGACAATCGCGCCATTCAATAGCCTTTTTACTCATTGTTTGCTCTCCTTACCATTCGTCTCTGAGTTTTCGCACGAATTCTTCACTGGGAATACCATCATCTGGCATTGTCCCTTTCAGATCTGACAATTTAGGCAATCCATCTTCAAGTTCTTTTTTGCGTAATTCCAAATCGCCAATGTGCAACGTAAATTCGCTGACCGTACCGAGCATAAATTGGATAAATTTCTCATCCATTTTCGTCCTTGACACTTTCCTGCTCATGATTTGCGCCCCAAAGCATTACCCCCATCTGGACCGCGAAAATCAAAAACACCCAGATCGTGACGATTGTCAGCACGCCATAAATCAACCAGTTGGCCACTTGCTCCAGGCTCACCATATGCTCAACTGCCTTTCCCGTTCATGCCTGGCCAGATCGCTTCCAGGGTTCGCGTCCGCGATCAATGCCCGCTGCAGCCGCTCAAAAATGATCTTTGCGAAGCGCTTGCGGTCGATCCGGTTGCCATAAATAAAGGCCCCATCCCAACCCAGCGCAAGGGCGATCTGCAGCTCGTTCAGCTTGCCTTCCCGCTCAATCCGCAGGATCATCGGCGCCATTTTGGCCGCGAAAGCTTGCACTCCGTTCACGATCCCGATCTCGATCGCCGAATCGACCAGCGAGCGGATCACCAGGGTCTCCTTACGCGCCATTTTTTACCTCGTGTTGGTTTCTCCAGAGCTGCCTGAATTGTTCAACCGCCTTTTTTTGCTTTTCAGCCGCTGTTTCCGGCCTGATTTTGTGCTTTAGCCGGTACACAAACACCCCCGGACCGGCTGAATCGCCCAGGTCGAGAATGTCATCTGCCAGCTCGTTGACCTTTTCCAGCGTCCATTCGCCCGAGCGCACGGCTTCAGCCACCTGAACGTAAACTTGCGGGAATACCCCAAGCCGTTCCAGCTTTTCCGCCAATGGTCGGTCGATCACGTCATGCCACCCATTTGGCTCTGATCGCCCATGATCGCGGCTCCGATCGTCCGACTTGTCCAGATTTCTGGACACTTTGTCCAGTTTTTTGGACGGTTGTCCAGATTTCTGGACAACTTCCTCGCGCGGATTAACAAGATTATTAGGAGGTAGGTTTAAAACATAATTAAAACCTGAATCTTTTAACTCTTTAACCTCCTCCTTAATAGAGCTGTCCAGATTTCTGGACAAGTTATCCACAGGTTTATCCACAGGTTTATCCACAGTTTTATCCACAGTTTCCTCCGCCTTTTGAGCACCTCCATGCAAATAGATGGTGATCCTGGAATAATGAGTACTGCTGGACAGAAGCCAGCCGCAATCTCTCAATATCCCAAGGTGCCCGTATAGTGCGGATCTCGATAGTCCCGTCACCTCCATCAGTTCTTTGAGCGTGAAATCTTCTGATTCTTCTTCCTTGCCCCACAAAAGCCCTCTTAGCTGCACATAGGTCCTGAATACGCTCGCCGGCAGGGTCGTGTCATAGACGATATCCGCAGGGATGGAAACAAACTTGGGAGGAAGAAGTGGTCTTGCCATAGTTATATTTGGAACAGATCCAATTGGATTTCTTCACCGAATTTGACTTCGGCTGCTTTGTCCATCTCTCGCAGGGTGTCAGCCAGGCTGATGATCCTGGACTTGTATTCCCGGGCGCGAAAATCCACGTACTCGGCTTTGCTGGCTGCCAGGTAATAGCCGCCATCCCGCCCTTTTCGGTGGCAGATCAGGTGCCCCTTCTTGCGCAGATCTTCGATCGCCTTTCGCATTGCCCGGTCATCCCGGCTCAATAGCAATCCCTTCCAGCGCAGCTTTTCCGCGAGGCTTTTCCGATTTAGAGGATTTTCAATCCGCCGTGCCTGTAATTGTTCGATGATTTCTTTTTCGATTGGTGTCAGCATCTTGATTTCTCCATTATTTCCAGATTTCCTCTTCCTGACCATCATTCCCCAACTGTTGGCCAGGTTCTTTACCCTCTGGCAGACGCGCGGGCACAATCGATCTTGCTGTGCCCGGCGTCTGCCTGATATAGCCATTTGCTTCGAGATCCCCGAGCAAACCGCGGACGTGTGCTGTGCTCGTTAGTGCCATCAGCCGCATCAGTTCGCGTATGGAAGGAGAGTAACCATGCGTCCTGATGAACAGCTCAAGCTGGCGTAAAAGTTGATAATGGATCTCTCTTAAAGCAAAGGGCTTATCCGCGGTTTTCATCGAAATTTCTCTCATTGGTTGGGATAATGACCATTATCCCAACCAGGCTTTGAATCGGTCCTTGCCAGCCCAAAATGGCGCGGCAATCTCTCTTTTTTGAGGGTTCTATTGGTCATTTTGAACCCTTTGCCAATCCCAGCATTTCACTGACTGTCATCCAGGTCTTGTCCGGGTTTGGCCGCAACTTCTGTAAATAAATTCGGGTTGTCTCAACGTTGTTCTGCTTCAAAAACCTCCTTATGGTGTCCTCGTCATCCCCCGCCTGGGCGCGTAAATAAGCCGCCGTATGGCGCAGGGAGTGAACCTTCAGGCCGGTGGTTCTCAAACCGGCAT
>WOZC01000040.1:17301-27138 GCA_011620465.1 Anaerolineaceae bacterium | reverse complement strand
TTGCTTCGTCGCTTTGCCCCTCAAAAAGTCGGTTCTTTTTAATCTGTCACAAAAAAAAGCCGCTTGAGCGGCTTTTTGTTACTTCACTGTATTACTCTTCATTTTTCGGCTGGAGGGCGTTGATACCGTTTTCAACCTGTGCCAAGACCCGCTTAAGCTCCCGTTCCAACCCGGCCAATGTGTCTGCCACATAACGATCAGCATCGTGCTGGGCTTGTTCTGCGTCAAGTTGTGCCTGGCGGGTGATATCTTCTGCCTTGGTCTGCGCTGATTGATAGATATCCGACTTCTCGACCATGCGCTCGCTTTTCTCGCGGGCAATTGTAACAGTCCGATTGGCTTCTTCCTGAGCCTGGGCGAGAATGCGGTCCTTTTGGGCAATGATCTGTTGTGCTTTCTTGATCTCTTCGGGAATTGAAATTCTCATCTGATCGATGATATCCATGAACGAATTCTCGTCTACAACAACACTACGGGATAAAGGAATCGGTTTACTGTTGTTGAACAGCTCTTCCAGTCGGTCAACCAGATGCAAAATATCCATGAAATCCTCCGAAAAGATTCAATATTATCTTTAGTGTAACACTATTCTAATCGCTGATCATTCAATTACACGCAATTAACCAGGTTTAACACCTGTTGACATCTGTGCGATCAAGTTCACTGTATTTCTTTAACAAAGCTTCATTCACATGCGGTGGTACCATGCTGGAAACATCTCCGCCCAGGGATGCAATTTCTTTCACTGTCGACGACGATAAGAACGTGTTTTCTTCGTCGGTGATGAGCGCGATCGTGTCAATTTCACTTTCGAGGCGTTTGTTCGCCAGTGCCATTCGAAACTCGTACTCGAAATCTGAAAAAACCCGCAGACCTCTCACGATCGCGTTTGCGCCAATTTTCTTAGCAAAAGCTACGGTCAAACCGGAGTATCCGACCACCTGGATGCCTTCTACTCCAACAACAGCCTCTCTAACCAGTGCCATGCGTGTTTCCGGATCAAATAATAGTGATTTGATGGGTTTGTCATAAACTGCAATTACAACCAGGTCAAAAAGCTTTGCTGACCGCTTGGCAATGTCCAGATGCCCGTAATGAATCGGGTCGAAAGTACCGGGAAATAAGACGGTTTTCATGGTCAACTCACATCTCCTGCGCCGTCGGAATGGGGCCAAAAGGCTGCGACGGCATCTTTTAACGCCTGGTTTTCTGCCAGGTCCAAATCGGGGTCTTCGCCCAACAATTTGGTGGCGAGTTCCCGGGTTTGCTTGATTAAAGCGATGTCTGCCAGGCTCGCCATCCTCAGGTCGATTGCACCAGCCTGCCTGGTTCCAAGGAAATCGCCTGGTCCGCGCTCTTCCAAGTCGACCTCAGCCAGCCTAAAGCCATCATTAGTCTCAGTCATGACCTGCAAGCGCCGGTTTTCAGCGGCATTGTCGTTATCCGGAATCAAAAAACAAAAAGACTGCACCTCACCCCTGCCAACACGTCCTCTGAATTGATGCAATTGGGATAAACCGAAATGGTTCGCTCCCTCAATGACCATAATTGTGGCATTGGGGATATCCACGCCAACTTCCACTACGGATGTCGATACCAGGATGTCAAACTTTTTGGCTCTGAAAGCAAGCATAACCGCATCTTTCTCCGCTGGTTTCAAGCGACCGTGAACCAGCCCAACCTTGAGATCCGGGAAAATCTCTTCCTGCAGCCGGACCTGCTCATCAACCGCGGCTTTCACTTCATCATTTTCACCAGCTTCCACCAAAGGATAGATGATAAAAGCCTGGTAGCCGTGCTCTACTTGTTTTCGAATCGCCTGGTAGACCCGTTCGCGTTCAGTTGGGAAAGCGATCATGGTGGTGACAGGCAACCTGCCTGCCGGCATCTCATCCATGATGCTCACGTCCAGGTCGCCGAAAATCGTAAATTGCAGTGAGCGTGGGATGGGGGTGGCTGTCATTACCAACAGATGGGGGTTGTCGCCTTTATTTCGTAAAGCGGCTCTCTGCGAGACGCCAAAACGATGCTGCTCGTCTACGACTACCATCTGCAGATTTTTGAAAGTCACCGGGTCTTCGATCAGAGCGTGAGTGCCGATCAGCAGCTTGACATAGCCCGATTCCAACCCCGCAAAGATATCTCCACGTTCAGCCTGTCCTGTATCGCCTGTCAACAGGCGCACCTGACCCTCCTCCAGGAAAGCCGGGTGCTCTTCTGTGCTGATGGTCAATAATTTCCGGATAGTCTGGTAATGCTGCTCGGCAAGGATACCGGTTGGTGCCATCAAGGCTGCTTGTGCACCCGATTCGATCACCATTGCCATGCCCATCACTGCAACGATGGTCTTTCCGGAACCCACGTCGCCTTGGAGCAAGCGGTTCATCGGATGGTTTTTAGCAATATCTGCCCGGATTTCATCCAACGATCTTTTTTGTGCGCTGGTTAGTTCATAAGGCAGCGCTGACACCCTCTCAGCTACCCACTCGTCTGTCACTGTATAGGGATGCCCAATCAATTGCTGCCACTGCTGTTTTTGTTGAAGCACGCCCAATTGCAGCAAGAAGAGCTCATCAAAGGCAAAACGACGTTGAGCAGCCTTCAATGTTTCCATGTTTTCAGGAAAATGAACTTGTATGAGCGCGTCAGTGGTCTTCAGGACTCCAGCTTCTTCCCGCAAGTTGTTTGGTAGAAAATCGCTGACCCTTGGAGCCCAATACCGAACTGTGTTAAATTGGGTGCGCCGCAGCCAGCGCTGAGTGATCTTTGCCGTCAGAGGGTAAACCGGCACGATACGGTTGGTATGCAATTGTTGTTTGTCGATCGATTCGTAGTCCGGATACCAAATCACCGGTCTGCCCAGGTAAGAATCGATCTTTCCAGATACAGAAATAAAAAGGTCCTTCTTCAGATAGCGTACGTGCCAGTCCTGATTCATCCAGAGCAAGCGAAGAGCGCCAGTGGTATCAGAAACAACCGCTTCAACCAGGCGCTTGCCTTTTTTGGTTTGAAAGGCATCTATGCTTACGACACGAGCTAAAATCGTGACTTCTTCACCATACTGGAGTTGGTTAATCGTCTTAAGCTTGGAATAGTCATCATACCTGCGGGGGAAAAGATAGAGCAGATCTTTGATTTTGTGAACCCCCAGTTTGACCAAATAAGCGCCTTGTTTTTCACCAACTCCCCGGATGACACTAACAGGCGCATCCAATCCATGCGCTTCATCGCCCATGGGCTTACTGGCAATTTCACGCAGGCGCGTGTTTACTTTCGAGTGGACAACCTGTTCTTCTGGCTGGGATTCTGTCGGTTTCGGTTTTGTGATGTTCTTGCCCATTTCAGACGCAGTTTTGACAGGTTTCGCTTCGAGAGCGGCGGGTTTTTCTTTTTGATCGTATTCAGGTAAGGATTGGAGATTGGGTATGGATAGCAGGTCACCAATTTCAAGCAAAACTTTCCGACGTTTTTCTGGATCCAAGTCAGGATAGTGACTGAACAAGGAACTGATCACCGGGATCAAACTCTCAGACGCACCCTGTTCCCTTGCTTCTGAAGGCCATGTTTTTCCGAGCGCCTGCAACCCGCCCATGACTGCCTTGTTTTCGTATCCCTGGCTTCCTTCAAGATGGAATATTTTGTAGTATTTCTCGATTATCTTTTGCATTTTGCTTCACTCTTATCGAGCTTAATCATAACCGATACAGAACTTTCTTCGAAGGATGGAATGAAGAATGGTTTTGTCTTCGCTTCCTTTTTCCTTACTACAAAGAAAACAAAAACAGTAAAGGCGTTTAAATTTAGGAGCGCAAAGATTGGAAATAATGTCGGCTTGGCTGGGTAAGAAGACACCCAAATCACGCGTTAAACAGCTTCGTAGGATCGATGTCCGCCTTCACAACTCTACGGGTATGCTTTCTAAGATGAATATGCGATCGAAAACCCCGCTTAACTCATCTTCAATCCTGGCTTCGTCGACTAATTCAGGATAAGAACACCCATCGAGGTTGAACAGCACGAAGCGCTTTGCCTGGTCTGGTATGCCCTTCTGCCCTCCCAATGGGTGCTTCAAGAAACGTAAAATTGCTCGCATATCAACCGGTTGCTCCATCTCCAGGCCAGTCAACTGAGCGAAAACCTGGCTGCGAAAGACATGCTCTTCATTCAACGGCTTCATCAACGCTTTCAACCCAACCACAACGATCACCAGGTCTGAAAAAGCAGGAATCACTGGCTCCCACGCTTCAGGTGCTTTCAGGGATCGTCTCTTGGCTCCATCCGCTTCAACGATCAAGTGAATGTGTCTTTCATCACATACTTGTTTTAAGTCGGACAATTGTTGATCAGTCAAAGCCGTAAGTTTTTCGGCATTATCAATCTCAAGAGAAATCCCCGATATCAGGATAGTACCAACGTTCTCAGGAATCTCCGGCACAATTTCGCTTTCATTTTTCCAAATAATATGCAGGTCGAACAGCTCCGCCTGGCTGGCTAACATTTTTGTGGAAGTTGCACAGATGACATCTCCTGGCAGACGATGTGCCAAATAGGACAACAGGCTGGTTTTTCCACCTGCGCCTACAACTGCGATTGGGATCGCTTGTTCTGCCCTAAAAAACTGCTCTATCTCAGCTATGAATTCATCCTTCATTGCAGACTTTCGACAACATCCAAAACGCTGTTCCCGATAATCAATGTTTTATCAGAAATGTGCGTCGCCAGGCTTGCGTCTGTACGCGGATCGACATCCCCCAACTTGATATGGGCTTTAACGTCCAATCCGTTTCTCAGCATCCCCCGAACGAGTCCATCAAATGGGGCAAGAACCGCTTCCCCACCAACTTCAGCCAGCAGCTGACCCTCTTTGACCAAATCACCAATTTCTATATAAGTCTGAATTTTCCCTGCGCATGGTGTATATAAGACGCGTTCAAGCCCCCTGCCTTCGACTATGGCTGGGATACCGGTGTCTTTTTCTGCTGAACCTTCCCTAAAGATCCTTCCGAGATTTTCACCCCGGTTCGTCTCGATTACGACAAGGCAGTTTTCACCAGCAACAAACCCCGGGCCAAGACCAATTAGCGGAATTTTTTCAAAAATCGGGTTGGTATCATAACGTTTCAGCATCCGTGCATCCACGATAGCGGCAAATTCGAATCTTTCCAGGATGTTCGCCTCAGGGTCTACAACCACAGCGACTTTCCCAGAGCATAACGCGTCTTCGATTTCATTATCGTTCTCAGCCAAAACAGATTGAATTTCCTCAACCTGCTGGTGACCTTCCCAAACAGCTTCTGCAAAAGCCACTTTTCTTCGAACGACCATCGGGGCAGGCAACTCTGAAATCACAACAGGCCAGCCATTTCTATGCAAGACTACAGCAACCCCGCTTGCTACATCTCCTCCACCACGGATCAGGATCAACTTCCTCTTTTTCATAATCATGGCGTAATTATACAGACGATTGTTCCAACGATGCAATTAAGCTTCCAGAATGTCAGGTTCTGTAATAGTTTAAAAGACGGTATGACAAACGTAACTTTCTCGATGGAATGAGCACGCTCGCGAGCACGCTTGTCTTGACAGACATCCCGCATCGGATATAATATAGATGTCTATACAACCCATCCAATCCAACCGCTTATCTCACCGAAGGAAGGTTATTATTGGATAGTCTGAACAGCCTTACAGGAATCCCTCAATACATCCGAATTCGCGAAGATCTTAGAACACGAATTCTTTCGGGTGAATTGAGCCGGGGCGAGAAGCTTCCCTCTGAAGAAGAATTGGCTGCCTCTTACGGCGTCAGCCGCATGACTTTACGGCAGAGTATGTCGGACCTGGTCGATGAAGGTTTGTTGTATCGCAAACACGGTGTTGGAACCTTTGTGGCTTTGCAGCATTTTGCCAGAGACCACAGTTATCTGCAGAATTTTTTCGAGAATTCCCGCCAGAATGGTCTGTCAGTGGACGAAAAAATCCTGGAAATGAGTGTGATACCAGCCCGATTGCAGGTCGCGAAAGCGCTCGGTCTATTAGAAGGATCACAGGTAATCCGTTTGAAAACGTTACGAATCGTTGAGGGCAATCCGATCACGATCCATGAAGCATATTTTTCCTTTGATAAATTCTCGGACTTTGTCGAAAATGATGTAGAAAACCTCTCGAAAGACCTGCTGGCTTACTATGAATCCCATGGTCTCAAAGTACGGCGAGGTGTTCAACGGCTCGATGCCCGCTCAGCTGAGCCGGAAGTTGCTGCGCTTTTAGCAATTGAAGTGGGGGCGCCTATCCTCTACAAAGAACGAACGTTGTATACCGAAGAAGGTATCCCGGTGGAGTTTCTTTTCTGCCACAACCGGGGTGATCTTTATTCTGTCACTTTCAACCTTTCAGCTGAATAGTGGAAAGTTTACAAACACAAGGAGGCTACCACAAGAAATTTGAACGAAAAAAATCTATACGAAAGGAGAATTTTGAGTAAATGTCAATTGTCAACGCTTTAGAAATTACAAGGGAAGCTGCCAAAGGTGGTTATGCAGTTGGCGCTTTCAATATCACCAGCATCAACCAGATGGAAGGTGTGGTAGAAGCGGCTGTCGAAAAGAAAGCCCCTCTGATCATCCAGGTTTCAGTCGCGCCATCCAAGTTCCTCAAGCCAGAAGTAATCGTTGCAGTTTACCATACCCTCGCCAGCCAGGCACCTATCCCCATCTGTCTCCATTTGGATCATTGCACAGAGGTAGATTACTGCAAGCATCTGGATGATGTGGGTTACACCAACCTCATGATCGATGCATCCAAGCAGGTTTTTGAGGAAAATATTCGTCAGACCAAAGAAGTCGTCGATTACTGCCATGCCCACAGTGATGCTTCGGTCGAAGGTGAATTGGGCACTGTCAGCGGAGTGGAAGATCAGGTCCGTGTCTCGGAAGATGAGGCTGCTCTTTGCAATCCTGAGCAGGCAGTCTTATTTGTCGAACAAACTGGTGTAGATATCTTCGCTCCCGGAATCGGGACGGCGCATGGCGTCTATAAGACCAAAAACCCCAAGGTCGACTTCGACCGGATGGCAAAAATCAACCATATGCTTAATGCCGACCGAATCAACACCCCCCTGGTCGTCCATGGCGGCACGGGATTATCGGATGAATATGTCAAACGTTTGTTGGAAGCCGGTGGAGCCAAATTTAACGTTTCAACCGAGTTAAAGTACACGCTTATTGACACAACCTATAATTACATCTCAGAAAAAAGAGACGAATATAACCCGGGAAAGGTTGATATTGCCGTTCGGGATGCCATCCGCAAAGTAGTCGGTCGTTGGATCGATGTACTGGGTTCTGCTGGAAAAGCATAAGAGGTCAATATGGCAATCAAAGCAATATTTTTTGACCAGGACGGTGTGATTATTGACACCGAAAGGGATGGTCATCGCGTCGCGTTCAACGACACCTTCAAACATATGGGTTTCGACACCGAATGGGATGTTGAGTATTATCACGAGTTGCTCCAGATCGGCGGTGGTAAAGAGCGCATGAAGCATCACCTCAAGACGAAAGGTTTCGGAGTAGATATTCCGGATGACGAAGTTGAGGATCTGATCAAAAAGATGCATCTTTACAAGACCGATCGTTTTATCGAACTGATCGAGTCAGGCAGTCTGCCGTTGAGGCCAGGAATTCACCGCTTTATGAAAGAAGGAGTGGAAGCCGGCTTAAGCCTGGCTATCACGACCACGTCAAATGAGCGTGCTGCCCATGCCATTGCTTACAAAGTTCTGGAGGATATCCCATTCAAATTCGTACTTGCTGGCGATATCGTTGCCAAAAAGAAACCAGATCCTGCCATTTACCTGCTTGCTATGGAAAAAGCCGGCTTACAGCCTCAAGAATGCCTGGTGATTGAAGACTCGCGTAATGGTGTTCTTGCCGCCAAAGCAGCCGGGATGCACGTGGTAGCCACAAGCAACTTTTACACCGAGCGAGAAGACTTGAGTGATGCTGATGTCATCGTTACTGCCCTGGGAGACCCGAACGGAGAAAAAGGTCAATTAGTCAAGGGAGATATCCCCGATTACGATGGTGTCTTGCACGTCCGCCAGTTAACACGCATGTTCGAATAAAGCACTGGAAGACCTGGAGGTGCAATAACGAAGAAAAGTAAACCGAAAACTTACGTCAAACTGAACCGAGGAAATTGATTTATGACCAAAGATGTTGAATTTGTAGTCAAGTCCATTGCGGACACTGCCCTCAAAAATGAGCAGTATTTTAGCGAACTCGACGCTGTCGTAGGCGATGGAGATTTCGGCTATTCCATCGCCCGCGGCTTTGAAAAAGTACTGGAAAACTGGGACAATATTGACCGCACCAATCCAGGCAACTTTCTCAAGGAAGTCGCCAAGATCATCATGAGCTCGGTTGGTGGCGTCTCGGGTACGATCTGGGGAACCGCCTTCCTGCGCGCAGGGATGACGCTTGGTTCCAATGAAATAGCCAAAAAAGAGGACATCGTCCCGATTTTGCGTGCAATCGCTGAAGGCATTAAGAAACGTGGAAATTGCGACCTGGGTGACAAGACTTACCTTGACACCCTCATTCCCACTACCAACGCGATTGAAGCCGCCATCAACGAGGGCAAATCTGACCTCGAAATACTTGATATCGCCGCCCAGGTTTCAGCCGAAGCCGCTGAAGCCACCCGACCAATGGTGGCCAAACGTGGTCGGGCAGCGTACACCGGTGATCGCAGCATTGGAACACTGGATGCTGGCTCGGTTGCCCTGGCAACCATGATCAAATCTCTCAGCGAAGCATGGAGAGTTTAAAATTTTCATTCAAAAAAGGAGAAATAATTAATGAAAAAATTTGTTAATGACCCCAAGGATTTTGTTCCAGAAATGCTCAAGGGCATTGCACTCGCCAATCCGGATACCTTGAAATATATCCCGGAATATAACCTGATCATGCGCAAAGACATCCCAATGGCTAACAAAGTATCCATTATGCAGGGCTCTGGCTCCGGTCACGAACCTGCCCATGTGATGACCGTTGGTAAAGGTATGCTTGATGCTGCTTGTCCCGGCAACGTTTTCGCTGCTCCTCCCGCTGATTTTGTCTATCAAACCACCAAACTGGTTGCTGGTCCAATGGGTGTGCTGCACCTCCTGAACAACTACACTGGCGATACCATGTCCTTTGATATGGGTCAGGAATTAGCCGAGATGGATGGCATCGAAGTTGGCAGAGTGGTCATCAATGATGACGTTGCAGTGAAAGACTCAACCTGGACCGTCGGTCGCCGTGGTGTTGCTGGTAACTTCTTCGTGATGAAAGCCTGCGGTGCCGCTTCAGAAGAAGGCAAGAACTTGCAAGAACTGGTTTCCATCGGTAATCATGTGGTAGAAGTGACCCGCACCATGGGTATGGCACTCACTGGCTGCACCCCACCCGCCAAAGGCACCCCCATCTTTACTCTCGCGGAAGATGAAATGGAAATGGGTATCGGCATTCATGGCGAACCTGGTCGTAAACGCGTCAAGATCGAACCTGCTAACAAGATCGTCGATGAACTATTTGAAGCTGTCGCCGATGACCTGCCATACAAGGCTGGTGACGAAGTCGCCCTCATGATCAATGGTATGGGCGGAACGCCAATTTCTGAACTCTATCTGCTCTATGGACATGCCCATGAAATCGCGGAAAAACGCGGACTAAAGATCAAGAGAAACTATGTTGGTGAGTACTGCACCTCGCTCGAAATGGCGGGGTTCTCACTTACCCTGGTTAAACTTGATCCGGAACTGGAACGCCTGCTGGCTGCTCCGGCAGAAAT
>WOZC01000040.1:4105-17201 GCA_011620465.1 Anaerolineaceae bacterium | reverse complement strand
ACCTTGCATTTTTTCGAGAACTTGGGTAAACTAAAAAGGTTAATTAATACGAGTGCAAGTTAGGAGTGCAAGATGACACCATTACCGAAGAGAAAAATTAGCCCCGGACGCCGCGATCGCAGACGTGCACATGACCATTTAAAAGCCAGCCCCAGCGTGAACTGCCCCAATTGTGGCGAACCTCGTCTGCCCCATCGTGTCTGCCCAAAATGCGGATACTATCAAGGGCGTGAGGTTATAACTGTCAGCAAAGAAGACTAATTTGTACTTTCTTTCTCAAAATTGATCCGGACGTAAAGTCCGGATTTTTTTTATTAATGTAACAAATTTGGAACTGCTTTCGCCATGAGGCAAGTTTGCTAATGAAGAAACCTCAACACAAGTTTCAGTGATATTCATAGAAAAAACCGGGCATTTTGAATTGATTCTTTATTCAAGATATTCTTCAAAAAATGAAAGCAATTGCACTGGCATTGAACCGGTGATTCGAACACCTGTTTCTTCGTGCTCAAGTTTCTCGACATGACCTTTTTCATGAAACAGTGAAACCAATCGACCAGCTTTATAAGGCAAAAAAACTGTGACGTGCTCAAAACCTTGAATTATTCCTGTTGCGATCGACTCAATTAAATCCGGAAATCCAAGTTTCTCTTTCGCGCTGATAAAAAGTGCTAACGGATCTGCCGATTGCTTCAGCTCTTTCAGGCTCACTTCATCTAAAAGGTCAACTTTGTTATATACAGTCAAGATCGGTATCTCACCGGCACCGATTTGTTCCAGTGTCTCCGTCACAGTTGTTCTTTGGATCTCAGCATTCTCATGCGATCCGTCGATTACGTGCAGTAACAGGTCCGCTTCAGCGATTTCTTCGAGCGTTGCCTGGAATGCAGCAACCAAATCGGTAGGAAGTTTCTGAATAAAACCAACAGTATCCGTCAGCAACACAGTTTCTCCTGTAGGCAATTCAAGCTGCCGGGTGGTTGGATCAAGTGTCGCAAAAAGCTGATCAGCCACGTAGATATCCGCATCGGTCAGAGCGTTCAACAAAGTGGATTTCCCGGCATTAGTATATCCCACCAGCGCGACCACAGGGATATTAGTCTTGCGCCGCTGCTGACGATAGCGATTTCGGTGCTGGCGTACTTTATCAAGTTCGTCTTCCAATTTATCGATCTTTTTCTTGATTTCGCGTCGATCCACCTCCAACTGGGTTTCACCCGGACCTCGCAATCCAACTCCGCCAACGCTGCCACTCCGCCCCGACGCTCCACCTGACTGCCTGGCAAGGTGAGTCCAGGCTCGTGTCAGGCGAGGGAGCAGATACTTGTACTGCGCCAGTTCTACCTGGAGCATGCCTTCACGCGTATCAGCGTGCTGTGCAAAAATATCCAGGATCAAGGCAGTCCTGTCCAGTATT
This sequence comes from Anaerolineaceae bacterium, assembly GCA_011620465.1. Taxonomy (GTDB): domain Bacteria; phylum Chloroflexota; class Anaerolineae; order Anaerolineales; family Anaerolineaceae; genus Mesolinea. Next base: position 15,784 of record WOZC01000040.1, on the reverse strand, counting down.
TTCACATCACGATCAAACTCTTTTTCAAGTTCTCTTTGATGCCGTGGTGATAATTCATCGTCAAAAAGAATGGTTTGCGCGTCCAATTCTTCGGCGAGTAATTTCAACTCTTCCAGCTTGCCGGTGCCGATATAAATGCGTGAATTTGGACTGTCCAAGTTCTGAGTAATGGATCCGACCACCTCAATCCCAGCGGTCTCCGCCAGTAATTCAAGCTCCTGCAAACTCTCATCCAGGGTCAAACCCCGGTGGGTCTCCGGTCCGATCCGGACACCCACCATGATTGCTTTTTCTTTGTTTTGTTCAGTGAATTGAGTCAACTGTTATGTAAGTTCCAGTTCTTACTGTGCTGCGATCCAGGCTTGCATACGCCCAACCGCTTCTTCAATGCGGTCCGTGGGGATCACAATCGAAATGCGGATGTAATCTGCGCCACTCGGACCATAAACCACGCCAGGGGTCATGCTGACACCGGTATCGTTGAGCAAATCTGCGCAGAATTTGAGCGGGTCGTGGAATTTTGGCGGTAACTTTGCCCAAACATACAGGGCAGCCTTAGGTAAATCCAACTCAAAACCGCAGTCCTTCAGACCGTTGTAAACAACATCCCGGCGTTTTTCATAGATCTTATTGCGCTCCACCAACCAACCCTGGTCAGCAGTGAGTGCTGCCTGACCGGCATCCAGGATGGGCATGAAGATGGATGAATCAATCTGGCTCTTGTAATTTGCCAGCAGACGGATTGCTTCTTTGTTTCCGACTGCCATGCCAATACGCCAGCCAGCCATATTGTAGGTTTTCGAAAGAGAATTGAACTCGACCGCAACGTCCTTGGCACCTTCCACTTCCAGGATGCTGGGAGCTTCATAACCATCGAAACACAGGTCGCAATAAGGCGCGTCATGGGCGATTAAGATATCATTTTTCTTGGCGAATGCCACTGCTCGTTTGAAGAAATCCAGGTCAGCAACAGCACCCGTAGGGTTGTTGGGGTAATTCAGCCACATGATTTTGGCTTCTCTGGCAATATTCTCAGGGATTGCGTCAAAATCGGGCAAGAAGTTGTTCTCTTTGATAAGAGGCATGAAATGATAACGGGCATCCGCTAACTGCGCCCCTGCCAGGTAGACTGGATAATAAGGATCAGGCAATAAAACCATGTCACCGGGATTAAGCATGGTACGATTCAGGTTAAACAAGCCTTCCTTGGAACCAATCAGCGCCAGGGTTTCTGTCTGAGGGTCGATTTCAACGTCAAAGCGGCGTTTATAGTATGTGCTTACTGCTTTGAGAAAACCAGGAGAACCTCCCGCCGGTGAATAGCCGTGTTTCTTGGGATTCTTTGCCGATTCAACTAATTTATCGATGATGAAGCTGGCGGGTGGGAGATCGGGTGAGCCCATATCCAGGCGGATAACATCCACACCCTTTTCCTGAAGATCAGCGAGAACGGTATTTAAACTGGCAAAGAAATAGGGCTTCAAATTAGCCACTGTTTTGGATGGTTGTTTCATGACAGGTAAGTTGCTTTCTCCTTTTTTCTTTCTATTATAAGCGAGTAGTAAGGATTTTAGTCACCTTGACACACCCTGACACACCCTGAGAGACACGGCACGAATTTAATACGACGTTACTTGAAAATCCGCTCAGATTAATGAATTCCTTTAGCCTCCTCCATTTGCGGAATCAATTGGTCGTAATTCACTGACTTTTTTGAAAATTGAACACAATTTCTACCCAAAATCAGACCATCAAGGAATCGAGCGCAGCGAAGGATCTGATTTTCGTAGTACCGACCTTCCATGGTCGATCAAAGGAAGAAGCTACATATAATTAGTCGGGTTGTTCATCCCGGCTCTATTATTGTAGGCGAAGCTGCAAGGGGGATCGTCACGCTCCCAAGTCAGCAGTTTAGTGGGTCCGTTGGAATAACCCTGGAGCTAACGATGGCAGAATTGTGGTGTCGCTCCTTCAATTAATGCCCTGAATCAGGTTGCCTCAACCTTGGAGAATAATGATGATCGCCAGACAAAATTCTTCAGGTATAATTCTTGCAAGAGGGCTGATCTCCTAGGTCTCAGCCTTGCTTACTAGAGGTATAGATGTTTCAAAACCAATGGCAGCAGACCACCACTCACACTTCCGCTCACCTGGCGCAAACCATGACGCTGTTGAGCCTGACTGCGGCTGAGTTGCAGCAGAAAATCGATTCCGAGTTGGCAAATAACCCCGCCCTCGAATTGGTCGAAGAGCGGCGATGCCCGATGTGCAAGCGTTTGCTCCCTCCTTTCGGTCCCTGTCCCATCTGCAGTCAACCAAAATCCGAAAACTCTGATGATCCGATCGTCTTCATTTCTCCCCGCGAAGATTTTTACACCGGCACTGGTACCGGCATAAGCGAGGTTCCAGATGAACCTTACGCCTCGGAAATGATCGATCTGCCCACTTATGTGCTCAAACAAGCCGCGGCTGATTTGAAAGTGGAAGACCGCCTGATCGCTGCTTACATTCTGAATCATCTCGACGAAGACGGTTTTCTGACCATTACTCCCATCGAAGTTGCCCGCTATCATCACCGCCTTCCCAGCGAAATTCAAGAAATCATCGAGTTGCTAAAACGCTGCGACCCGGTTGGGGTTTGTTCTGCTCACCCAGCTGAAGCCATGCTCGCCCAGGTGGAGAGCCTGGCAGAGAATATCGAAATTCCTGCATTTACCCGGGAAGTGATCAAAGACTATTTACCCAAGGTTAGCCAGCATCATTTTTCTGATATAGCGCGTGCCTTGAAATCAAGCACCCAACAAATCCAAAATGTCGCAAATTTCATCAGTGAAAACTTGAACCCTTTCCCAGCCCGTGCTCATTGGGGTGACGTCCGAAACCCGAACGCCAGCGGCTCGGAAGCGTTTCACCAACCCGATGTCCTCATTTATTATCTGAACGACAACCCTGCCAACCCATTGGTTGTGGAGATCATCTTACCGGTTCGGGGGACCTTGAAAGTCAACCAGTTGTTCAAGGATGCGCTGAAATCGGTCGAGGAAGAACATGCGGTTGAGTGGAAAGAGGATATCGAGAAAGCCTCGCTTCTGATCAAATGTATCCAGCAACGTTCGAACGCGATGAAATTGCTGTTGGAACAACTGGTGGTTCTACAAAAGGATTACATCATTAGCGGGGATAAAAAAATGGTTCCGCTGACCCGCGCCAAGATCGCCGAGGAACTCGGTCTGCACGAATCGACAATCTCGAGGGCTGTTTCCGGCAAAACCATCCAGCTCCCCAATAAGAAAATTGTTCCTATGGCGGTTTTTTTCGACCGCAGTCTGTCGCTCAGGACGGTCATCAAAGAGATGATCGAACATGAAAACACTCCGCTCAGCGATTCTGAAATCAAGGAAAAGCTGGAAGAGGAAGGCGTTTCCATCGCCCGGAGAACGGTTGCAAAGTATCGCTCTATGGAAGGCATTTTGCCTGCCCATTTGCGCTCCAATTCAAAAAGTTAAGCAGGCTGATCAGTGGACCGATCCATCCAGGGCAGTTCTAACGACGCCAACCTCGCAGGTGATCTGCGTATCTTAAGCAACTCAGCCTTACTGGACTTGATCCCAGAGCCTGCCGTGGTTTACCTGCGCACCAAAGACCATCTTGTGCTTTCAAACCAGCCCTTTCTGGATCTTAGTGGTTATTCCAGATCCGACCTGCAAAATCTGGGGCTCTCGGCTCTGATCCCGGAAGAACCTGATACAAATCCCAACCCGGACGAGGCAAGGCAGATCTCCCTTCAACTATCGAGCGGAGAGCTCTTGCCGGTGCTCTTGAAAATTCACTCGCTCAGTCCTACCAATCAGGTCGTTGTGCTCGTTTTTTCTGCTATCCAGCCGGAAAACTTGTTCAGACAAGACCTTTTGGACCAGGAATATCGGTATGACAATCTCAGATTGCTGACTGAACTGGCAGAACAGCCAACTGTTGCCACTCTTTACCAGACGGCTGTGATGATCATTGCGAAAACCAGCAAGCCAGATTTCATCCTGGTCTATCGACGCAACGGTGAAATCCTCAAGCTTGTCCAGGAGCATAATTCGGAGATCGCTCAATACTTCCCTGAGGAAACTAAATTGAGTGAATCGGCAAGATTGGAATCGACCGTTTTGTGGCGGGAAGGCAAACCTACCCTTTCTTCCTTCGAAGAGCTAAGCCAGGAGATCGAAGCAAGTTACCTTTTTAGCATACCGCTAACCGTCAATGACAAAATGCAGGCACTGATTTTGGCGGGTGGTTTTGGTCTTGTCCCGGATAATGAGACTCTGCGCTACCTGAACCTGCTTGGCATCCATACCAGCTCCGCGCTCAAACACCTCTCAACCCTGGAAAAAGCCGGATCCACTATGCGCAATATCCGTAAACTTGCGCGAATTCAGCAGACTGTTACTGATAACCTGGAAGAAGGCGTGATCGTGTTGAGCCCCGACCTGCGTATCACAGAGCTTAACCCAGCGGCAGAATCCATGTTGGGTTACGCCAGCAAAGAAGTTTTCCAGCAACGGGCAGAAATGGTCCTGATCGGCAATGAAACCCTCTCCGCCCTGTATAAGAACGCTCAGCAAGGCAATCCCACGCTGGTTGGTCATAATCTTAACCTGAACACCCGCCTGGGTGCCAGTTTTCCAGCTCAGATATTGTGTTTGCCTGTCAAGGAAGAGGGAGTGGTGCGCAGTATCGTTCTGATCCTGCGGGATTTGAGCCAGAGCGAGAAGATCCGTGCTCATTCCCAAGTATTGGAACAGCGCGCTTTCCTTGGCGAAGTAACCGCAATCTTTGCTCACGAAGTGAAGAACCCGATCAACAGCATTTCTACTGGTCTGCAGCTGATTGGAATGAAGATGTCCCCTGATGCGCCATATGCCGGGCTTGTAGAGCGGCTGCAGAACGATTGCAACCGCCTGACCCACCTGGTCAAATCGACGCTCACCTTTTCAAAACCTGTTGAATACCAGATTCAACCGGTGGATCTTGCCGAACTGATCCCAGCCATTCTTGACAAATGGGATCCGCGTATGAAAAAATTGAACATCTCCTACAATTTTTTCGCTCAACCAGAAAAGCTCCTGGTTAAGGCAGACCCGCGCGCGATTGAGCAAGTGTTTGTAAACCTGATCAGCAATGCAATAGAAGCCATGGAGGAACGCGGCGGTAGTTTGAATATCAAGTTGGTTCCAGCTTCACCCCAGATTATTCCTACACAGTGTGAGATAATTATTGCGGATACTGGTCCGGGTATTCCGGACGACGTAGTCGAGCACATTTTTGAGCCCTTCCTCACCACCAAGTCAAGTGGGACAGGGCTCGGATTGGCAATCACCAAGCGAATTGTCACCGCTCATGAAGGAAGTATTTATGTTGACAGTGTTCCTGGAGGCAGCGTATTTCACGTATTGCTGCCAAGGGCATAAGAAGGGAGAGTAATGGCTGCATCCATATTAGTTGTTGACGATGAAGAAACCGCCCGCATGGTTGTATCCGAGTTTCTCAGAACCAAGGGCTTTGAAGTACAAGAAGCAGGGACCCTGGCGGAAGCCCGGGAAGTTCTCAGTCAGGATGGCACAGATATCATCATCCTGGATGTGCGTCTGCCCGATGGTTATGGACCGCATTTGCTGAGTGAGACTGCCCGGCTGCCTCGCAGACCCCAGGTGATCATTGTGACCGCTCATGGTGAAGTGAGCATGGCGGTCGAAGCAATGAAAAACGGTGCCCAGGATTTTATGGAAAAACCGCTGGATTTGCTTGAGTTGGAAAAATCGGTCAAGCGTGCAGCAGAAATGGTCGCGATGCGCCGGGAATTGAACCACCTCAGGGGCAAAGCCAGCCTTGATAAATTCATCGTCGGCAAGACTCCAAAAATGAATGCGATCATCGAATTGGCTCACCGTGCGGCAGAAGCCTCCGTTTCTTCGCTTATCACCGGTCCGACCGGTACAGGCAAAGAAGTTCTCGCCCGTTATATTCACGAAAGCGGACCCAGGGCGGATAAACCCTTCATTGATGTCAACTGCCCAGCTATTCAGTCGACCATGTTCGAATCGGAACTTTTCGGTCACGAAGCCGGCTCTTTCACAGGTGCGACCCATCGGCGCAATGGTTTGATGGAGATTGCTGACGAAGGCGTGCTCTTTCTCGATGAAATTTCTTCCATGCCAATTGATCTGCAAGCAAAGTTCCTGCGAGCACTGGAAGAACGATCCTTCCGCAGAGTCGGAGGCACCGCTTTAATCAATGTTGACGTCCAAGTAGTGGCAGCTTCGAACCGCAATTTGCACGAAATGATCGCAAAACATGAATTCCGCGAGGACCTCTATTACCGCCTCAAAGTAGTTGATCTTGACCTGCCCCCATTAGCTGAAAGAAAAGTGGACATACCCGACCTGGTTGGTTACTTCCTGCAGCAATTCAACATGAGAATGGGTAAAAACATCCTCGATGTTACGCCTAAAGCATTGGAAGCCTTGGTTTCCTACAGCTGGCCAGGCAACATCCGTGAACTGCGCAACGCGCTTGAGAGAGCCGTTTTACTGTGCGATGAAGCCTCGATAGACCTCGGTCACCTTCCCCTCGATATTTCCACTCCAGCTCCAAAAACAGGGCAGCAGCCCTTACCTCTGGCATAGGAGTTGCATCTTAACCTCCAATAGGAATCTGTTTGGAGGTTTTTTATGTTTGATAGCGGAAATCAAATTGTTTTAAGCGTATCAATTGTGTTATTTGCACTTGGTATTGTTTGCTTGGTCTTGAGTATTTTCATCCTGGCAAAACAAGCCATGAACCGCAATATCCAGACAATTGCCGATGCGACTACCAAACTGGCAGATAAAGGCATTACCGATGGTGTCTCCGGTTTGGTTGGGAACGCCTCATTGCTGATCGGTTCGCTAAATGATCTGGCAAAATCCAATACTGGTATTGGAATATTCCTCGTATTTCTCAGCATCCTCTTATTTGCTGGAGCGTACTATTTCGTTAAACCCTTTACCGGAACAATGCCTTAGTTCAAACGGGCGAAAGGATGCATGATGGCGATAGATTGGCTGCTTAAAGAGCTCATTTCACGTTTTAACCAAAAGGACAGCCGGAAACTGATCGCGGCGTATCGCGAAAATTCTCTTTTATGGAGAGAGCTGGACATCCACGGACTCCCAGCCCACTGGTTCGACTTCGCTGGCAATGATCCTGAAAAATGGCACCCTGCTACGATTTCGTTATTCCTGTTGGACGAAACCCTGAACGACAAAGACCTGAGTGATCTCTTTACTCCTGTTCCTGCAGAATTGCTTGAAAAAGCAGCGAAAACGCTCGACACAGTTCGAATGACAGGTCTGGAGCCAGCCACACTGAAGGATGCCACCTTGCTCGCCCTTTCGTTGCGGGAGTTTCGCATCAAGAATTCCAGCTGGAAAGGTATAAGCGGGTTCATGACCGAGGGCAAAACCGGGCTGCTTGCCTGGTCGACCAGCCTAACTGTTCTGTCCATGATTTGCCCTGATTTTGAAGAGGCATTGGAAGAGTTAGCGGCGGCTACCGATGAAACCCATACGATCGAGTTGGCAAAATGCATAGTTTCCCTCCTCAAAACTCTGCCTCTGGCTGAAAACGAACAGTTCGACTTTGTAGCAAAATTCCTTGAGAACGCCCGTCTCTACCTGCAGGTCCAGGTTCTGAGCCAATTGCAAGGTGTGGTCTCTGAATCCTTTATCGAGTTACTGGCAAACAACCTGTTGATACAAAATAATTCCGAGACCAAAGACAGTCCTGTCGAAACTTATCAGAATCTGGCTGCCATGTATCAATATGCCGGTCAATCGGATAAAGCGAGACAATCGCTTGCGCTTGCCTTCAAGGCAATCAACAAGAACCAGGCAGCCATTTTGCACAAAATGGCTTTGGAACTTGAGCGCACAGAACCTGAAGAAGCCCGCAAAACCTGGGAGCAGGTTTTACAGTTTGAACCTGACAATAGCGACTATCGCAACCAGTATGCTGAGTTTTTAGTCAGCCAGGACGAGGTCGATTTCGCATTCGATCTCCTTAACCAGGGTGAGGACGAGAATACTAACGCCCTTTTCGCACTGAGATATCCACAATTGCGCGAGCGATCCGAAACAGTCCATGCAGCTCTGGATGGCGCCATCCAGCGGAAAACATTACCGACTCAGTCCTCCCGCTTTGATTTCCATAGTGACAATCTGAAGGCAGCTGAGTACGCTTTCGACCAGAAACGCTATAAGACTGCGAGCGAATTTATCCGTAAAGCCCTCCAGGATGACCCCAACGACCTAAAAACAATCAAGCTGGCAGCCAGGATCGATCAGCGTCTCGCTAACCTGGATAATGCTATTGAATCTTCCGCCTTGCTTTCCTTTTTTGAACCCGAGAACAGGACCAACAAGCAGGAGTTAGCCAGGCTCTATTTGCAGACAAGGCAGGAGTCCAAAGCTCTGGAAATCTATCAGGAACTGATCAGCCAGTCAGCTCAACCCCTGCGCGAAGACCTGCTGACTTTTTCAGAGATTGCAATTAAAGCCAGCAAGGCCGAGCTTGCGATACCGATCGCTGAAAATTTCCTCTCACGTGATCAGTTGGACGGTGAGGCTCTGGTGATTCTCTGCGAGGCATTAATCAATTCGGGGCAGAAAGATCGGGCAGTCGTACTATTGGAACAAACCTCTGAAGTCGCTCCTGAAAAGCCGGCCAGCTGGCTCTCGCTGGCGAAGATCTGGACAGAACTGGGTGAGAATGAAAACGCCACCCAGGCTCTTAGAAAAGCCAAGGCTGCTTTTCCTGGCGATCCTCAAATTTTGAGCGCTCTTGGGAAGCTTTACCTGGATAATGAACAGACAACGGATGCCATTGCCGTTCTGAAACAAGCTTTTGCGCTTAACCAGGAGAACCTTGAAGTGCGCAAACTGTTGGCAGGTGCTTTGTTGAAACAAGGCTACACCAACGAAGCCTGGGATATCCTTGAATTGTTGGAAGACGATTTCGCCAGCGACCCGGAATTAGCCCTGGTTTTGGGGCAAACCTACCTGGCGTTGGATGATGCTGTAGGCGCCAGGCAGTTGCTGCAGTTTGCTTGGAATTCCCTTCATCGCGAAGACACGTTGCTCGCTTATGCAACCTGCCTCCTGGAGTTGAACAAGCAGCGCCCGGAAGTCAACCAGAAAGAATTGGAAGGCTTGCTGGAAGCCTTGTTGAACAATCGCGACAAGTTGAAGCAGGACTTTGATCTGGCAATGCTGGCAACAGATTTGAATGCAGCGATTGGCAATGATGAATCAGCTTACGAAAGCTATCTTAAACTGCTTGACAACCCTCAATCCAAGTCACCTCGCGCTTACCACCACCTGCAATTGCAAATTGGGAAAACAGCACTGAATTTGGGCTTACATGACATCAGCCTGGCATCCTTACAAGAAGCGATGCAGGTGAATCCTGATGACCTTGAAACCCGACATGTGCTAACCAATGCTTACCTGAATGCAGGTTTGAATAATGAGGCCTTCAATTCCGCCCGCGCCAGCCTGCAAATTGCCCCAACTGACCTGGATAACGTGCTCTGGTTCAGCGAGTTTATGAGCAGCCAGGACAACGAGAAGGAAACCATCCAGGTTTTGAAAGATGCCCTTCATCTTCGTCCTGAAGATAAAACACTCTATCTCACCCTCGCTCGCACCTATGCCCGCTTGAATGATCTGGATGAGACCAAGAACACACTCAACCGAATGCTTGCACTCGAAGGAATCACAACGGAAGAGTATGTGGACGTTGCCAATCTCTACCTGCACCTCGACCAGACAGAAGAAGCTTCTGCGATCATCCAGAGGGCGATCTCTGGTAACCCTTCTCCAGACTTTCAGGAAACCCGCGACCTGGTTTATTCCATTTTGCGGCTCGGGGATGGTGCTGCGGCACTTCAATTAACCCAGGAGTTGGCTGCTTCGTTAGGCAATCATCCCTGCTACCCGGTGCTGCTAAGCGACGTTTTAACCGCGAACCGCCAGTTTCTACCTGCTTTGGAGACAATCAACACCCTGGTACAAGGACTGGAATTCAGCGGAGAAAACGAATGCCTGCTAGACCAGGCTCAGATGGAAACTCCCGGCGATTTCCCAGCTTATACGGTGACCGGGCTTTATCTGCGGACGATCCAGCTGGAAAGAGTGACAGGCGATCTCAATGCGGCTCAAAAGCATGCGGATTTCGCTCAAAAGAACGATCCTTCCAGTTACGAACTTATCGTCCTCCAGGCAGCACTTGCCTTGGCTTTACGTAACAACCTGAAACTCGAGGGAATTCTCGATTATCTCACCTCGCAATCCCAGGATAAAACGAACACCTATCCTCTGGTCCAAATGCTTTGCCTCGATGCAATGATCCAGCATGATTATCCTAAGATTGCCATGCTTTGGGAGCACTTCCTGGCGGATCAGACTGATACGGCTTTCACCCTGGCAGTACGGGCGTTGCTCGCCCAACAATCGGGTGAGACGCAAAACGCAGCCGACCACCTCAATCAGGCTCGGATCACAATAGAAGCAGAAGCGATTCACCAGGAAGAAACCGCCTTCAACATCGCCCGACACTTCGATTGGATCTGGGCTTGTCTTGCATGCGGAATAGCTGCCTGGGAGGCTTTCGATTGGCAAACTGCCAACCAATGCTTTGCCAATGCTCTCACGATTGTGCATATCAATCCGATCGCCAATCAACTTCTGGCTGCTTACCTGAGCGACAATTACCGCCAGCATAACAATGCCATGCTCCTGAATATCACGCGCCATACGCCTGAATTGTTCACAGGACAAAACCAATCAGCGTTATTGGAAGATCAAATCGTGGTTGCCGGTCGCTTCTTACAACCCTCACAATTGATGTCCGAGCTGAAGATCGGTCAGGCTGTATTCGGCGGTCATTGGGATGATGAGAACAAAATGAGCCAATTGATCAACACCGGTCGCCAGGCAGCACAGGTTCTCTCGGTTTTGGTTAATCCTGAACGGATCGATGCGATCATGACTGCATATGAAGACGATCCACAGGTTTTGACCCAAAACGCCATTCTGAATTTGCACCTCGATCCGACCTACAGCGCCGCCATCGCCCGGGAATTGCTTGAAAAAGCACCGCAAGACCCGATTCTTCTTTCAATTGAAGCCTTTGCCACCCGAAACCAACCGGAAGCTTCCGCTGAAACCATGGAAAAAGCCCTGCAGATTTGGTCAGATGAACCGGAATGGCATACCTTCGCCGCGACGATGTACCAGGATTCCGGGGATTACACCAAAGCAGCAGCTCATTTGGAAGACGCTCTGCGTATCTCCCCCAAAACTGCTCATTATTGGCAGCTGTTGGGTGATATAAAACTGCTGGAAAAAGACTACCACGCCGCCAAGGATTACTTTGGAAAAGCTTCGGACCTCCTCCCGGAAAACCCCGAAGTGCTCGACTCTCTTGCCCGCATTAACCAGCGGCTGGGCGAACATCAAATTGCTATCCAGTGCTGGCAGAAAGCTGCTCAACTGGAATCAGAAAACCCGGAATACTACGTATCAATTGCCGAATCGCACCTTGCGAGAAATGACCATGAATTGGCAACACATGCGATAAGCCAAGCGTTGAAAA
>WOZC01000040.1:0-4005 GCA_011620465.1 Anaerolineaceae bacterium | reverse complement strand
CTTGCGAGAAATGACCATGAATTGGCAACACATGCGATAAGCCAAGCGTTGAAAATTGCTCCCGATCACCCGAAAGCTTTGCTGCTCAAAGCCAACGCAGAAGTCAAAAGTGATAATCCGACCCTCGCCAGGCTAACCATCGAGGCAGCCAAAGCCGTGGTCACAGACCCAATTCCCTTTGAATTACTTTCAATCGAAATCGATCGCCGCTCCAACCCACATGGCGCTTTAAATGCGTTGCAGAATCTTGCCGACGCTCATCCTGACAGCACTTCAGTTCTGAACCAGCTGGCAGCTTACCAAATCGAATTCAATGAGCTTGAAAAAGCAGAGAAAAACCTGCAAAACAGCCTTTCCATCGATGAGGACAACCCCGAGACGCTGATTTTGCTCGGTAAGATCGACCGGCTCAATGGCAACCTCGACCAGGCAGTCTCCCGGCTTAACAAAGCGATAAAACTTGATCCGAGCTTGATTGACGCTTACCTCGAGTTAGGTCAGACGTATCAGGACCGGCGTGAAGTCAACAATGCCATCGAAACTTACCATAAAGCAATCAATATGGTGGGGAAAGATCCCCGCCCATATCTCCAGGCATCCGCCGCATATAAAGAAAGCCGTGATTACCGAAATGCCGAATATATGCTGCGCCAGGCAGCCCAACTCTCCCCTTCAGATCAGAGCATTCGCCGGCAGTTAGCCGCGATCGTGGCTTTGAACCTGGTCAATAACCTCCAGGAGGCACCGAAAAGAAAATGAGACCTTATTCCGCCCATAAAAGTGATGAAGTTTTGATTGTTCGCCGGGGTAAATTCCTGACGCTCCTGCAGGCCGCCATTGTGAACAAGGAATTTCAGTTCGCACGCCAGGCTTCCTTAATCTGGCTTGCAAGCTATCCTGGTGATCTGCTGGTCAACCACATGTATGCCCATATCCTGGCAGAACTTGGTGACACAGAAATGGCAGTCACGAATCTGGAAAAGATCCTCCTTTTCGACCCGGAATTTACCGAAGCCGCAGCACTTCTGGATCAGTTGACCGGTGAAAGTAACCCGGATTTTTCTGCGACAAAAGCTTACTTACAGCGCAGTACTTCCAGCGCTGCTGCCCGCGCTGCCTGGCTTCCTGCCTTGATCCAGGCGCGCAACGCTTACGAAAGCGGCGACCTCATAACGGCGGAAAAAGCGGTGATGGAATCTCTTGCACATAATCCAAAAGTGGCTTTACCTGCCATCTTCCACATGCGGATCGTTCAGGAAAACCGGAATTTCACCCTTCTTCAGACCTTGAGTGGGATCTACTCCTCCCGCTGGTCTTCTTGTGTTCAAATCAAGATTCTGGCAGCTATTGCCGACCTGCAAAATGGTGATGATGCCCTGGGTGTTGAAAGACTGCATTGGAGTGCGGCGCACGATGCCAGTGGACAGGTGGTCAACCGTCTGCTCGGTCCCAATCACAATTTCAAGCCTCTCTGGCCCGAAGATCTAAAAGTTTTTCTCGACCTGCCGGTTCCAGCGACAATTGCCGCGGAATTGGGCTGGAATGTCCTCTCAAAATCCGAATTTGTCAGCAATGGCGAACCCGAATTGCCTGACAGTAAAAAACTTGCCAGTGAACTGTTGGATGAACAGCCAACGCTCGCAAGCCAAGTCTCCTCATTCGTTTTCGATGATTATGATGAGGAAGAGGAGATACAGTTGGACTATTCTGAAGTTCCTACCAGTTCTTTCTTCGTGCAAGACATCGCCACCACTCCACCAGAGCATTACCAGGATGGTCCTGTTCCAGTGATGGAGCCCACCCTGACTAAAAGCATACCCGAACAAGACCCCAAAACAGTCGCTGCGCTCAAAGCAATCGAAGAAATCGAAGCCGATTTTGCTACTATCGCTAACAAGATCAAAAAGTCCGAATTGATGCACTCTGATGGTCGTTTCCCCTCTTACGTGATCATGACCTCGCGCTTAAATTTGGTCAAGAAATACGGTGAAAACACGGCGGCTGTGATAATCGAATCCATGCGCGATCTTTCCCTGAAAATCGTAAGCCTGCCTGGATGGAATAGCTGCGTTTTTGTCCCCGATGACCCCCAAAGTACGAAGGAATTCAATTTCAGTGCCGTTACCCAGCCGGATGGTTGGAAGCTAAAACTGGCATTATCCGATCTTGACAAGGTTTTGGCAGACCGGGGTGAAATGATCGGCGCGCTGTTGATTGTGGGCGGTGACGATATCGTTCCCTTTCACCTGCTTCCGAACCCAACCGATGATAGTGATGTCAATGTTCCCTCCGACAACCCCTATGCCACCATCAACGAGAATTATTTCATCCAGCAGTGGCCTGTTGGGCGTCTCCCAGATGAGCGCGGCAATGATGCGGGATATTTATTGGAGCAATTGCGCTTCTTAAATAACGAGTACGAAGTCAAGGTCAAGACCAAAAAGTCACTCGAAACCAATCCATTTGCTCGTTGGCTTGATGGTCTCAACCGCTCCCTGCTGCAGTTTTCAACCCGGTTTGAACGCTCCAATAACCTGGCATGTGCGGCTGAAGTATGGAAGTCACCCTCCTCACTGGTTTTTTCGACCATTGACAGGGCTGAACGCCTCAGAACTTCACCACCAACCACAAACACCAACCTCCTTTCCGGGCAAACCAGTAATCCCAAGTATGCTTACTTCAACTTACATGGACTCAAGGATGCTGCGGAATGGTACGGGCAAAAAGATATAACCAAACGTGAACAAGGTCCGGAATACCCGGTCGCTATGCTACCGGAGAATTTCAATCCGACAAGCTCAGCGCCAACATTGGTGTTGAGCGAGGCTTGTTATGGTGCTAACATCATCGAAAAGGCCGTCAAAGAATCGATCCCGCTCAATTTCCTTGCCAGTGGAACCCGTGCTTTTGTTGGCTCAACCTGTATTGCTTACGGCTCGGTCAGCAGACCTCTGATCGCGGCTGATTTGCTCTCCTGGCATTTTTGGAAGCTGATCGTGAGCGGTCAATCTGCTGGTTATGCCCTCATGCAAGCCAAGCTTGCTTTGGCAAAGAAAATGACCAGCGACCAGGGGTACCTTGATGGCGAAGATCAGAAGACTATCCTTTCGTTTGTGCTTTTTGGCGACCCTCTTTCCACTGCCAAAAACATCAAGGAAGTCACCGAACCTGCCATCCGCCCGACGTTGACACCAGAACTCAAGACCATCAGCGATTCACCGGAAGAACTGGTGGTGGCAGCTGATGAGATGCCCAGCGAGATCCTGGGACAAATCAAGGCAGTGATTAAGAATTACTTGCCGGGACTGGATGATGCCACAGTCGGGATCAACCCACAGCTTTCAAATTTCACGCTCGACCAGGACAAGGTGGACGAACACCACAACCAATACGATTTGCTCAAAGCCAGCCAGCGTTACGTGGTTACCCTGAAGAAGCAGTATGAGTACAGATCAAAAAGCCACAACCACTTCGCCCGCATGACCTTTGATCAAAAAGGCGAGATGATCAAGTTGAGTATGTCGAGGTAATGGAGCATCATCATTAGTCGAAATGTCATCTTTCACTTCGTTAAGATGACATTTCTCTATATATCGTCTCGGTGAACTCGAGAAACTTACAATATCCTTCAATAATTGAGTAAGTAAAAAAACGCGAATGACAGTATTTTCTTTGTATTTCAGAAGATTAACGGGGTCATAAATCAGCTCTTCTTCACAATTGAGTTATACTTTTAGTCAGAAATGTATTCAATTAAGAATCGTGTTTTAAATGGGCGAAGCGGTTTGTGCACTTTCGTATTATGGTATAGCCGCTCGCCTAAATCTATGTGCAGACAGGAGTTGATATGTACGGATACAGTGGAAAAATTCTACACATCGATCTAAAAACAAAAAAAACCTGGGTCGAAAGCAAACCAGAAGAGTGGTACAAACTCTGGATCGGTGGGGTCTCTATGGCTTCCCGGCTTCTATGGGAGAACATCGTTCCTGGCTGTGACCCCCT
>WOZC01000106.1 GCA_011620465.1 Anaerolineaceae bacterium | reverse complement strand
GCCTAAATGATAAACCTTTGATTTGTGATGCACTTAATTAGCGCATTATCCTGTGATTATGTTGCTCCAAATATACGTATAGTTTTGAATCTCCCCTGAGGAACTATGTTAAAATTACTGCTGATGGATATTAAAGTAGTTTCAACAAACAAGAAAGCGCGGTTCGAGTTTTTCATCCTGGAGACTTTTGAAGCTGGCTTGGTTTTAAAAGGTACAGAAATCAAGTCAGTTCGAAATGGCCAAATTTCGCTTCAGGAGGCTTATGTACGCACCAATGGAGAGGAAATCTGGCTTGTCGGTGCGCATGTCGCACCTTACGAGCATGCCAGCGCCTTCCAACATGACCCTAAACGGGAGCGCAAGTTGCTGCTGCATAAAAGAGAAATCCGTAAACTTTTTGACGAAGTCCGCATCAAGGGCTTGACCATCGTACCTATCCGTGTTTATCTGAAAGATGGTAAGGCAAAGTTGGAAATTGGACTTGCCAAGGGTAAGAAGCAATACGATAAGCGCGAATTGATTAAGGAACGGGATATGGAACGTGAAACCTCCAGAAATAAAGGCGGTTGGCAATAGATCGGTCAAGCCTTTACCAAGCATTGAGCTTTTTGAGAGATTTTGTATAATAAAATCATGAATTTTAACAGTAACATCAGCAGACGTGACTTTTTAAAAATTTCCGGGCTGGCAGCAGGTGCGCTCTTATTGCCTTTTGGCAAAGCATCGGCGAGCAGCTTGATGCAGGATTGGCCTGTTGGAGCAAATCTGGGGCGGGTTGCCGTGGGAGAGATGCGTTCGTTTATCGACCTCAAGGCAGAACCCAACATGAATGCCGCTACCACCACCCGTGTGTGGCGGGACGATGTTTTTGAGATCAAGCAGGAAGTCATAGCAAACGTGCTGGATTTCAATCGCTATAATCAAAAGTGGTATCAAACAGCCGATGGGTTTATTTATGCGCCTTATGTTCAGCCAGTAAAAAATCTTCCTAACCAGCCCTTGGTTGAATTGCCATTGGATGACCAAGGGCAGCGCGGTATGTGGGTCGAAATCACCGTTCCACGCGTCAATTTTGAGTTAACCAAAGCCTGGAGCGACGCTTCTTCCTGGATCCGCGATTCGGAAGGGCTGGCAAAACTCTATTACAGCCAGGTTTTCTGGGCATCAGACATCCGCAACAAGGATGGTAAAACTGAATACCTGCTATCGGAAAAGTACGGCGCTTTACCGGATTATTACTGGGTGGATGCGCAGGCATGTAGACCTATCAGCGCTGAAGAAATTGCACCAATTCACCCTGATGTTGGTGATAAACGGGTCCTTGTCAATCTGCAGAGCCAGACGCTGCACTGTTTCGAAGGTTCCCAGGAAGTCTATTTCTGTGAAGTATCCACTGGCTACCTACGGGATGGTAAATGGCTTACTCCTCCAGGGACCACACCTGTATGGCGAAAAATGGTCTCGCTGCACATGAGCGCGGGTGGAGTTTCCCAATACGATTCGCCAGGAATTGCCTGGACAACACTTTTTCATCCTGATGGTCAGGCAATCCATGCAGTCTATTGGCACAATAATTTTGGTGTGGCGCTTTCCCATGGATGTGTCAACTGCCTGCCTCATGATGCCAAGTGGATCTGGCGTTGGATCAATCCCCAGGTCGCTTTGTATCCTGGTGAGTTGACCGTACCTGACAGCAGCCAGTCTACTTTTGTCCAGGTAATTGAAAGTTAATCTTGCAGTGATGTCTGCCCCTGAGAAAGATGTTACACCAGAAAACCAAAGGGCTGAATCAACGGGTAAACCAGTCCAAAGTCTTAGCAATAAGACTGCTTCATGGCTCAAAAAGCATTACCTGGGCATAATCAATCTCGCCCTGGCTATTTATGTGATATTGCCGTTAATGGCACCCGTTTTGATGAAAACGGGTCAAAGTGGGGCAGCAGATGTGATTTACCGGCTCTACAAACCGCTTTGTCATCAACTTGCGTACCGGTCTTTTTTTCTTTTTGGCGAACAAACGGTTTATCCCCGCGAACTGGCTGGCGTTGCTGGTCTCAAAACATATGAAGAAGTTACTGGAAATGATGGTAAAGATCAAATGGCGGCTATCGCGTTCCGAGGCAACGAACAACTCGGGTATAAGGCTGCCCTTTGCCAACGGGACCTGGCAATTTACCTCAGCCTGTTGTTGTTTGGGTTAATTTTCTCATTATCGGGCCGCAGAATGAAACCTTTTCCATGGTTTGCCTGGATTCTTCTCGCGCTGATACCAATTGGTTTGGATGGCTTTTCTCAACTGATCAGTCAAATGGAGATGCCAGCTTTGGGTTGGCTTTCGATGCGCGAGAGCACTCCCTTTTTGAGGGTAATAACCGGTGCAATGTTCGGTTGGTTTACCGCATGGTTTGGGCTTCCATCGATCGAAGAGATGATGATTGAAACAACGCCAGCTAAACAGGCAATTTCATCTTCATCGAAGGGAGTATGAAGTGATCCGGGAAGAAAAAAACGGATTGGTTTACTATCAATTTGAGAGTTTTGATCCGAACCTGGTCAATCATGCTTTCTATACTCGCCTGGGCGGGGTCTCTGAAGGACCTTACAGCCAGCTCAACCTGGGCGGCACCAATGGTGATAAGCCTGAGCATGTACGCGCCAACCACCTAAAGCTTTTCGAGAATTTTGGAATGCCATTTGAAAGCCGATTTGATGTCTGGCAGGTGCACGGTGATACCATTCATTTCAGCGATACGCCCCGACCGGAAACCCAAAAACATCAGCCTGGTGATGGAATATTCACACGAAACCCGGATGTGACCTTGATCATGCGCTTTGCCGACTGCGTACCGATCATGTTCCACGATCCCGTGAAAAAAGTGGTTGGGCTGGTGCATGCTGGTTGGCAGGGAACCCTGCTCGAGGTCGGATTGGTGGCAGTCGAAGCGGCTGTGGAAAAATATGGCTGTAACCCTTCGGACATGCAGGTTGGGATTGGTCCCTCGATATGTGGTCATTGTTATCAGATCGGAAGCGATGTCAAAGTCAAGTTTTTCAAAAAATGGGGCGATAAAACTTCTGATTTTATTGCCAGCACTCCGCAAGGCGATTTTCTTGACTTGTGGGCTGCCAACGAATGGATCTTAAGGAAGGCTGGCGTCCAACATTTGGAACAAGCCCATCTCTGTACCGCCGAAAATCTGCATGAATGGTATTCTTATCGCAAGGAAAAAGGGCTGACAGGTCGTTTTGCTGCAGCAATCAGCCTGACACCAAAGGAAAAGCATGAGTAACCAGGAATTGTCTCCACTCCAGCTCAAGATCAAAAACAATTTTGCAGAGGTGATGGAAATCATCGATCACGCTGCGAAGATCAGCGGGAGAAATGCGGATGAAATTTCGATCCTGGCGATCAGCAAGCGTCAACCTTTGGAGGTGATTGAGGCGGCATATCACTGTGGACAACTGGCGTTTGGTGAAAGTTACGTCCAGGAAGCGTTGGAAAAGATGGCTCACTTTCAGGAATTAAAGGATATTCGTTGGAATATGGTTGGACATATCCAGAGCCGGAAAGCTCGCGATGTCGCAGAAAAATTCCATGCAGTCCATTCATTGGATTCTTTAAAGCTGGCAACTCTGCTCAACCAGTACAGACCACCTGAACTGTCTCTGCTCGAAGTTTTCCTGGAAGTCAATATAGGAGATGAAAGCTCCAAAACCGGTTTTCCTGCCAGTAATGAAGAGGATTGGGAAGCGTTGGTCGGTGTGGTGGAGTCGATCTTGAGATTGGAAAGGCTGAAATTAGTCGGGCTCATGGCTATGCCCCCGTTATTCCCGGATTCTCAGCAAAGCCGACCATATTTTCAAACGCTCAGAGAGCTGAGCGACTATATAAATTACCGGGTGAAAAAAGCTGCATTTACGCAACTTTCAGCCGGAACATCAACAGATTTTGACGTCGCAATTGAAGAAGGGGCAACAATTGTGCGCATAGGCGAGCGTCTTCTTGGACCTCGCAGATATTCAGGTTAAGAGACCATGCAACTCATCATTCTTTTTGTTCAGATACTCGCTCGATCAATCGTATTTTTATTATTCTTACATGTTTTGCTGTCATTGTTCATGTCAGGGGATAAACCGCTGCGCATAGGTGTAGCCAGAATTGTTGAACCACTTTTGAATCCCTTGCGCCGTTTCATCAAGCCGTTTAATGGTATCGACTTCACACCTGTGGTCGCAATCCTTGCGGTCAACCTGATAGAGTGGATATTGGTTAGCTTTTTGGCTCGATTCGTCTAAAGCAAAATATGCGGACAGGCCATCGGCGAAGTTCTGTAAAACGATTCGCGAAAAACATCGCTATTATAGAAGATTAGTTGCTTGGGTTGCGCAGTGAACCAGCGCTGATTCACAAGTTTCAAACCTCTGTTGGCAGATTTATTCCAATCTGCGTCTTGCTATGACAAGCTAATCAAATCTTATACAAGATTCTTCCGCAGCTCTTGCATTTCATGATCACTTTTGGGTTCGAAGCATGCTGGATATCAGTTGGCGAGAGTTCCACGCCGCAAGCTTTGCAGCTTCCGTCAAAAATCTCGGCTACAGCGACTCCACCTTTGCTCTTGAACAGTGCTTCGTATTCTTCAAGCAGTTTTTCATCAAACTGGTTTTTCAGGGCATCCCGTTGGGAGTTTATCCTTGGCAATTGACTTTTCAACTTTTCACGCTCACCGAGAAGGAGCGAATTCTCAGAAGCTTTTTGATTGAGCAGCCGCTGTAAATCGGATTCAGCGGTCTTTTTCGCATCCTGACAGGAATCATTTATTTCCATCAGCTTCATCTGCTCATCCTCGAGCGTCTTGATTGTTCTGCGGAGTGCTTCGCTTTCTGCTTGCAAATCCTGCAGTTCTTTTGTGGCGCTGATTTTACCTCCGAAAAGTTTTGCCTGGGTCAGTTTCAGTTTCAGGACTTTCTCTTCAACTTTTTTACGCAGGTTCTCAAGATCATTATCGCTCTCGGTTAGTGCGTCGGTGGCTCTTTGAACGATAGCCTGGGCTTTTTGGACCGCTTTGTCAGACGCGATGATTTGATCGATTTGCTTGATGCGTTTGAGTCGTTGGATCCGTTGTGAATCGAGCTGCTGCAATCGGTAAAGGCTGAATGTTTCGTTCATTTGTCTCCGGGCCTTTCTTATTCTTCTTGTTACTCTTGAATTGTATCATCTCCGGCTTCGGGTTTGAACATTTAAATAGGAGAGTGTAGTGGCAACATGATAATGTCCTAAAGTAGCAATTTAGAAATGTCCTAAAAGGCATGAAAATAAACTACATGAAATGGACAATCAAAATGACTCAAGAAGAACTCAAACGAAAGACTTATTTGGACAAAGCCATCGATCGGCGGATCACGCAAAAAGCAGCCGCGGAAACTC
>WOZC01000007.1:2192-5532 GCA_011620465.1 Anaerolineaceae bacterium | reverse complement strand
TTTGTCATTTAACTCCATTTTACCAACAGTTTGTTAAATATAAGGCAGGTCAATGTAAGCAACCCTAACAAAGCACCAACCTGGAAAAACAGGGCTACAGGAAGTAAGCCGATGAGTACTTTCTGGAACCGCCTTTCTGGAACCGCCATCAGTTAGGAACATTCAGCGTGTATAATTTGGCTCATGCCTGAAATCGTAGCCCTGGACATTGAAACAACGGGTCTTGACCCGAAAAACGACTCAATCATCGAAATCGGAGCGGTGAAGTTTAACGAAAACCGTGTGATTGCCGAGTATTCCAAACTGATCAACCCCCGTAAACCAATCAATCAATTCATCACCAACCTGACTGGCATCACCAACAGCATGGTAATGAACGCGCCATTCATCATTGATGTTTTGCCTGAAATCCATGACTTTATCGGTGATAGCATCATCCTGGGCCAGAATATCGATTTTGACCTCAGTTTCTTCCACCGCTATAACCAATTCAAAGGCAATCTCACCATAGATACCTATGAACTGGCAGCTGTGCTCATGCCAACTGCCTCAAGGTACGGTCTTGGTTCGCTGGCAAGACAACTGGGAGTGGTATTGACAAACGCTCACCGGGCATTGGACGACGCCAAGGCAACAATGCAGGTCTATCAGCAGCTGATCAAGAAAATCTCCGATCTACCAGTTGACTTGGTCGCGGAGATCCTGCGCCTGAGCAAAGGTCTGGCTTGGCAGGGTGAATTGCCTTTCCGCTGGACCTTGAGAGCAATGGCAGACCAGGGCATTCAGCCCCGTCGGCTCAGCCAGGACGGCGAAGACCTGGCGTTCAATCTCGAGCGCGCTCCTCGCACAAAAAGCCTGCAGCCGAATGAGACCCTGGTGCCTCTGGATGCAGAAGAGATCGCCAGCACGCTGCAGCCAGGTGGTGCCTTCTCGAAATACGACCCCGACTTTGAACATCGCTCCCAGCAGGTGGAAATGCTTCTCTCGGTTTGCAACGCGCTCAACCGCGGAGACCATTTGATGGTGGAAGCAGGCACCGGAACCGGAAAGTCGCTGGCATACCTGATCCCGGCTGCCTATTGGGCGATGCAAAACGGCGAACGGGTGGTTATCTCGACCAATACGATCGCCCTCCAGGACCAACTGATTGAAAAAGACATCCCGGATTTGATCCGGGCACTGGATATCGACCTGAAAGCCTCCGTCCTCAAAGGACGGAACAACTATCTCTGCCCTCGCAGGCTCAAACTGATGCGCCGACGCGGTCCGGAAAACGTGGACGAGCTGCGCGTACTCGGGAAAGTGCTCGTGTGGCTGCAAAGCAGCACCAGCGGAGATAGGCGCGAAATCAATTTGAATGGTACAGCCGAGCGCATAGTATGGTCGCGACTTTCAGCTGAGGATGAAGGCTGCAAACTGGAGACATGCCTCAAACGAATGGGCGGTACCTGCCCCTTCTATAAAGCCAGGATGGCAGCAGAAAGCGCACATATTCTGGTGATCAACCATGCCCTGCTGTTGGCTGATGCTGCAGCTGAAAACCAGGTTTTGCCGGATTTCAACTACCTGATCGTGGACGAAGCCCATCACCTTGAATCAGCCACCACCGACGCAATGAGTTTCAGTTTGCGCGCAGTGGATGTGAACCGGGCTGTCCGCGAACTGGGTTCAAGCGAACAGGGAATTTTGGGTCGCCTGCTCAGCATCGCCGCTCCGGCATTAATGCCTGCAGACATGGCGGTCTTGCTTCAATCTGTTAACGCTGCCGCAGAACGCGCTTTTCGATTTGACACAGGTATGACAGCCTATTTCAAAGCCCTCGATTACCTCATGGAAGAAGTCCGGGAAGGTAAACCGCTGGGTACTTATCCACAAAAGACTCGCATCTTGCCATCTACGCGCATGATCCCAGCCTGGCTTGATGTCGAAATCGCCTGGGAGCAAGCGAAAACCGACTTGGAAGAGCTGTTGAAGATCCTCAAAAACATCCGTAGTTCAGTACAGAGCGTGGATGGGATTTCCATTGAAGATGCCGAAGATGTTTTCGGGGCGTTAGCTCGTGCCACACAAACCCTCAACGAGATCGACTTAAAGCTCGAGAGTCTGACAATGAACCCCGCCGATGACCAGATTTATTGGGTGGAGATCGACCCCCTTCAACTACGCATGACCCTCCAAATCGCACCGTTACATATCGGCAACCTGATGGAAAAGTACCTGTGGCACGAAAAAGCCAGTGTGATACTCACCTCTGCAACGCTGACAACGCATGGTGAATTTGACTACCTGAAACTCAGATTGAATGGCGCTGACGCGCATGAGCTGATGGTGGGTTCCCCATTTGATTACGAAACCTCCGCCCTGGTCTATATTCCCCAGGATATCCCGGAACCTACCGATAATTACGGGCATCAAAAAACCCTGGAAGATACGATCATCCGCTTAGCACGGGTCACAGGTGGGCGCATGCTGGTGCTGTTCACATCCTATGCCCAACTGCAGCGTACCTCGCAAAACATTCAGAACACCTTGCAAAAGGAGGATATTCAGGTTTTCGAGCAGGGTGAAGGCGCTTCGGCAACCGCGTTACTCGAAACTTTCAAGGAAACCCCCAGGGCAGTTCTGTTGGGGACGCGCTCGTTTTGGGAAGGAGTGGATGTTCCAGGTGAAGCTTTGCAGGTATTGGTAATTGCCAAGCTGCCCTTCGACGTGCCCAGTGACCCAATCATCGCAGCGCGATCCGAGAGTTTTGACGATCCTTTCAACCAGTATATGCTACCGGAAGCGATCTTACGCTTCAGGCAAGGCTTTGGACGCCTGATCCGAACTCAGACTGACCGCGGCGTCGTGGCAATTTTGGACAAACGGATCTTGAGCAAGCAATATGGCAGGTTATTTATTGAATCGCTGCCACGCTGCAACACTGTTCGCGGAAGCATCCTGAACCTGCCTGAACAAGCTGCCAAATGGCTTGGATTATGAGCCTCTGCTTGTAGAGGGTCTATCTAATGAGCGATTGACAATCTCCTCGTTGGCGTGTACACTTTTTCTCGTAAGGTTAGTAAGAATTAGTTTCGATACGAAGGAGATTTACAATGGCATATAGTTTCAAAAATTCAAAAGGTAAAGAATACTTTCTGCATGTAAAGAAAGTAAAGCGTGCTTCGGGCAAGGAAACCGAACTGTATTATTTCGCAACTGATATTCGCAAAGGACAGGAAGTTGACAAAGTGCCTGCGGGCAAAACAGTTGTCGAATTGGCATCCGGTCTCCCCGTTCTGAAGAAGAAGTAATCCGGTTTAGAGAAACAAAAACACCCTGCGGGGTGTTTTTGTTTATT
>WOZC01000007.1:0-2092 GCA_011620465.1 Anaerolineaceae bacterium | reverse complement strand
AAGAACAAGATTTGGGAAATCATTTCTGGCATTGGAATTGCAACTAATTAGTCAAGAAGTATCTGTGTTGCTAGGAGACAATTATGAAGAAATCTGCAATTACCTTGTTCGTCCTCCTCTTGCTTGGGTTGGCAGTTACCGGCTGCTCGCGGTCAGCCTCAAAAGCGCCGGAGGTGACGCCTGAATTTATAGAACAAGTAGGAACGCTTTTGCCTGTTGATCAACAAATTTACAACGCTACTATGACCGCCCAGGCGATCATTGAAGAATTTAACATGCCCACCCAAATGGTGCAAAATGCCCAGGGAACACCGGTTGCTATCACCCAAATGCCCCCTACAGCGATCCCGAGCCCAACCCCCACCAACGCCCCCACACCCACGCTGCAGGCATTGACACGACCTCAAAGTTGGGCGGTACAGGGCGGAGAGAATGTTTATTGCCTCTCACGCCGCTTCGATGTGGACCCCGGTGATATGCTGGCAATCAATAATCTTTACGCAGGCAGCATGCTGAACATCGGTGATGTCCTCCTCATCCCGCAGACTGGTTCGTGGCCCGGAGGTGATCGCCAGATTTTGGCGCACCCAGACACCTGGAATGTGACCCCCGGTGAGACTGTTTACGAAATTGCCTGCGCTTACGGTGATGTCTGGCCAGAGCATATTATCCAGGCAAATGGGCTATCTGAACCGTACGATTTGACAGGAATTACAACCCTTCAAATTCCTTAATCAAAACCAAGTTAAAATAGCAGGAGGCGCAAGCCTCCTGAAATTTTTAAGGAGCAAATTATGACAGAAACAACCATCCTCAGTAGAGAACAATTTTTACAAGGACACGCTTTCAATGTCGAGAAAGTGCGTTTACTGATGCCGGATGACAGAGAACGGACCTATGATCTGGTTGATCATGTTGATGCCGTAACAGTTTTGCCAATCGACGACGATGGAATGGTCTATTTTGTGCGTCAATATCGGGTTGGCGCAGAAAAAGAGCTGCTCGAGCTGCCTGCTGGAGTGATGGATGAAGGCGAAGCGCCTCTCACAACAGCCCACCGTGAGTTAAGAGAAGAAATTGGCAAAGACGCCTCTCGCATGGAACGAATCGGTGGTTTCTTCATGGCTCCAGGTTATTCCACTGAGTATATGAACGTTTACCTCGCCACGAACCTGAGGGAAGGTATGTCCGATCACGATGAAGATGAATTCTTAAGTCTGGTCAGGATCGATTTGCGGGAGGTTTTTGGGTTGATCCAATCGGGTGAGATTGAGGACGGAAAAACCATTTCAGCATTTATGTTGGCAATGCCACTCCTAAACGAATTGCTAATTGCGACTAACTGAGCTGATTTAGGACCTCCACTTGGCATGCAAATCTCTTGGCATGCAAATCTCTTGCCAAATCAAAAAGCCTCAGTTATAATGCAACTTCCTTGGGCGGTTAGCTCAGTTGGTTAGAGCGTTGCGTTGACATCGCAAAGGTCGTAGGTTCGAGTCCTATACCGCCCACAGAGCTGAATTGAGTTGGATAATCATCCGATTCTTTTTTGTTATCTTTTAGTGAAATAGAGTTTCCGGCGGCAGGCCGCCCACACAGTCTCAGTGCGTTGGATTATGGTCCAACGCTCTTTCGTTAAGTTACGGTTAAATTGAGTTTCCGGCGGCACGCCGTCTACACCATTAATTGCAGAGTTCGGTATGGATTGCTTCGTCGCTTCGCTCCTCGCAACAGAAAGAGACGCTGTTCATGCCAAGGGCAACCTTGGCGATTATGGTTTAATTGAATTGTTTTTGAAATTCAATTCGAAACAATTCATCTCATGGTTTCGATAACATGAACCCCACTCACAAAGACCGTTCGGGGGCGCAAAGACCGCGCGAATGAGAAACGAATATTATTCTAAACCCTGACCAGAATTGGAATATTTGTTTGTAAAAGAACAGAGGACAATATTATAGAACTTTTATTCTATTTTGTCAAGTATATTTGCCGAATATTTGCCGAATTGCTCTCCTGCCCAGCCCCATTGGGGAATTAGATTTTCACCGATGCGGGCGATTCTTTGAATCGCCCCTACGAATTATCCGCG
>WOZC01000119.1 GCA_011620465.1 Anaerolineaceae bacterium | reverse complement strand
TGCCGCCTCCACCACTGGCTTGACACCCGGACAGCACACGCTCTTTGTTGAAGCTTTGGACGGGAGTGGAGCATGGGGTGCGCCGACGGCAATTTTCTTCACCATTGGGGTGGAAGAAACGCCGACTGACACACCTGAGCCGACTGTACCTCCAATTACCCTCCAGTACTTCTATCTGCCGCTGATCAGTAACGATTTGTAATCAACCAGTAAACCCACCTTAGTTAAGCAAAGACACCGGCATTTGCCGGTGTCTTTCTTATGAACAAGAGGAAAGGCTATCGCTTAAAAAGTGCGCGATAGATCAACAGGACAATGATAGCGCCTACAAAAGCGGCAATCAGAATGCCAAGAAGACCGCCAGTGGATATACCAAGCAAACCAAATACCCAGCCGCCCAATAAACCACCAAGAATACCAGCTATGATTGCACCTAAAACGCCAACTTTGACCCCAGGTACAACCAGGTCAGCAAGCCAACCCGCAATACCGCCAACAATAATAGTCCATAACCAATTTAAACCTTCGAACATTTTTGCTCCTTTTCTGAGTGACAAAACGTTAATCAGATCGTTAACTAAATATACTGTATTGGGTGTCTATTAACAATAATCGAGCTTATACAACATACCGGCTTTTAGCGCATACCGCGCTAAAGCTTATAATTGGATACCACAAGGCTAATGCTTGGGTTTGGCTGATACAAAGAAAGTACCGAACCGAAATAACCCTTAAGGATACTCATGGACAAATTCATCGTCATCGCAGGCAACATCGGTGCAGGAAAGACAACATTGGTCGAAATTTTGAGCAACAGGCTGGGCTTTTCTCCTTTTTATGAACCTCATGAAGAAAACCCTTACCTGGCAGATTTTTATGAAGATATGGAAAGTTGGTCTTTTCATTCCCAGATTTATTTTCTCACCCGGCGCTTGAAAATCCATAAGGAACTGCTCCTGGCAGAAGGGTCCGTTGTCCAGGACCGCAGTGTTTATGAAGACGCGGAAATCTTTGCTCGCAACCTGTTTTTGCAGGGCGATTTTAGCACGCGGGATTACAACGTCTACCAGGATCTGTATCACACCCTTGCGTCTCTGCTTCCTCCACCCAACCTCATGGTCTACCTGAGGGCATCGGTGGATACGCTCTTGCAGCGTATTGCCAAACGGGGGCGGGAATACGAAGCCGGCATTTCAAGGGGTTACCTGGCACGGCTCAACCAGCTTTATGAAGATTGGATGAACTCTTTCGACCAATGTCCTGTGCTGATCATCAACAGCGACGATCTGGATCTGGTCTCAAGCCCTGAGCATGTTGACCAGGTGGTAGGTTGGGTGCAAAACAAACTTACCGGACGGACAGAAGTGCGGTTGTAAAATCAGCAGGATCAATGCTGATATTAAGTGGTTGCAGTTTTCACTTGTTTAGCAAATAAGCCAAAACCCATTTAGAAGTGTCCACCAGGGCATCGGTGTGGGTGCGCTCATAGTGGTGGGAGCTGTCCACGCCTGGACCGATTAACGCAACGGCTGCATTACCGCCCGCCCGCCAATAGGCTTTTGCATCCGAACTGTAGTGTACATAGGTGTCGACCTTGACCGGGATCTCATAGGACGCTGCCAGGTCGCGCAACTTGTTTGATAGCTCATGGTGATATGGACCACCTGCATCTTTTACGCAGATGCTGGCGTGATACTCGTCCGACGCCTGTCCATCACCAATGGCAGCCATATCCAGCGCCACCAGTTCGTCCAGCCCTTCGGGGAAATCGCTGCTTCCGCCGTGCCCCACCTCTTCAAAATTGCTGATAAGGAAGCATGTGTCCACGGCTGGTTTGAGGTTGGCATCATGGAGTGCCTTGATCACAGCCATGATGTTAGCAACACAGGCTTTGTCATCCAGGTGGCGCGATTTTACAAAGCCATTCACAATTTCGACGCGCGCATCAAAAGAAACATAATCACCCACATCGATTCCCAGCTTACGGGTTTCTTCAGCAGTTATGACGCGCTCGTCCAGGCGTACTTCCATGCTCAGGTTATCGCGCTTGCCGTCGCGCACGTTCTCATAAACATGCACTGAAGCTTCGTGGGGAAGCAAGCTGCCCCGGATGCTGCCGTTGCGGCGGGTGTGAACCAGGCAGTTTTCGCCTTCGATACTGCCCCAGGCAAAACCGCCCACCTCGGTCAGCTCCAACCTCCCGGAGGGTTTGATCTGGCGCACCATTGCCCCCAGCGTGTCAACATGGGCTGTGAGCGCGCGCTTTGGTCCGGTACCGGAGGAACCTTCAGCCGGCAAGTTCAGCAGGAGCGACCCTTTTTTAGTATGTTCAAGCATGACTTCCGGATACTTTGCCGCTTCCTGCTCAACCAGTGCGATTGCCTCGCTGGCAAAGCCGGTTGGGCTGGGGGTGTTGAGAAGTTTGGTCAGAAAATCGATCATGTAAAGGCTGTCAATGGTGGGTAAGGTGAGTCGATTATTCATGTTTATGCTAAAAACTCCTGGTTGTTCTCGAAGGCAGCCAGTTTCTCGCGCCACTCTTGCGAGACCGGCATGGAATGATCTTCTGCATGATTATAGGCTACCATCACAACTTCACCGCGGGCAAATGCGGTCTTGTTTTCGCTGTTTTCCACCTGGAAGCGAAAACGCAGGCTCTTGGTGCCCAGATGTCCAAGCTTGATGCCTACCCGGACTGGGTCATCAAACTGAATAGAAGCCAGGTAATCGATCTTGACCGAAGCAACCACCATGCCAAAACCCTCCCGTATGGTGCCGTCCCAAATTCCACTGGCACGATAGTAACCCGTGCGGGCGGTTTCGACATATTCCATAATCGTAACGTTGTTGACATGTTGGAGTGTATCCAGGTCAGCATAACGGACATTGATATCTTCGTAATAAGGAAATTCCTGAGGATAAGAAGGGTTAATTGTGGTCATTGTTTGCTCCTGTCAATACTATTATACAAGCCTGTAATGGATAAATGGATTATCACTGAAAATAATACGGAAAAGTTTTGTCAAAAAATTGAGAAAACAACAGAAAATAAGGAGTTATGTCAAATTATTGACATAAAATCAAAAAGTCTCTATAATACTAACAAGGTGCATGATGATAAAAAGAAGACGTTACTTGGATTTCTTAAAAACATGGCGGGAAAAACAGGTGATAAAAGTTGTCACTGGTGTCCGTCGATGCGGCAAATCGACTCTTTTTCTTCAATATATCGAAGACTGTAGAACGGCTGGTATCCAGGAAGATCAATTCATTTACATCAATTTGGAAGATCTATCTAATGAAGAGCTGCTTGATTATCACAAACTAAATCAATACATTCTGGAAAGACTTGTCAAAAGTGGATATTCTTATGTATTTTTGGACGAAGTACAAAAATGCCAGGGTTTTGAGAAAGTAGTCGATAGTTTACATCTGCTCAAAAATGTTGATGTTTACATAACCGGCTCCAATTCAACATTATTATCTGGAGAGTTAGCCACTTTTCTGTCTGGTAGGTACATCCAAATCGAGATGCTGCCTCTTTCTTTTGCTGAATTCGTGTCTTCTCGTGATCCAGCAGAACCTTTACGGGAAAGTTTTAATCGCTATCTGACCTTCGGATCCTTTCCATATCTGACGCAACTCCCTGATAATCGAACGATTTATAACACGTACCTTGAAGGCATATACAATACGATTCTGGTTAAGGATGTTGCTGCTCGAGAAGGAATAACTGATGTGTCACTTCTCGAAGACATCACCAGGTTCTTATGCAGCAACATTGGCAGTCCGGTTTCAGCAAAAAGAATTTCAGGAATGATAAATTCCTCCGGTCGAAGTATCTCAGTCAACACGGTTGAAAAATATGTTCGTGCCCTCACCGAAAGTTTTTTCTTTTACAAAACAGATCGATATGATATCAAGGGACGCAACTTATTAAAAACCCTTTCGAAATATTACATCGTGGACACAGGATTACGAAATTTTCTATTGGCTTCAGAGTCTCCAGATATTGGTCACCTGATAGAAAATATTGTTTATCTTGAATTGAAGCGAAGAAATTTTAGAGTAAATGTCGGAAAAATGAGTGAGAACGAAATCGATTTTGTTGCCATGGGTGATGATAGAGTTGAGTATTATCAAGTAGCAGCATCGGTTCTAAACAGCGAAACGCTATCGAGAGAATTACTTCCGTTCAGAAAAATCCCCGATAATTACCCAAAATTTCTGCTGACCCTGGATGATATTCCTGCATATGCAAACCACCAGGGGGTTAAGCAGATCTACTTGCTGGATTGGCTATTACAAGAATCTGATAAATTGTCAGACCTCTCCTTCAAACATTAAATTTCCATACCCTTTTGTCAAAATACTTGAGTCCTCAGCAGGTCAATCTCTCCTTTACTTTTTTTAGGCGGGGGAGGCAATTATGATGGAAAAAACAAAACAACCGGGTTTCGGACCTTTCTCGTCATCTGATTTGGTCAGTTGGTTTTGCTAACAGGTTCCGGGCTGACCGGTTTTGCGGTCGGGGTTTGGGTCTTCTTGCAAACAGGTTCAACGACCGCATATGCCCTGAAATTGGCATTCACTGCCATCGCCAGCCTTGCGGTCGTTCCTTGCAAAAAACAGTTCCTGATATCAAGGGCAGGGTCTTTTCATTTCGGCGGGTGATCGCCTGGAGCACTATTCCGTTTGCCTATGCCCTTACAGGACCTTTGGCTGACAAAGTGTTTACACGTCTTTTAGTGGAAGGCGGAACATTAGCGGGGACACTCGGGAGCTGTTATTGGAGTAGGTCCAAGAAGGGGATTGGGCTTGTTTTTCATCATTCTCGTCGTGTTGTTGTTATTGATCACCTTTATTGCCTGCTCATTTCTTCCATTGCGGAATGTTGAAACCGCGCTGACAGACATGCTTCCTGAGCAAGCTGAATACCATCCTGCCGAATACAAATCTTTACTAAGCAAATAAGCAACTTAGTTGCCGTCCAGGTTGTTGATCGTGCCTCAAACCCACCCAAACAATTACAAAGATTTTATACCAACCAATTACAAAGATTTTACAGGATCAGTTCGTTTTTCAATGAGGCTGATGTATACTCAAACAATTGAAATATAGCGGAAAAGGACAAATATGACAGAAAAAACTTACACCCAATCTCCCTGGAGTCTGAAGGAACTGTTTGACAGCTTTGAAGACCCTAAAATTGATGAGACTTACCAAATCCTGACTAAAAATGTAGAGAAATTTGAAAGCTATCGCGACGAATTGAGCCAGGATATCTCCACCGAACGCTTTTTGGAAATCATTCGCAATTGGGAGAAAAGCCAGAAGCTTGGCTATCGCCTCTATGGTTTCTCTTCACTCAGTTTTGCTGCCAACACCCAGGATCAAAAAGCCCAAATCGGGATCTCCCGGGTGCAGCAATTCTTAGCTGAAATCGAAAACCGCACCCTCTTCTTCTCTTTGTGGTGGAAAGCGTTGGACGATGAAAACGCCGCTCGTTTGCTGGATGCCAGTGGAGATTACCGCTACTG
>WOZC01000029.1 GCA_011620465.1 Anaerolineaceae bacterium | reverse complement strand
GTTACGACCTGGGCCGGGATTTACGACCAAAGAATTCAGTGCGAATACCGAGCAGAATCAAGACCATCGAGAGCGAGAAACTCACCAGCATAATCAAATGTGGTCGTTGGTGAACTTGCTTGAGCATTTCCTCTTCGCTGATCACTTTTAGATTGAACTTCTGATCGATTTCCTCACGTTTCTCAATGAACGAATTACCTTGCTCCACCGGATAATTAATAATGCCGCTTAATTCCCCTTCGATCTGAGTGCCAACCTGCAGAGTAGCTGGCAGATTGGGTGCAAAAGAAATGATAATCTGCCGCATCTCTCGGTTTGCAGGGAGTGATTCTTCATGTAAACCGGGAGAAGTAAAATCTTTAACTTCTAGCAATAACGTCTGATTTCCTGATTCACGCATTGTTAGAACCAGGTTCTCTCCTGTGAACGCCCCACCCATAGAACGATTGCCTGTAAACTGGAAATTTAATTTATGACCAGCAGAACCGACCAGTGACTTCGGTTCTACCTGATAAAGAGAAACTAGCTGCAAATAACTATCTATCAATTCGTATTCGGTCTTATCGGTTAGGCTGGAGACCGCTGTCAATCCGACGATAAAAATAAGAATTCCTATTCCAATTAATAGTAGGGGGGTGCTTGACTTTTGGAAAAAATTCATTGAAATGTCCTTGCATAGTGGTTTCTCCCTGATTATAATATGTAATGATACAGACACTTAGTTCAGACATATCCGATAGTTTAGTAAGATTCCTCAGGAAGATGAAATGTTATTAACAGATCTACTCAGACCGAACCTTATTGCAGTAAATGTTCATGTCAGCGATTGGCAAGAAGCAGTACGCGAGGCTGGACGTTTACTCGTTGAAGATGGAGCGGTAGAACCGCGTTTTGTTGATGCAATGATCGAAGTGGTAAAAGAGTTTGGTCCTTATATTGTTTTAGCTCCTGGTTTTGCCATGCCTCATGCCAAAGCCGAAGCCGGATGTATTAAATCCAGTTTGTCTTTAATTACACTGGCCGAACCTGTCGAGTTTGGAAATCCTGAAAATGACCCGGTCTATGTGGTAGCTGCTCTTGCAGCTGTGGATCATGGCTCACATATTGAGGCTTTAAGCCAACTTGCGGATGTCTTGGCTAACGATTCTGTAGTTGATGAATGGGCAAAAGCCAAGGATGCTGACGAAATTCTAAAGATTGTAGAATATTATTCATAAGAGATTGTTACGAACTATTAAAAAGGAGCAGGAAATGATCAAAATTTTTACCGTATGTCCTCAAGGATTGGGAAGCAGCCTGATCGCGAAAATCAATGTTCAAAAAGCTCTTGAAAAAATGGGTGTTGAAGGAGAAGTCGAAACCGCTGGTGTAACTTCGATCACTGGTCAGGTTTTTGATCTGATTGTTACTATTCCGGAAATGAGCGATTCACTTGAACGATACAAGGACAAGCTTGTTTTTGTGACGAACTTTTTCAAGCGTGATGAAATTGCCGACACACTAGAGAAGAAATTCCGTGAAATGGGTTTGATCGAGTAATTATCCCTGTCATTTTGCTTTGTCATGCATAAATGAAACTACTCAACATTGCAGAAAGGAGGTAATAACGGGGAAGGTAACAATTATTTGACAGGTATAGTTTTTCTTTGTAACAATTAAACAATACATTCTACAGGAGGTTTTACCATGCAGGTCATTCTTGACATCCTTAATTTTATTGCCACGCAAATTCTCTCTAGCTACAGCATTATCTTAGGCTTGGTTGCCCTTGTTGGTCTTTTGCTACAAAAGAAACCCGCTACCACAGTTATCAGCGGTGTTATCAAGACAGTGGTTGGTGTAATGATCATCAGTGCTGGCGCTGGTGTTTTGGTTGGGGGTATTAACCCACTGACCAATATCATAAACCATGTTCTTGGTGTTCAAGGCGTCTTACCAACCAACGAAGCTGCACTACCATTTGCGCTGGAAAAATTTGGCCAAATCGGATCTTTGGTGATGGTTGGAGGATTTTTGCTCAATCTGCTTCTCGCTCGCCTGAGCAAGTATAAGTTCATCTATCTTACTGGTCATATCATGCTCTATGTCTCCTTGTTTGTGGTTATCGTCTTGAATGCGACCATTGGCTTGGAAGGCTGGGCTCTCTGGGCTGTAGGCTCAATCGTCATGGGACTTTATTTCACCCTTATGCCTGCCCTCAACTACCCAGGCACTAAAGCTGTCACCGGTGGCGAAAAATTCTCAGTTGGTCATACTGGCGATTTCTCTTACTGGTTCTCTTATGAAGTTGGCAAATTGTTCAAGAAGAACACCCGCTCTGCCGAAGAATTCCAGCTGCCCAAGAGTTTGAGCTTCTTCCGCGACACCACCTCCAGCCTTGCGCTGACCTTGTTGCCCATCTTCCTGATTCTCGTTCTGGTTTCCTGGAATTATGTGGCAGCAGAGGTTTCTGGTGGTACGAATCCCATTATGTTCGCGATCATTAGCTCACTGACTTTTGCCGCAGGTATGGCAATTGTATTGTCTGGCGTTCGTATGATGTTGGGTGAGATCATTCCCGCGTTCGCTGGTATCTCTGAAAAGCTGGTTCCAGGTGCAGTACCAGCATTTGACTGCCCGGTCGTTTTCCCCTATGCTCCAACCTCCCTGCTGTTTGGGTTCATTTCCATGTTCGTTGGTATGGTCATCGCAACGATACTGCAGGTTGTTTTCAAAAGCCCCTATGTTATCTTACCTGGTGTTGTTCCAGCATTCTTCGCTGGCGGCACATCTGGCATTTTTGGTAACGCCAAGGGCGGTTGGAAGGGAGCAATCGTTGGACCATTCATCATGGGTGTCGTGATGCAAGTTGGCACCGCTCTGCTGATTCCCTTCACTGGTGAACTGTCGACAAGGGTGCAACTTTCGGCGATCCTTTCTATGCAACTGTCGGTCTGGCTTTTGCTAAAGCAGGCGATCTGATTGGAAATGGTGGTGTTCTGGGTTACATCGTCCTGGCTGCTTTAATTCTTCTGACCATTTTGGTTTTTGTGATGGGAAGGAATTACAAACAGTTGGATGAACCGGTTGAAAAAACCGAAGCCTAATCAAAACCAACATATCAACAAAGTCAAAGTGACCGTTTGTAGACCAAACGGTCACTTTTCAAGACCAAGGCGATATACTAGATTTACAAAACCTAAAGGGGTGCTGGCTTTGTCAGTGCCCCATTTTTACGATTGACTAGGAGTAATATGAAAGCAAACACTCCGTTCCAGGAGGAAGCGATCAACGCAATTCGTTTCCTAGCTGCAGACGCAGTGCAGAGAGCTGGTTCAGGTCATGCTGGGCAACCGATGGGTGCAGCGGCTATTGCCTACACACTCTTCACCAAACATCTGAAATTCAACCCTGCTAACCCGAAATGGGTAGATCGGGATCGTTTCATCCTCTCAGCTGGCCACGGATCAATGCTTCTGTACAGTCTTTTCTACCTGACTGGCTATGAAGAAATGACCTTAGATCAACTCAAGGAATTCCGAAGACCCAATAGTTTAACACCCGGTCATCCAGAATATGGGCATACCGCGGGTGTGGAGACGACTACCGGTCCATTAGGGCAAGGGTTGGCTGTTGCAGTCGGGATGGCAATAGCTGAAGCTCACCTTGCAGCTGTTTACAACACTGAAGACAACAAAATTGTTAACCATTACACTTACGTGATTGCTGGTGATGGCGACCTGATGGAGGGAGTCGCCTCTGAGGCCTCCTCATTGGCTGGGCACCTGGCTTTAAGTAAGTTGATTTGCTTCTATGATGATAATCGCGTGACCATTGATGGCGCCACGGATATTACATTTACCGAGGATCGTGCCAAACGTTATGAGGCCTATGGCTGGCAGGTCTTGCGAGTTGAGGATGGAAATAATGTGGATGAGATTGACCAAGCTATACTCAAAGCTAAAGCCGATCCTCGTCCTTCGATGATTATCTGCCGCACTGTGCTTTGGTATGGCTACCCGACTTGGAATGGACTTTCAATTGCACACTCTGGCATTCCGAGTGATGAAGAATTGGATGGGGCGAAGAAAGCGCTTGGGTATCCAACAGAGCCAAAGTTTTATGTCAGTGATGAAGTGCTTGCCCATTATCGTCACGCCCTTGAAAGTGGAAAGGATGCCGAATGCAAATGGCAAGCCTGCTTCGAAGCCTATTCTGCTGAAAAACCAGAACTGGCAAGACAATTCAAGCGGATCATGGCTGGTGAATTTCCAAAAGACTGGCAAGATGCTTTACAAAAATTTGAACCAAGTACGAAAGGTATGGCGACTCGAACTGCCTCTTACAAGATTATCAACTCGTTGGCTGGTGTTTTCCCGGAGCTTGTGGGTGGTTCTGCTGACTTGAGCGGTTCCAACTCAACTACGATCGAAAACACACTTGTTTTTCAGAAAGACAGCTACCAGGGACGTTACATCGCTTATGGCGTCCGCGAGCATGCTATGGGAGCGATCAATAACGGTTTGAATCAACACGGCGGACTTATCGCTTTTGCAGCCACTTTTCTCGTATTTTCTGATTATCTGCGTCCCGCAATCCGTCTATCAGCGCTCTCAGACACGGGCAGTATCTGGATTTTCTCTCATGACAGTTTTTGCTTGGGACAAGATGGCCCAACCCATCAGCCTATCGAGCATCTCAGCAGTTTTCGAGCGATGCCAAACTTGGTAACATTACGCCCAGCAGATGCCAATGAAACCGCGATTGCTTGGAAGATTGCGATCGAACGACGCCATGCACCCACACTCATTGCATTGACGCGACAGTCTGTGCCTACTTTTGACCGTAAAAAATTTGCTAGTGCTGATGCAACAGAAAAGGGTGCTTATGTGATGGCAGATTTAGGGCCTGGACCTGTTCGGTTAGTTTTGATGGCAACAGGTTCGGAAGTCGAGCTTATTGTCAGGGCTGCAGAAACATTGGCAATAGAAGGTGTCGGCGTACGTGTGATCTCCATGCCCAGTTGGGAGTTGTTTGAAGCACAACCGGAAACCTACCAGAATGAAGTAATGATGCCTGAAGTCAAGGCACGCCTTGCGGTTGAAGCCGCGACCAGTCTGGGATGGCATAAGTGGGTGGGGTCAGGAGGCAAGATGATCACAATTGATCGGTTTGGTGCCAGCGCCCCTAATGATTTCTTGTTTAAAGAATTTGGCTTCAATGTAGAAAACATATTGCAGAAATGCCACGAATTACTAACCGAGTAAGTTAGTTGCAGAAGTTGCACAAAATTTTCAGGGTAGTAATTTAATGACCTGTTTCATAGTGCCCTGAGACGCTGGCTAGAGAACAAGGCTTATACCCCTCAGTACAACCACCCGCATAACGGGTGGTTGTGATTCCTTTGGAGAAAACAGGTATCCGAGAATTTCAGTCTCTCTCGCCTGTTTCCACGTAATGGGTCAGCTCGCCGATGCTGAGATCTTTGACACCCAGCTTTTCTATAGTCCTGCCCTTGCGCCAATAATCCGTATTATGCAGGATACATCCCAGTCTGATGATGCTTTCGATGCAGTTGACCGAG
>WOZC01000162.1 GCA_011620465.1 Anaerolineaceae bacterium | reverse complement strand
TTTTGGAAGATCTTGGCACCAGCAAAAAAGCCCGCGACCTTGAAACCCTCGCCTTCCACCTGCTGACCATGCCAGTGATTGAATGAGAGTTCACCTATAATCTTGAGAACCAACTCTACAATTTATTATGGGGAATCATCGAAAGACATTACAAAGATTCAACATATAGGTTAAAATGTTGAATATTCAAATCGTATTGAATGATAGTGTTCAAATTTTCATAAATGTTCTGTCAAATCTAATCATGTCACTGTAATAAGTTAACTTTCAAAATAATAGGTTTAAGAGGAGAAAAACTAATGTGCCGAAAAAACGTTATTGCTCTTTCGATCGTTGTAATATTGCTTATCCTATCGGCTTGTGGATCACCAAGCCCCACAACCTCCACAGACTCACCAATCTTCTTAGACGGCGATGCTACGCCATCTGAAAGTATTACGGATATCCCTGAACCAACAGTTACCTTACCTCCTGTTCCAACCGAGACAGAAATTCCACCAACTCCAACTGAAACACAAATGCCGCCAACTCCAACGGTAGCTCCAGTTGGGATCTCAAGATCTAATCCTTTTCCTAGTACGGAAGTCGTAACAGCTCCAAATTGGGAGATCCAGGTGCTTGAGATTAAACGGGGAGATGATGCTTGGTCAGATATTCAAGCAGCAAATTCTTATAATGATCCAGCTCCAGATGGTATGGAGTATATTTTGATAAAAATACACGTAAAATGCCTTTACGAGGATGACGAAGAGCATAGTATTGGCAACTACGATTTTAATGTTACTGGTGATAAAGCCATTCTATATACCACCAGTATGGCAAGTGTAGTTAAACCCGAGCCAGAGCTTGATGCAACACTTTTTTCAGGTGGGGAGACCGAAGGATGGACTTCCTTCATTGTCGCTCAAGGAGAAGGTAACCTGATTCTGGTTGTTGATGAGTCCTGGGATTTTGAAGAGGGGAACGAACGTTATATTGCGCTCGACGCAGGGGCATCCATAGCTATCCCTCCAGAGTTGTTTGCGATTACTCCCTCAAAGGATGGGGAAAGCCGAAAATTGCCTATTCCGTATAATGAAAAGTTAGTTACTGACAATTGGGAAACCTCCATAATTGAAGTGGTCCGTGGTGAAGCCGCTTGGTCAATGGTTCAGTCGGCAAATCAATTCAATGAGGCTCCTTCGGAAGGGCATGAGTATATCGCTGTAAATTTTTTTGTCCGCAATATTGGAATGGATGATAAACCTCAGAATATCAATAGTTATTTCTATCGCATTACAGGTAGTAGCAATATCCTACATGAATTGCCTATGGTCGTAAATCCTGAACCAGCTCTCGATATCTCACTATTTCCATCTGGTGAATACATAGGGTGGGTTGTATTTGAATCAATTATTGGTGAAACAGATTTGATGGTCGCCTTTGAAGAAACTTGGAGTTTTGATAGTGAATATAGATATATCGCACTTGATGAAGGCGCCTCACTTGAAGTTCCCGTTGAATTACAGAACATCACCCCTTCAGAATTTGGTAAAGATAGAAGCAAGCCTGCCCTAAAGACCGACAAGGTCATCACAGAAGATTGGGAAATGTCAGTAGTTGAAGTAATTCGGGGACCTGAAGCCTGGAACATGGTATTGGCTGCCAATCAATTCAATGATCCACCAGCTGATGGATTTGAATACGTAGCAATCAAGGTCTACGTCCATAATATCGGTACTAAAGACGAAGCAACAGATATCAATAAGTATTCTTTCAATACTACTGGAAGTGCTGGTATTTTACATGATGTACCGAGTGTTGTTGAACCCGAACCGGCACTTAGTGTTAGCCTGTACCCTGGAGGTGAATTCGAAGGGTGGATCATTATGTTGGCAGCTGTAAATGAAACGGACCTTATTTTAATATTTGAGCCTTGGCTCGACTTCGGTGGCAACAATAATAGATATTTGTCATTGGATAATTGATGGAAAATAAACCGCCTAACTCAATAATCAGGCGGTTTATAAATATAATTTGTGGCTACGCGCATTACTTGGATTTTTAGTGGGTTGATGTCAGAATTGCCCGGGCGGGAGCGGCTTCGCGGGAGATCAGTTTCAGCGGAAGGCAGATCAGTTCGTATTCACCGGGTTGTACTTGCCGCAAATCGAGGGTTTCCAAGATCACTACATTATTGGATAGCAGGACCTCGTGCGGGATGGTGGAATTGTCATACGGGGCGATGGAGAGGTAGTCGATCCCAACCAACTCGCAGCCATGCTCAACCAGCCACAAGGCAGCATCGGGTTCAAGAGCGACATAATCTGGACAAAAAGGCTGCGAGGGGTTGTCCCAGAGTTTGCTGTTGGAGGTCTTAAAAAGTAGCCTGGTTGCGTCGTGTAAACCAAGAGATTCAAGAAAGACGGCGTCAATACTGGTCTTCTTATCTGGAACCTCGACAACGCTTGCTGGTCCGATTAGACGGCTCAAATCCAAGTCGTCCATGCTGGCTGCACCATCAATGAAATGCAGGGGCATGTCGATATGGGTACCAATATGCGCACCGATCTGAATGGAACTTACATTGGAAATATCCCCATTCTCGATCCGGCTCTCCCAACCAATTTTCGCTGGTTCGTCGCCAGGCCAGACCAGCATATCGTTTTTGATTCCTACTGTGATATCAATCAATTCCATAAAGCACCTCGTTTGTATCGCTTTTGATAGTTTTCGCGAGCAATTTTGCTTACAATATTGTAACGGAGAGTTTCGATAGCAGGAAATAGATGGTGAGGATAAATGAATAAGGTTAACATTGCGGGGATCGGGCAGACACCGGTTTCTGAAAGCTGGGACAAATCCCTAAAAGAATTGGCTGGTGACGCCGGCTTAATAGCGATGGACGATGCCGGTATCGGCTACCCGGATGCACTGTTCGTGGGCAATATGATGGCGATCACCGCCAACCGCCAGGCGCAACTGGCTACGCTAATAGCGGATTGGCTCGGTTTTCATCATAAACCTGCCATCTCCATCGAAACCGCCTGCAGCTCGGGATCTGCTGCCTTTCGCATGGCTCTGATGGCAATTGCTAGCGGCGAGTTGGAAAGTGCCCTGGTGATCGGCGCCGAAAAAATGACCGACTCTCCCGGCGATGAAATAACTTCCAGCCTTGCCACCGCCGCAGATGCGGAACTGGAAGCTGACTTCGGGCTTTCTTTCGTCGGGTTAAACGCGCTGCTAATGCGCCGCTACATGTACGAGTATGGTTGGGAGCATGCAGATTTCTCCAACTTCTCAATTAATGCCCATGCCAATGCTGTGCACAACCCTTATGCGCGCTTCCAGGAACCCATCACCAAAGAATCGTTCATAAAGTCAGCCATGATTTCGGACCCGATCAACCTGATGGATGCCTCCCCGGTGTCTGATGGTGCTGCGGCGATCGTTTTATCTGCCCATCCGATATCTAACGGGCGAAAAAGCGTATCCGTGATTGCCTCATCCGCCATGACCGATACCCTTTCCCTGCAGAACCGAAAAGTCGGTACCCGGTTGGCTGCCGCCGAAACCTCTACCAAAGCTGCCTACGCACAAGCAGGTTTATCACCTTCAGATATAGGTCTTTTTGAATATCACGATGCATTTTCAATCATGGCAGCGCTCTCCCTGGAAGCAGCGGGTTTTTGCGAACCCGGACAGGGACCTACACTTGCGATTGATGGCAAAATCAAGTTTGACAGCGATATTCCAGTGGCGACCATGGGAGGGCTGAAAGCCCGCGGACATCCAGTCGGTGCAACGGGAATCTACCAATTGGTTGAAGCGACCCTGCAGTTACGCGGACTTGCTGGGGCGACCCAGGTGCTGCGTCCCAAATATGCGATGACCCAAAATATCGGCGGATCCGGGTCAAATATCATCACGCATATCCTGCAAGCAGAGTGATACAATTTACCTATTAATCCAGAAAGTTAATATCTCTTATAGCGAGGGACTAATGAAGGAATTTCACGTCACTAAACAAGCACGCGACAAGTATCAATTCGATGAGATTTTATTCTCAACGAATGGCAATGTTGTTTTTGCCAATTTTCAGGCTTCCCGCGAGTTTGCCCACAAGATCAACCAATCACGGACTGACACTAACAACCTCGATGCGCTTGCTTCGCCTGCTGATCTCAATGCCCTTGGTTTGATTGATGAGATATTCCATCATATTGTCGAAGAATACTTTAACACTCATGGACACAACATTCGTACTGCCCTGGCGCGTTTTCTGATCCAACGTATTGGTCGCGAAAAAGCGATCGATACCCTGATCAAATTCAACGAGCAGTTCCCCCCGGTAGCTATCTATAATAATCAACAAACCATTCCTGAATACCTTAATGGATTCGAAAAAGGGGTAAACAATTACGATGTGACAGTGGAAGAATTGTTGATGACCTGGCTTGCCAACGTAAACTCTGCTGCTGTTCGTTACCGCGAAATCTTTGACGACCGCCTGCTTTACTCCAGCAGCGAATATGCTCCCCTAATCGATGGTATCCAGACGTTTTTCAAAACCCAGCCCACCTTTGGTCCGGAAAATCAAGACCTGATAACCATGCTCCGTACCCCTGCTTTAAAGGAGCCTGATTCTCTCACCGGTCAGCTCGAGTATATTCGCCAAAACTGGAGTACCTACCTTGGTGACTTTTTGCTGCGCTTACTAGGCAGCCTTGATCTGTTCGCTGAAGAAGCCAAAGCCCGATCTTTGTTCTTTACAGCTGGTCCTGACTTTTCTGCCGGTGAAACCCATATACCGAATTACCAATTTGATCCTTGGGGAGAAAAATTGAGTGA
Source organism: Anaerolineaceae bacterium (assembly GCA_011620465.1). Classification (GTDB taxonomy): domain Bacteria; phylum Chloroflexota; class Anaerolineae; order Anaerolineales; family Anaerolineaceae; genus Mesolinea. Next base: position 807 of record WOZC01000162.1, on the reverse strand, counting down.
AGAAGAAAACTTCAGCCAGGACAGTGACTGGATGCCGCGGGTTGTGATGATGGCAAAAAACACATTCGTCTGGCTCAACCAGCTTTCCCGCGAATACCAACGCTCAATTGAAAGGCTCGACCAGGTCCCAGACGAAACCCTGGATCAACTGGCTCATTGGGGTTTTACTGGTCTGTGGTTGATCGGCTTGTGGGAGCGTAGTGATGCTTCCCGTGAGATCAAGCAAATGACGGGCAATCCTGACGCGGTGGCTTCTGCCTATTCCCTGGCTCGCTACCAGATCGCGGAACGATTAGGTGGAGACGAAGCGTACGACAACCTTTCGAGACGCTGCGGTGCACGCGGAATTCGACTTGCCAGCGATATGGTTCCCAACCATATGGCAATTGATTCAGACTGGGTTTACGATCATCCGGATTGGTTCATTCAGTCGGATAAGCCTCCTTTCCCGGCTTACCAATTCAACAGTGTTGATCTCTCTAAACGCCCGGGTGTCAGCATCAATCTGGAAGATCACTATTATTCTCACAGCGATGCGGCAGTGGTCTTCAAACACTACGATCACAACAGCGGTCAAACCCGCTTCATTTACCATGGTAATGACGGCACCAGCATGCCCTGGAACGACACAGCCCAGTTGAACTACCTGAACCCCGAGGTTCGCGAGGCTGTCATCCAGACCATCCTGGCTGTTGCTCGTAAATTTCCGATCATCCGCTTCGATGCCGCCATGACGTTGACCAAAAAGCATTATCAGCGCTTGTGGTTCCCTCAACCAGGAAGTGGCGGAGATATCCCCTCCCGCGC
>WOZC01000110.1:2127-28934 GCA_011620465.1 Anaerolineaceae bacterium | reverse complement strand
TAAACGATCCCATACTTCAGATGTAAGAATATTTCTTCTAAAAAGGAGGAATGCCTATCAGATCAATCGCTAATATCCATAATTTCCGCTCACTAAAAATAAATAATAGTTTAAGGAGAGAACAAATGTACATTAAGAAATTGATCAGCTTCATGTTTGTTGTGATCCTCCTGGCTGGCTTGGCTGCAGGCTGTGCACCCACGGAAGAGGAACCCACAGAACTAACTGAAGTCGTTATCGGCGTGTATGAACCCATGACCGGGGCTCAAGCAGCCGGCGGCGTTCAGACCATGCAGGGCGTGAACCTCGCCTATGAACAGAGAGGAGAGGTGCTCGGCGTACCTATTCGGTTGGTGCTGGTGGATAACCGCAGCGATAAGGCGGAATCTGCTACAGCTATGACTCGCCTGATAGAGCAGGAAAAAGCCATTGCCGTGGTCGGCAGCTATGGCTCTTCCAACTCCATGGCTGGCGGAGAAGTCTCTGAGAAGGCAGGCATTCCTGTCATGGGCTGCTCCCCAACCAATCCGCTGGTCACTGAAGGCAAGGAATTTTATTTCCGCGCCTGCTTTATCGATCCTTTCCAGGGTCGCGTAATGGCAAAGTATGCAGTGGAAAATGGCATTAAAAAAGTGGCAATCATTCAGAATATCTCTCAAGACTATTCTGTAGGCTTGGCGGCCTTCTTCAAGGAGGCATGGATCGAACTGACTGGCTCTGCGGATGGCATTGTTGCCGAGACCGCCTACCAGGATGGCGACCAGGATTTCACTGCCCAGCTGGGTGCCATCAAAGACGCTGAAGCTATTTTCGCTCCCGGTTACTATGGTGATGCTGCCCTGTTGATGAACCAGGCACGTGAAATGGGATTCTCCGGTCTGTTCATGGGCACTGATGCCTGGGAAGCACCTGAACTAATTTCCATTGGCGGTGAAGCAGCTGAAGGCGCTGTCTTCAGTTCACACTATTCCGCAGAAGCTGCCACCACTCCAGCCTCAAAACCATTTGTGGACGCTTTTGAAGCCAAATACGGGGAAGCCCCCAGCGCTATGGCTGCTCTGGGATATGATGCCTACATGCTGGTGGTTGATGCAATTGAACGCGCCAACTCCTTCGATCCCAAAGCCATTCGCGATGCCATGGCTTCTACCAAGGATTTTACAGGCGTGACCGGTTTTATTACCATCAACGAAACAGGCGACGCTGTTAAAGACGCAGTTATCCTCGAAGTGCGTGACGGTGCTTTCAAATACCTCACCACGGTTAAACCATAAGTTAATCAATACAGACAGGGCGCCCAGGTCAGCTGGGCGCCTTTTTTCCAGAACGGGTCTGTATTAGATTAATACAATTGTGCTTTACAGGATATAACATGACAATTGAATCCTTCTTACAAAACCTTTCCAATGGCATCTCGCTTGGGGCTCTCTATGCGCTCATTTCCATTGGCTATACCATGGTCTATGGCATCTTAAGGCTGATCAACTTTGCCCATGGCGACCTTGTCATGCTGGGGGCGTATTTTGCTTTTTATGGGGTTGCCATGTTTGTGTTGCCCTGGTGGCTAGCTTTCCCGCTGGCAATCCTCTTCACCACCCTGATCGGGATCGTCATTGAGAAGGCAGCTTACAAGCCCCTGCGTGAGTTCCCGCGCATTAATCTCTTCGCTGCCGCGGTTGCTGTGGCTTTCCTGCTGGAGAACCTGGCCATCGTCATCTTCGGAGGTCGTCCCAAGGCTTTTGCCCGCCCGGCATTTCTGGATCAGCTCCTCAAAATTGGCAATATTTCTTTTGTCAGCTACACGCCGGTTATTATCATCACAACAATCGTTTTATGCACTGTTCTCATCCTCATCATCAGCCGTACCAAAGCTGGCATAGCCATGCGCGCGCTCTCTAAGGATATTGAAACCACCGGCTTGATGGGAGTCGATACCAACCGCATCATCATGTTCGCTTTCATGCTCGGTTCAGCGCTGGCAGCTGCCGGTGGCATACTCTGGGCAATCAAATTCCCGCAGATCAACCCGCTTATGGGTGTGATGCCCGGACTCAAAGCGTTCATTGCTGCGGTACTGGGCGGTATCGGCAATGTCTGGGGTGCCATGATTGGCGGACTGCTGCTCGGTGTGGTCGAAATTATGCTGGTCGCATTTTTTCCACAACTAGCAGGGTACCGGGATGCGTTCGCCTATACCATTCTGATCGTGCTGCTTCTGTTCCGACCAAATGGCATCATGGGCGAAGTTCAGGCTGAAAAGGTGTAGCATGAAGAAAATTTCGCGCAACCATATCCTCACCTTTGCTTTCTTGCTTGTTTTCATCGTGCTGTTGATCCTTGCCCAATCATTTCTCAATCCCTATTACAAGCGCATCCTCAACCTATGTGCCATTTATTCCATTTTTGCAGTGACCTTTAACCTGGTTTTCGGCTATACCGGACAGTTTTCACTGGGGCACGCCGGCTTTGCTGCTATCGGGGCTTACATTTCCGCTCTGCTGACTCTCTCACCCGAGCAGAAGGCAGTCAACTTCTTCCTGCAGCCCATTCTGCCTGTCCTCGAAAACCTGCAGCTTCCTTTTTTTCCCACTTTGATCATCAGCGGACTGGGCGCTGCCCTGGTGGGCGCGCTGATCGCTTGGCCGGCTCTACGCCTGCGCGGTGACTACCTTGCCATCGCCACCCTCGGCTTCAGCGAAATCATCCGCGTGCTGCTCGTAAATATGCAGCGGGTTACCAACGGTGCACTGGGTTTAAAAGGTATCCCCGGTCACACAAACCTCCTCTGGTCCTGGGGCTGGCTGATCGTCTGCCTCTTCGTTACCAAACGGCTGGTCGACAGCTCCTACGGGCGTGCCATGAAAGCGGTGCGCGATGATGAGGTGGCAGCTGAAGCGCTCGGTGTCAACCTCTTCAAACACAAGATGATGGCTTTCCTGGTCTCCTGCTTTTTTGTCGGGGTGGCAGGCGGACTGCTTGCCAATCTGATCAGCACGATCGATCCCAAAGTTTTCCAATTCTTCCTGGCATATCAAATTGTGGGTATTACCGTGATGGGCGGTATGGGCAGCCTGACCGGCAGTGTGATCGCTGCCTGCCTGTACACCATCTTCCTCGAAGCCCTGCGCCCGATCGAATCCCAGTTCACCATCGGTAGCCTGACGATCCCCGGCATTCCCGGCATGCGCATGGTGCTTTTTTCCATCATCCTCCTGCTTGTGATCCTTTTCTACCGCAAGGGCTTGATGGGCAACAGCGAATTCACCTGGGACGGGTTGATAAATTTCTTTAACAAACGCAAGAAGAAACCAACCGGCTATTCTTCAGGAGGGACGCAGTCATGACCATTCTCCTGAAACTTGAGGCTGTTACCAAGCGCTTTGGCGGACTGACCGCGGTCAATAAATTCTCGACCGAAATCCATGCCGGTGAACTCTGTGCCCTGATTGGACCCAATGGCTCCGGAAAGACGACCATCTTCAATGTGATCACCGGTATCTATACTCCGACCGAAGGGCAGGTGTTGCTGGGTGGAGAAGATGTCTCCGGCAAACGCCCGGATCTGATCACGGGCATGGGCATTGCCCGCACCTTCCAAAACATACGCCTGTTCAAAGGCTTAAATGTGCTTGAAAATGTGATCGTCGGCAAGCACCTGCGCCTGCAGTCTGATCCGCTTTCTTCTGTGCTGCATCTGCCCAAATATCAGAATGAGGAAAAAGAAATGCGTGAGCAGGGCCTCGTGCTGCTCGAATCCCTTGGCTTGGATCACTTTGCCTATGACGAACCTACCTCCCTGCCCTACGGGCAGCAGCGCAAGCTGGAGATTGCCAGGGCGCTGGCAACCAACCCGCGCCTGCTGCTGCTGGATGAGCCGGCGGCGGGCATGAGCCCCACGGATGCAGAAGGGTTGATGAAATTCATCCTCCATATTCTCGATTATTTCGACCTGACCATATTCTTGATCGAACATCAGATGCGCGTCGTGATGGGCATCTGCCCGCGAATCATCGTCATTGATCACGGCGAGAAGATTGCCGAAGGCAGTCCCGAAATGATCCAGAACGATCAACACGTGATCGAGGCCTACCTGGGAGTGAGTGACCATGCTTAAAATAGAAAACTTACATGTGTACTACGGCGGCATCCATGCCCTGCAAAGCATTAGCCTGCAGGTCCCGGAAGGCAAGATCATCTCCCTGCTGGGTGCCAACGGCGCCGGAAAAAGCACCACTCTGCGCACGATCATGGGCATTGTTAAACCCTCAGAAGGCAGGATTGAATTCCTGGGTGAAAGCCTGGTCGGGCTGAAGTCCTTCCAGGTGGTGATGAAAGGCATCGCCCTCGCGCCTGAAGGCAGGCGCGTATTTACCAATTTGACCGTGACCGAAAACCTGGCGCTTGGTGCCTATATCCGCAGCGAAAAGGCTCAGATCCGTGAGGATATTGAGGAGATCTATTCGCTTTTCCCGCGCCTGAAAGAACGCGAGAAACAGAGCGCGGGTACGCTCTCAGGCGGTGAGCAGCAGATGCTAGCCCTCGGCAGGGCGCTGATGTCCAAACCCAAGCTGCTGATGATCGATGAACCTTCGCTGGGGCTTGCGCCGGTGCTCTCCCAGGGAGTTCTCAGCAAGCTTAAAGAACTCAACCAGACCCGTGGGCAGACCATCCTGCTGATTGAGCAGAATGCACGCGCTGCCCTCAGCATTGCGGACTATGCCTATATCCTGGAAACCGGCATCGTCAAGTTGGAAGGCCCCGCTGCAGAACTAGCTAGCGATGATGCCGTTCGACGCACATATCTGGGGATTCACTGAACAGGTCCCCATCGCAAGACGATTTCCCCCGGAATGCTGCTGGCAGTCCTCCTCTGCCTGGTCTCCAGCAGCAGTGCCGGGGATAAAAGTCTCCCAGCAATGGCGTGAATATCAAAACCTTTCAAGCTTGCACCCCCCACCCAGCTCTGTGGCCATGTTTACCTGCATCACCCCTGCAGACTGGTGCTGGACAGCCCCAACACCTGCAGCGTGTCTGCCTCGATAGAAGCGGCGGCTGGAGACAAGCCCCAACCGTACGGGCAAGAATCCCATTAAAATGCGGGAAGTGATGTTACAATAATCACTCATTCAAGCCCTGCTCACACCATACCGGGGCTATAAAACACACAAGGAGATTGAATGACCGAGGAAAACCCCCGCATTGATAAATTAAAGGCTTTGCGTGCCGAGTCCAAATTAGGTGGTGGGCAAGATCGCATTGAAAAACAACATGCCAAAGGCAGCCTGACTGCCCGTGAACGCATCGACCTGCTGCTCGATAAGGGCAGTTTCCGTGAAATCGGAGCAATGACAACCGCACTCAACGACATGGACGGCAAATCTGGTCTTGGCGACGGCGTTGTCACCGGTTACGGACAGGTGGATGGACGGACAGTCTACGTCTACGCGCAGGATTTCACGGTTCAGGGTGGCTCGCTGGGTAAGATGCATGCTGACAAAATCTGCCGTGTGATGGATCTGGCAGTCAAAACCGGTTCCCCCATCATTGGCATGATCGACTCTGGCGGCGCACGCATCCAGGAGGGTGTTTACAGCCTGGGCGGTTACGCTGAGATCTTCCGCCGTAACGCAGTCTATTCCGGTGTTGTTCCCCAGATCAGCCTGATCATGGGTCCCTGCGCTGGTGGTGCCTCTTACTCCCCTGCGGTGACCGATCTGATCATCATGGTGCGCAAGCAGTCCTATATGTTCCTGACCGGTCCTGCTGTGATCAAGACCGTTACCGGCGAAGAAGTCGATTCTGAAACCCTCGGTGGAGCTGATGTGCACCTGGCTGTCAGCGGCAACTGCCAGATGGTTGGGGACAATGAGCAAGAAGCAATCGCCCTGGCACGCCAGGCACTTTCGTACTTACCATCAAACAACGTCGAACACGCTCCGGTCGCGCAAACCAGCGATCCAGTCAACCGCCGTTCAGAGATGTTGAACGACCTTGTTCCGGATGACCCCAACCAACCATACAGCATTCAAAATGCAATCAACGCGATCATGGACCAGGGCTCATTCTTCGAGATCCAGGCGGGTTACGCCCCCAATGCGATCGTTGGGCTGGCACGGCTGGCAGGACGCCCAGTTGGCGTGGTCTCCCAGGAACCTTCCATGATGGCAGGCGTGATGGACATCAATTCAGCCGATAAAATCAGCCGGCTTGTACGTATGTGCGACGCATTCAACCTACCAATCGTGACTTTTGTCGATTCCCCCGGCTTTTTACCCGGTGTTCAGCAGGAACACGGCGGCGTGATCCGCCATGGTGCCAAGGTGCTCTTTGCTTATGCTGAAGCGACTGTGCCAAAGGTCAGCGTGGTGACCCGCAAGGCATACGGCGGCGCATACGTGGTCATGAGCAGCAAGTACCTGGGCACAGATATCACTTATGCCTGGCCTTCAGCTGAAATCGCGGTGATGGGCGCCGAAGGTGCCGCGAACATTCTTTATGGTCGCCAGATCAAAGCCGCTGAAGACCCGCAGGCTGAGCGTGAACGCCTTACCCAGCAATACCAGGAAGATTTCCTCAACCCTTACGCAGCAGCTAAAGCTGGCTATATCGATGAAGTGATCGAGCCAGCTGAAACCCGACAAAAACTGATCGAAGCCTTACAAGCGCTCGAAAACAAGGTGGAGATAAACCCTGCCCGTAAGCACGGCAATATGCCAGTATAGGCGGAACACATGTCAACTATCAGTCAAGGATTATTGATCACCGCGGCGGGCATGGGGCTGGTTTTCCTCATGATTTTGGCTCTGTGGGGCATTATGGCGCTCCTGGTGAAACTGACCAATAAGCGAGAAACTGAAGAGGAAGAACCATTCGCTGAAGCTTATTTGGTCGAACCTGAAGAAACAACAGTGGGCGATACCAACGGTGCGTTAGCCGCTTCCATTGCAGTTGCCTATGCACTGGAGAGCGAGATGTCTACCTCCTCGTTCACACCCCGCCCAAGTGCGAGCGCAGGCACAGAAAATGCCTGGTGGACCGCCGGCAGAACCCAACAACTTTACTCAAACACCATCAGAGGACGGAAACGATGAAAGTAAATCTCATCATTGAAGGAAAACAATACCAGGTAACCCTGAAGGACTTGAACGCCAGACCGATTATCGCAGAGGTGGATGGGCAGACCTATGAAGTTTGGCCGGAAGATGAGCAAACGCCTCTTCCTGCAGCCAAGAGCAGCGCTCTCACACCCGTTGCACCGGCAGCCGCTGCTCCCACGCCAGCAGCTGCTGGAAGCCTGACCCTGAGCTCGCCTTTGCCAGGCGTGATCATCTCAATTGAGGTAAGAGAAGGTCAAACAGTGAGTAGTGGACAGGAACTTTACGTGCTGGAAGCGATGAAAATGAAGAATTCAATTAAGGCAAACCGGGATGGCAAGATTGCTTCCATCCACGTAAATCCTGGTGATTTGGTGAAGCACAATCAACCGATCATGACTTTCGAAGGGTAGGAGGAAGTCAATGGATTTCACCCAATTATTACAAGACCTGGGTAAAGGCTTCGCCGGTTTCAGCTGGGGTAACGCTGTAATGATTTTGGCGGCGCTGGTGTTGATCTACCTGGCGATTTGGAAAGAATATGAACCAGTGTTGCTTCTGCCGATTGGTTTCGGATGCCTGCTTGCCAACCTGGGCATGTCGAACGAAGTCGGCTTTATGAAAGTCATTTATGATGCCGGCATCAAAACTGAACTCTTCCCTCTACTGATCTTTGTTGGCGTAGGTGCCATGATCGACTTCAGTCCGCTGCTTTCCCAACCCAGCCTGGTGCTGCTTGGGGCAGCGGGGCAGTTTGGGATTTATATCACCTTGCTTCTTGCGATTATTTTGGGTTTCCCGATCAATGAAGCCGCAGCAATTGGCAGCATCGGCGCCATTGACGGACCAACCGCCATTTTTGTTGGTGAACGCCTTGCGCCAAACATTATTGCACCAATCGCGGTGGCAGCTTATTCTTATATGAGTCTGATCCCGATCATCCAACCGCCAATTATGAAGCTGATGACCACCCGCAAAGAGCGCCTGATCCGTATGGAGTATTCGCCAAAGCCTGTTTCCCGACTGACCCTGGTTCTCTTCCCTATCCTGGTCACATTATTGGTAGCCTTGGTCGCTCCTGATGCAGCCCCGTTGATGGCGGCATTGATGCTTGGTAACTTGCTGCGAGAAGCGCTGGTGGTTGACCGTTTGAGCAAGATGGCTCAAAACGAACTGATCAATATCGCCACACTGTTCCTGGGTCTGTCGATTGGTGCAACCATGACCGCCCAGAGTTTCCTGAACCTGGATACGATCAAGATTTTGTTGTTGGGCTTGCTGGCATTCGTGATCGACACCATTGCTGGACTGCTTTTTGGCAAGCTGATGGCAGTGATCACCCACAATAAAGTCAACCCCCTCGTCGGTGCTTGTGGGATTTCCGCCTTCCCGATGGCCGGGCGACTTTCAGCCAAAATGGCGTTGGAAGAAGACCCCACCAACTTCATCCTCATGCATGCCATGGGTGCCAATACGGCAGGTCAGCTTGGCAGCGTAATTGCCGGCGGTTTGTTGCTGGCATTGGTTACCGGTATTGTTGGATAAGTTTTTCTGATTCATTTTCAAAAACGTCTGCATTGAACTGCAGGCGTTTTTTGTTTGGCACAAGAGCGACATGGCGGTCAAATCCCGTGCTCGGTAGGAGACCGGCACGATAAATAGTTCAATCTGACGTCAGAAGTTTAAAAATACGGATGATAGGTGAGCTGTTGCTCATAAGAAATTGCAATACTAAAAAGGTAACTATGAGACCAATTTTTGTAGGTCAGGTCCCGTGTGTTTACACCAGGAGTTGAACCTGACGTCGGGCGCACCATGCAATGCGACCGCTACTTTGCTTTCGGCTTGCGGAAAAGCAATCTCAAGAAAAGAATGAAGGCGATCAGGATGGCGGCAGCGGTGACGAAGAATTGCATGTCCAGAAAGCCGTTGATGTAATCACCGCGCATGCTTAGAGGCCAGCCGACCATGTCGAAGGGAATGCCAACCAGAAGCGAGAATACCACAGGTTTGGCATCGATGACATGCTGAACATAACCGGCAAGAGAATAAACCAGCCCGATGCTCAGATAGGCAATGATGATGAATAAGAGGATCTTACCAAAGGTGACTTTGCGTTTCATTGCTGCCTCCCAGATTTTGAATGAATAATAATGATTATCTCATAGATTGAAGCATTGACCGCAACCGAACCTACAACTCATTTACCCCCTCCAGGCTGCTTGCGAGCCTTAGGCTGAGGGGGATTGAAGGGCGAAGTCCCGACGCAGTCGCGTGTGGGTGTGGTTTTTGGAAATGCAATTGACGGGCAACCTTCCATGGTCACCGCTACAAAAACGTAGGGGACGACTTCCACGCTGACCCCCTCAAACGCCGGGTTCAACCCCGCATGTAGACACACGGGGGGCAGGAACTGAACCCGGCTTTGTAACTACTCGTATCTTAACGCGTCGACGGGTTCGAGGTTGGCAGCCTGCTGGGCGGGGTACCAGCCAAAAAAGACACCAACCAGCGTAGAGAACAGGGTCGCCAACAGCACCGCCTCGATCTGCACAACCGGCGTTAAGGGGGTACCTGTGTTCCTGGCAATAGTTCCTACGATAAGAGCAAAAACCCAACCCAAGGCAATACCAAAGATTCCTCCGATCAGACTGAGCAAAGCCGATTCAGTCAGAAACTGAAACATAATGTCTGATTTTCGAGCGCCTAAGGCTTTGCGCAAGCCAATCTCATTAGTACGTTCAGTCACAGTCACCAGCATGATGTTCATGATCCCAATCCCTCCAACCAGCAACGAAATCCCGGCAATTCCCGCTAACAGAATCGTGAGGATGCTGGTGATCGAGTTGGCGATGTCCAGGATGTCTTCCTGGTTCGTAAGGGTAAAATCGTTGGGTTGCCTGGGGGTCAGACGGTGAGTTTCGCGCAAAACTTGTTGGGCTTCATCGATCGCTAATTGGATCGACTGAGCATCCTGTGCCTGCACTATGATAAATTGGACGGAGTTGGGAACGGTTTGGCGGACCACGCGTAATTGCATCGTGGTGATTGGCATATAGGCTTGCAGATCGGGATTGTTAAACTGGTTACCGCCCTTCGCCTTGGTGACGCCGATCACACGATAGGGGAAGTTATTGATCCGAACTACGCTTCCCACCACGCCGCTGCGCCGACCGAACAGTTCTTCTGCCAGATCAGGTCCAATCACGACCACCGCATCGCGTGTGTCAACATCTGATGCTGAAATATATTCGCCTTCATCCAGTTCAACGCCTGTCACTTCTGCGTACTCGGAATAGCTACCAAAGACCGTTGTTTGAAGGCTGGCATCACCTGATGAAAATGAAGATTGTCCCATCATCACCGGTGTGACACGCAAAATATGAGGCGCGCGCGACCGATTGGAAAGGGCTTCGACATCGGTAAGCGTAAGTGATTTCGGATTGGTGACTTCGTCCTGACCGCCGTTCATCACGTAAATGGTATTGGTACCGATCGACTCAATTTGACCCAGGATGCTATCTGAAGCTCCCGCGCCGATTGACAATATTCCAATCACAGCACCAACACCAATAACGATCCCCAAAATAGTCAGAAAGGAGCGCATCCTGTTGGAAAAGATGCTGGCGATTGATTCTTTAAGAACACGTAAGAAGGACATCAGTGCTGCTCCCCATCCACAATATTGCCATCGAAGAGCCGAATCGTGCGTTGAGCCTGGCTGGCAACACCCTGGTCGTGAGTCACGATTACGATTGTTGTACCATTCTCGCGGTTCAATTTCAGCAGCAGACCTAAAACTTCCTGTCCCGAGACGGAATCAAGATTTCCGGTAGGTTCGTCTGCCAGGATAATCGCCGGATGATTGATCAGGGCGCGAGCAGTGGCAACACGCTGCTGTTGTCCTCCGGAAAGTTCATTGGGTTTATGATCGAACCTATCACCGAGACCGACCAACTCGAGCATGGCTTTAGCTCGTTCGGTCATATTGGTGGGGTCATCGCTATAGCGCAAAGGCAATTCCACATTTTCGACAGCAGTTGCACGAGCAAGCAGGTTGTACTTCTGGAAAATGAATCCGATCTTGCTGTTTCTTACCGCAGCAAGCTCATCGTCCACCAGGTCGGATACCAACAATCCATCCAGGTAATACTCACCCCCGCTGGGAGAATCGAGGCAGCCGATCATGTTCATCAGGGTCGATTTACCGGAACCGCTTGGACCCATGATAGCGACCATCTCGCCAGGGAAAATATCCAGGCTGACACCTCGCAAAGCATGGACGTCATTACCGGCACCAAGGTGATACACTTTGGTAAGATCCCGGATGCGAATAACAGGAGAGGGCGTGTTGTCAGTCACTCAGCGGATCCTTTGTCCTATTCCGAAGTTGGAAATGGTATCGATGGGCGGATTAACTACAATCAATTCACCTTCTGCAATATCTGCTTCGAGGACTTCGATCAGTTGGTTCGAATATGCCCCAACCGTCACCTGGACCATTTCGGGGTTGCCGTCCCGCAGGACGTAAACGTAATCCAAGCCATCCCTGGAGAAAATCGATTCGGCTGGAATAACCAGGGTATTGGGCTTTTCTTCTGTGAGAATGCTCACTGCTGCAGTCATTCCAGGTTTGATCCTGGCAGACTGGTCTTCCATTCTAACCGTGACGGTGTAATTGACTACGCCAGTGCTGCGTTCGCCGCTTTCAGAAATATCGTAAACGACACCTGAGAATTCCTCTTCAAAATAGGCATCAAAGAGGAGCGTAACCCGCTGACCTATTTGGATCGCGGGGATGTCAACCTCCGAAATGGGGACTTCGACAAACAATTCGCTCATATCAGCGACCTGTGCTGCCACGCTGCCAGGGCTCACCTGGTCGCCTGTGTCCTGATTGAGGCTGAGAAGCGTGCCATTGAATGGTGCCTTGATATACTGGTTTTCCAGTTGTTTTTCTGCCATGCTGAGCTGCAGTTCCAGTTTTTCTACTTCCACTGGGTCAGGTCCGGACTGAATTCTTTCCAAATCCTGCTGCCAAAGAGACTCGTTTTCCTTCTGAAGGTCGAGTTGGCTTTGCAGAGCAGAAATCTGTTGAGAGATAACCTCCGGGTCGCAATAATCCAGGGCGGATTTTGCAGCCTGCACGCGGAACCAACCCGATTCGGTTGGCCAATTTTGGTAACCTTCCAACGCATTTTCATAGTCACTGCGCAGGTTGTCCAACCGCCAACTCTCGCATTCGCGAGACTCCAGGTTGAGCAGCTGTGTTTCAATATCCGTGATTGCGCTTCGGGCTGTTTGGATGTTGTTGTTGAGGGTTGCGCGCTGCAGCAGGGTGTTGGCTTCCAGGTTGTCAAGTGCCTGGGTGACAGTGATTTTGTTTAACGAAGCCTGGATGATCTCCGCTGGAAGATTGTTTTCGTCCAAGCTTAACAAAACCTGACCAGCCTCAACCATATCACCAACCGCAACATCAACCTGTGACACTGTTCCGCTGCTCTGCCAAAGGAGCGTGATGGATTGGCGAGGTCGCAGGTTTCCGGTGCCGCTGATCGTGGTTTGCAGGGTTTCACGGCTCAGGGGTGTGGTGCTCAAATCAGCGATCGTTGCTTGCATCGCCTGTCGCTGACGATAATTATTGATCAAGAGAACGGCACCAACGATCGCCAGCAAAACCAGTACAGTCAGCCACCAGCGGGGTTTTCTTTTTTTCTTTTCGGGAATTACATCTGTTGTCATAAGATCTCCATGTGATTATTAGAAAGGATACTACATCATCCGTGTAAGAAATACATATATTCGGATCAACGGGTTTAGAGAATTACTTTTGAAACCGCCTTGAAAGCGGTATGACGGGCATCACCCAAAAGGGCGAAGAGCATCATCTCGACGGTGGATAAGTGAACACCCTCTCCTCGCAGTTCGGTGAGGGCGATATCTTTGTCGACCAAATCGCGGGAGGAAATGGCGTCAGCGATCATCCACACCTCATAGCCAGCTTCTTGCAGATCGATCGCGCTTTGATAGAGGCAAATGTGGCTCTCAAAGCCGCACAACAAGGCTTGTTTTTTGCCAGATTGGAGAATGGCATCCCTGAGCGTTTCGTCTTGCCAAATGCTGAAGGTGGTACGGGGAAATTCAGGATAGTCGGGCAGCAGAGCAAGGATTGTTTCCGTGGTGTGCCCGATTTTTTCTGGCGATTGCTCTGTAAGGAAGATGGGCAGACCCAGTTCCAGGATGCCCTGGACGAATTTTTTGATATTTTCATTAACATGTTCGGAATCTGCGACCACTTTTGCCAGATTCCCCTGAACATCCAGGACTACAACGAAACAATCTTTAATATCAAGCACCTTGACCTCCACTTTAACATAGCAATTATAATTTATAGCTAAGGTGAATATGAAACCAGCACAAGCTTTCGATATCATTGTTGACGCAGGTAAACTATGGTGGAGCGATTGGGGCAACCAGGTAGTGGTATCCCTGGTGGCGATTTTGTTGAGTCTGACTGTCGTCTTGCTTCCAGCTGCTCTGTTTGGAATTTACCAGGAAACACTGGACCTCAGCCACCGCGACCGGACCGGCCTGATTGGTTTTTGGAAAGGCTTCAAGCAGTATTTCCTCAAAAGCCTTGGTTGGGGTGGAATCAACCTGGTTGTGATCCTTGTTTTGGTTACGAATGTTTGGTTTTATTACAATTCCCAATTGGAATCTGCCCCCGTTTTAACGATCTTGACCATTTTGACGGGCGTGCTCTGGATAGTCTGGCAATTTTATAGCCTGGCATGTTACTTTCTGCAGGATGAAAAAACGTTTAAGCAGGCTTGGAGGAATGGTTTTGTGATCATCCTGAAGCAGCCCATCTATGCCGCGATCATCTCGCTGGTGATGCTAGCCCTGCTGGTTCTATCATTTTATGTTTACATTCCCCTGGTTTTGGGCAGTATTCCCCTAATGACCATCCTGAGTCTTAAGGCTGTCCAAGCCACAATTAAGCCTGAACCTGAAGTCTGAGCATAGGCACCCGGTCCGTAGCCGGTCACCTGATACCCCTCCACTTTGTTTTGGGGCACAGGCCGAGCACAGGAATTGACCCCAGGTCTCTACACAGTAATTGTTAATATGATTTTAGATTCCTCAAGCTCTGCTATACTTAATTTGTTGCAGAACTAACATTTTGGAGTCGAAAAATGGCCAGAAAAGTGCTTGGATACATTGAATTAGTCTGGACTTGTGACAGTTGCGGGACCCGGAATCCCGGTGCAATTCGGTCCTGCACGTCCTGCGGAGCTCCCCAGCCTATCGACGTCAAATTTGACCGGGTGGATCCAACTACATTTAACTTTATCAAAGACGAAGCCCTGATCCGTATGGCAAAATCCGGACCAGACAAGCACTGTCCGTATTGTGGCACGCGCAATCTTGCTGAGACCCAAATTTGCGTGGAATGCGGCGGTGACCTCACCGTCGGAGCAACATCCAGGCCAGCTGGCGCTGTAATTGAAGACCAGTCCGCCTCTTCACCGGCAACACCTACCATCCAGTCTGCTCCCGCCTCCCAGGCGATTCCACGTCGACCCCTGCCGAAGTGGGCATTGATCGTCATAATAATTATGCTGCTGGCAAGCTGCGTTTTTGGGGTGATGTACTTTACCCGGATGAGCCAGACTGACCAGCTGGATGCCACCGTTTCTGAAGTATATTGGCAGAGGCAAGTGGCATTGGAGGCTTACCAGGTGGTGCGTGCCAGCGACTGGGAAGCAAATATCCCCTCCAATGCCCAAACCTACAATTGCCAGCTGCGTTATCGTTACGATTCAGAAACCCCAAGACAAAACTCCGAAGAGGTTTGTGGAACGCCCTACACAATCGATACCGGCACCGGTGTTGGGGAAGTTGTGCATGATTGTTACTACAAGGTGTACGAAGATTATTGCTCGTATGACACAATGCAGTGGGTGGTGGTCAACACCCTGCAGGAGGATGGCTATGGTACCAATGCCATATGGCCAAGCACCAGCCTGGGCACCGACCAACGCTTTGGTGATTCAACCGAACGCTATTCCATCACTTTTTCAACCTCAGGCGAGGATTACCAGTTCACGACCACCGATTACGACCTGTTTCAACAAGCCGTCCCAGGCAGCGATTGGGTGATCGAAGTC
The DNA here is from genome assembly GCA_011620465.1 of Anaerolineaceae bacterium. Classification (GTDB taxonomy): domain Bacteria; phylum Chloroflexota; class Anaerolineae; order Anaerolineales; family Anaerolineaceae; genus Mesolinea. The sequence continues at coordinate 13,669 of WOZC01000110.1, read as the reverse complement.
AATGGATTTGGGGATGTAACGGGGATAAACCCGGAGTAACCCATTGGGCGGGTTTGGAACCCGCCCGTACAAATAAAGCGAAAGCCGGCTGCAATCCTTTGCCAAACCAATTTTTTCCTTCCCTGATTGCCTGATGGCAAAGTGTCTCGCAGTGCCTAATTAAAAGAGGCCGGCTTCAACTACAGAAGCCGGTCTACACTATCTAAAAACAAATAAGATTTAAAACGCGTCGATTTCGAGCCAGCGGTCGCCATTTTTGAAGGCATAAACCGGTACCCAGGCCAGACCAAAGAACTCCACCATGACGTCCTTTTTCAGGGGTTTGATGAAAATCTCCTCGATCTCTACCGATTTTCCCTGGTCGTTGAATTTATACTCTTCAATTTCTTGCCGCATTTTCGCGTCCAGTTCAGCCAATTGTGATTTATACCTTTCGATCATCGCTTCCGATTCTTCCACGTTGGCTTTCGCTGTGGCAGTCATGCGTCTCTTGGTCAGCGAACTATTAATGCTCTTTTTTCGTTTACCAAGCAAGCTGATGACCGTTTGCAGACCATTGCCAGCCTCTTCAATACGGCGATTATTGAGGATCTGTTTATCCTTTTCCAGTGCCATTTCTTCTTTGAGCAGTTTGTCCTCAATCGATTTCTTCTGCTTGGCATATTTATCCTGGATCGCCTCAATACCTTCGTCAAGATTAGTCTTGCCAGCCTGTTGGGTCCGGGCACTGAAAGATTCTTTGCTCTCGCCAACTTCCGACACCAGTTTCAGGTCCGGGTTGCGGTAAAGGGTCAACTGGTAATTACGATAGAGCCAATCTGTAAAATCATCAGAAAGGTCACCAACATTCTTCTCGTCGTCAAACGGATAGACCAGGTCTGCAAAGGTAGCTTCCGGTATTGGACCTGAGTCAAACTCTTTGGAGGGCATTTCTTCAACCTGGTAATCCTGCCACTGGACCAAACCGCGGGTCCTCAACTCTGGCATCAAGACAGTCACTCTCTTTTGAGTGTTAACATTGTAGGTTCGGTTGGCAAACCAGATTTGCGCCTGCCCGATCAGAGCGGGGCGATAATGGTAGCGCGGCTGTATAGTCGGGGCAATGCCGCGCTCAGCAGCTTGCTTATAGGCGTCACCGAGGCTCATTTTAACGGGTAGATAAAATACATCCACCTTGGAACCCAGGACTGGTTGGGTTGAACTACCCGGGAGGTTCCCATTGCTGCCACCAACAACATCCTGAGCAGAAATGGCTTGACCAGATCCACTTTGCGCGGCAGAAACCAGGCGCACATCGGCACCAGCCAGGCGGTTGAGATCGTCCAGCTTATTACGGGTGATTGGTCCAGGCAAATAATTCATCGCCCAACGGGTGGTAAAAATTTCTGGTCCCTTGGCGTGAACATTATGCAGCAGGAAAACCCGCTTGCCCAGGGCAGAGATGGTGTTGTCAAAGAAGGGGCGGTCAAAAGAGCCAGAAACATTGGTAAGCCCGTCCAATAAGCGCTGCTTATCCTGGTCGGTCTGCAGTTTACCGATAATCCAGGTGCCTGCATTGGAAAGGGCTTTGTAATCCAGGTCGATCGGGTTTTGCGTGGAGAGAACCAACCCAACACCAAAGGCTCGCGCTTGCTTGAGCATGCGAAGGATGATCGGTTTGCTGGGAGGGTTGGCAACCGGCGGCAAATAGCCAACGATTTCATCAAAATAGACCAGCGCGCGCAGGTCACTGGTACCCGATTGCGTGCGCATCCAGGTCTCAACGGCGGAATAGAGCAGTGTCACAAAGAACATGCGCTCGGCATCTGCCAGGTGTGCCAGGTAAAAGATGCTGTGCTTGGGTTTGCCGTCCGGGGAATAGAGCAGACTCTGGATATCCAGCGGCTGCCCTTCAAGCCAACTCTCAAACGATGGCGCAGCAATGAAGTTGTTCAGCAGCATCGCAAGTTCGAAACGGTCCTTTTCGGGATAGAACTTGGAAATCGCGAAGACGCCCAGTTTCTCAAACGGTGGATTTTGCACTTGTAAGATCAGTTTTTCAAGGTCAAGGTCCTGGCCCTCGCTCCAGGCTTGTTCAAAGATATTGGACATTAAGATGTGTTCGCGCGAGCGCACCGGGTCGATATCTTTGAAGCCGACCAGTTCCAGCAATGCTGTCACTGTGCTGCTGATCGATTCGCGCAGCATTTCTTTGTTTTCTTCCCAGTCGATGGCCGGGGCTTTCAAGGAAGACAGGATGCTGACTGGAATCGCGGAATCTGAACCGGGTGAATAGATGGCATAATCAACACTGCTTGCCAGTTTTTCCATGCGAGCGCGATCAATACTGGAACGTTCAGTGCCTTTTTTCCAGGATGCGGCAGCAGCTTCAGCAGCTTGTTCAACCGTCTGACCTTCCCGCTTGGCAGCATCAGCATCCACCCAGGGAGCAAAATCCGTCGGTAGAAAGTCTGGGAAATGCAGAACGTGGTTGGTCAGGTCGCCTTTCGGATCGATCAGGATAGCTGGGATACCTTTGAGCGCGGCTTCCTCCAGCAGTATGATACCCATACCGGTTTTACCCGAGCCAGTCATACCGGTGATGATCATGTGCGTGGTAAGGTCTTGCGGATCGTAATAAGTTAGTTTGTCGGGGATGATGGCCTGGGTCTTCAGGTCATAGGGATTGCCAAAATAAAATGCAGAAGGATCGATTTCCATAATTAATTTTCCCTTTCTTTTATGTCGGGTAGGGAAATTATAGTACAAGCGAAGGTAAAGATGGATAGCATTCTATGAGAAATGAAAAGCGTTGATGAAGAGCAGTAGTCCGGGTTCCGTTTATAAGCCCGGCTTCTTTTCGTGTGTGGAATGAAATCCATCGCTGAGCCAAGTCGTATAAATCAACTGTCAATCTGAGCTGTTTTACGCAGTGCACTACTTGTGCGAAGAATCTTTCTCCATAACTTCGGCTGACAAGGTTCTCCGCTTCGCTGAGGATGACAAGAAATCCGCGGAGATTGTCACGAGTTACGATCAACGATCAATTACAAATACTGATCAGGGTTGAAATTCGCCAGCGAGTGTATCACTGCAGTGGCGAGAGAGAAGTCTTGAATTACGGTGGTAGGGTTTGGGACTGCAACCGCGCGGATGCCGGTGCGGTATGCTGCCATTACGCCGTTTTGAGAATCTTCCAGGACAATTGCATTGTCCGCTGAAACGCCCAATGTTTCCAGTACTTTTAGAAAAATATCTGGCGCAGGTTTTGCTTTTTCAACATCTTCAGAGGTAACAATGACTTCAAAATTTTCCAGAAGCCCAAGACGGGTCAGATGGGCGTGGACCCATGAGTAAATTCCGCTGGTACCAATCGCCAGAAGGTATCCTCTGGCTTTAGCGTTTCTAATTAAATCGACAATACCTTCCATTGCTTCCAGTTTTTCGCAATAGGCTAATTCTTTTTGCTCGAATTCTTCTCGGATCTGTCCATAACTGCGTACTTCGCCTTCCCGATCCGCAAGCATTTGGGCAGGGTCATAACGTCCAGCACCATTGGAGCCAACAATCCCAATGTAGGCATCCATATCAAAAGTCAAGCCAACTTGCGAATAAAGATCGTTCCAGATTTTGACTTCAGCTGTTTCGGTATCCAGGATCAGACCATCGAAATCAAATATCAGCGCGCGTTTTGCTGAATTACCTTCTGACATTCTGCCTTCCCCAGTAACCTGCACGCAGTGGTGTTACATCTTCGATAGTAATAAACGCTTCAGGATCGGTATCCTGGATAATTTTCTCTACGTCAGCGATATCCTTTCGACGAACAGACAGGTCGCTGATGCAAACAGGTCCGTCTTTCCCTTGAGCTGGGATTTCCGTGACAGCAAAGTCATTGTCGCGCAAAACTTTTACCACCTCAGCACCTTTGTTTTTGCTGATCACGCTGATATGCGAGTAGCCTAAAGCCAGTTTTCTCTCAAGATAGATACCAACTACGTTTCCAGTGGCAAAGCCAGCAGAATAACCAATGATGTAAAGGAAGTTGGTCATATCATCCAGCACGGCACCAACCGTAAGTACAAACAAAATAGACTCAAAAAAGCCCAAAAACCAGGAAATGCCGCGTTTTCCACGCATAGTAAGCATGAAACGCAATGTGTCCATCGTTATGGAAAGGACTCTGACCAGAAAGATCAAAAGCGTTGTTCCAAGTATCTGCCAGGTGAAAAATTCAGTCATAATTTTAAATTCTCCGTACTAATTAGTAGTAAACCGTCTGCAACCGCAATTTGCCATTGCAGACGTTTTCTATTTGATCCTCAACCCCTGCCCACTCCTCGAGTTTTCTTTGGGGACTTAACCTCTAAAAAAGAAGCTTATTTTGCCAATTCTTCGCTCGCGGTTTCCTCTTTCGCGGTCAACCAACAAGGTTGGTACAGCTCAGTCGTATATTCCTTGACCATACGGGTCATGGAAAATTGAGGCGATACGGTGCGGATACATTCCTTGATCCGTTCAATCCATGGTCCGGGCAGACCATCACCTGAACGCTTGGTGTAGTAGAGCGGCACGATCTCGTTTTCAAGGGTATCGTAGAGGCTGAGCGCATCAGCTTCATCCTGCAGATCCTGGTTATCGAAGTGGGTGTTATCCCCAATTGCCCAGCCATTTTTGCCGTTGTAACCTTCTGCCCACCAACCGTCCAGAACCGAGAAATTTAACGTCCCGTTCATACCGGCTTTCATACCGCTGGTACCGGAGGCTTCGCGCGGTCGGCGGGGGGTGTTGAGCCAGATGTCAACGCCCTGAACCAGGTGGCGCGCCACATCCATGTCATAATCGTCCAAAAATACCAGGCGTCCACCATTATGGGAATTCTTGACATGCCGGTAGACTTCCTGGATCAGGCGTTTTCCCGGCTCGTCGGCTGGGTGAGCTTTGCCGGCGAAAATGATTTGAACCGGTTGTTCTTCGTTCGTTACGATTTTCATCAAGCGTTCGTAATCCCTGAAAATCAGGTTGGCACGTTTGTAGGTGGCAAAGCGGCGGGCAAAACCAATGGTAAGCGCTAACGGGTCAAGCAAGACACCGCTGGCAACGGTTTGAACAGGATGGACACGGTCGTGTCCCCATTCATCGCGAGCGCGTGCCACCATGTAACTGACAAGTTTTCGTTTCAGGTGGATGCGCACCTGCCAAAGTTCGCTATCGGGAATGGCATCGATTCGTTCCCACATTTCGGGATCATCCAGGTGTTCTCTCCAATCGAGACCGAGATATTTATTGTAGAGATCAGCAAGCCTGCGCGCAATCCAAGTGCCGGTATGGACGCCATTGGTGATGTAACTGATGGGCACATCCTCCGGGTTTACATTCGGCCAGAGGTAGTTCCACATCTTGCGAGAGACCTCTCCGTGTAACTTGGAAACCCCGTTGCGATAGTCAGAAAGCTTCAGCGCCAGAACCGGCATGCTGAAGACCTCGTCAGACCAATCGGTCTGGATTTTTGCCAGGTCCATAAACTGATCGCGATTCAAACCGAGGTTGCCCCAATAATTAGCAAAATACTTATCCATCAGCCAGGTGGGGAACTCATCGTTACCCGCCGGAACAGGAGTGTGGGTTGTAAAAATACTGGATTTCCTGACGATTTCCTTGGCTTCTTCCAGAGTATGTCTTTTTTCATTCATCAGCTGGGACATTCGTTCGAGCGTCAGGAAAGCAGAATGCCCTTCATTCATATGGAAAATGGTAGGGTTGTGACCGAGGCGCTGCAGAGCGCGCAGCCCACCAATACCCAGGAGCATCTCCTGCGAAATCCGCAGTTCCGGATCGCTGATGTAAAGTTTATCGGTCAATTGGCGATCCTGGGGATTATTCTCGGGTAGGTTGGTGTGCAAAAGAATCAAACGCACACGTCCAACATGAATTTCGTAGAGCCTTGCCCAAAGCGTGCGACCGGGGAGTTCGATGGATATTTTGATGGGTTCGTGGTTTTCATCAAAGAGGGCGACGATCGGCATATCTTCGAAATTGATCTCAACGTTCTGAGCTTCCTGCCAACCATCTTCTGTGATCCGTTGAGAAAAGTAACCGTAGGTATAAACAAAACCGACCGCAACAAGGGGCAACCCAAGGTCGCTGGCTTCTTTCAAATGGTCACCGGAAAGGATGCCCAAACCACCAGCGTAGACCATCAAGGATTCATGCAGTCCGTATTCAAACGAAAAATAGCCAATTTCATCGCCGCAATTGTTTGGATATTTCTGATTAAACCAGGTGTCCTTGCGGCTCATGTAAGCATCAAAATCCTGCACGATCTGGTCATATCGATTGAGGAAATAGCGGTCTTTGATCAGGTCTTCAAATTTCGCTTTTTCAACTGTACGAAGCATGACGATCGGGTTGTGGTTGCTTAATCTCCACTTGAGAGCATCGACCTCCTTGAAAAGCCTGGCGACTTCCGGGTTCCCAACCCACCAGAGGTTATGAGCGATATTACCCAGTCTCTTAATGCGATAAGGCAAATCAAACCTGTTTGGATACTCTCGAATAATCTTATTATCCATTTATTTTCTCCTGTTCGCGTCCCCTAACACGCGTTAATTCCTTTGTATACACGATTTTCCATTATACCCAAAAATTATGTTGGTGTTACTCAAATAAAATCGATGCACTTTTGCAATTACCTGCTGGACTTTCTCACTTTCCTGTGTATCCTGGCGCGCTAATGATTTGAATGCGGCACAGGCGACGGTCGGACATACGGCTGTAAAGTCGCTGGTCGAGTTCATCGGGCAAAGCGGACGAAGTAATGACAGTCGGAAGCTCCGCGTTGTATCGGTAATTGAAGAGTTGATAGAGCTTCTCCCGAGCCCAGGGGGTTGCCGATTGTGTACCAAGATCATCCAAAATCAACAGATGGGCTGTACGCACCTCGCTGAAACGTTTGTCCAGGCTGATACCGCTGTTGGGAGCAAAGGCAGCCCGCAGGTGATCCAGCAGATCCGGAACAACAATGAAAAGCGGTGGGGCTCCTTTGGCAGCCTGGTAATTGCCTATGGCGGCAGCCAGGTGAGTCTTGCCGCATCCATAAGTGCCGTGCAGACTCAACCAGCCCTTGGGGTTTTCAGCAAAAGCCTGGGCAGCTTCGAAAGCTTCGCGAAGCGAATTGAGATCCTCTTTACGCAAGCCTTCGTCCTTGCGATAACTGAAATTGCCGAAGGTCTGTTTTGAATGAAGGTGCAAACTGGACAATTCAGGATGCCCAAATTCATCGGTTGGGTTGCGAAAATCTGGTGCCAGAATGTGCACATGCGTTACCAGGTCGGGGTCAAGCAAGCGGGAATGGATGCGCCCTTCAAAATCGGTGAGCTGCTGATTGCTGGTAATGACCGTTGGAAGGCGGTTGATGTAGCGTGAATTGATTATTTGAAACAATTTCTCTTCAGCCCAGGGTGTAGAACTTTGAGTACCAAAATCATCCAGCACAAGCATCGCCGCATTACGCATCTCGTTAAAGCGTTCTTCAAAATTCGAATCACCAGAGGATGAGAAGGAAGCCCGCAACCAGTCCAGGAGGTCCGGGACGGTCAGGAAAACTGTTGGGGTGCCCATTGAAACCGCCTGGTTGGCGATGGCAGCAGCAAGATGTGTCTTGCCAGATCCATAACCGCCGGTCAATAATAGCCAACCTTTTTGAGTGCCAGCAAAATTCTGAGCAGAATTGAAGGCTTGTTCCAGCGAGTTTGCCTGGGTAACACCCAGCCCGACTCTGCCGCGGGGCATAAAATTGGAGAAGGTCAGTTCAGCCAGCGAGCCGAGATTACTCAGTTGAAAAAGGTGCTGTTGTTTTAGAGACTGGATGGAGTTCAGGCGGCATACACAGATCTCGCTTTGACCAAAGCGGGGATCGTCCATGGGCACATCAAAACCAACAAAACCAATCCCGTGACAAATGGGGCAATCAGGGTCACCCGGTCCATCCATGATTCTTACTGGCTCGTCTGCCGGTTCAGCCGCCGTGTTGGTCTCTTTTTTGCTCGAGGTAGAGTTTCCTAAATTGGTCGAGATCTCGTTTACCTTCTTCATTGCTTCTCTTGCGTCCTTTTTCTTGCCAGTTGCGTAGTATCGCCTGCACATATCTCCAGTTACGAGCATTATATTCGACAGCTTCTTTCATGGCATCTTCAATCCAGTCCAGGGGATAGGTTTCTAAATCCGCCTTTAACGTTTCTGCTATCATGGGAGTAAGCGCGCCGAAATTGTCTTCATAAAGTTTAAAAAGGTTGGGGCGGTCGTTATCGGGCAAAATCTTTGCCAGCCGATACGCTCCTACCAGGTCAGGGTTTTCACATAATTTCCGATAGGTTTCAATCCCGTTAGGTGTGCCTGGGATTAAATAGGTCTTTTGTGGGTTATTGGGGTCGGTCCAGGAGAACAGCAGACCGGTGTTATGCAGTTCGACCAACGCAATCTCCAAACGCTGATCCGCTGATCCAAAAAAACCGGGTTGGCTGGCTTTGAGGTCAAAAACCAGGGCAAGCTCACTCGTCTGCTCCTGCTGACTCATCAATTGGAAAAAAGCAATCAAGACCAGCAGACTTTCCGCGCTGATCCCCTTGACACATTCCAAAAAATTAACTGGAATCCCTATTGGAGTGGTTTTTTCTGAAAAAATGGGTTGTCCATCCATCACCATGATAATCTCAGCTTACATATGCCTTGTCTACGAATTGTGCCAGCCGTTCCCGGAAGACCAGTTCCACCCCTGGATGGACCGGACCATTACGATGTTTCGCAATTGCAACCTTGGCGATACTTTGATAGGGGCTGTCTTTGTCATCCGCGTGCGGTCGGTTGATGAACATAACGATATCTGCATCTTGTTCCAGGGAACCGGATTCACGCAGGTCAGAAAGGATCGGTGTTTTATCCTGGCGCTGCTCAACGGCACGAGAGAGCTGGGCTGCTGCCAAAACCGGCACATTCAGCTCACGGGCTAAAATTTTCAGTTGCCTGGAGATATAGGAAACCTCCTGGACGCGGTTCTCAGAGCGTCGATCACCGGACATCAACTGCAGGTAATCAATGATCACCAAATCAAGTGTGTGCTCATCTTTGAGCCGTCGGCATTTTGCACTCAGTTGCAGCGGAGTGATACCGGGTGTGTCGTCAATGAAGATATTGACATGTTCAAATTTGGTAATAGCACTGGCGAAACGATCCGCTTCTTCAACAGTGAATTGCCCGGAGCGCAATTTTTGTGAATCGATCCCGGTCTCTTGTGCCAGCATACGTTGCAGTAATTGTTCGGCAGACATTTCCAGCGAAAACATAGCCACATTACGACGCAAAACCATGCCTGCGTGCTTGGCAATACCAACCATAAAACCGGTTTTGCCCATACCAGGACGTCCGGCCACGATAATGAAGTCCGATTTGTGCAAGCCATCCAAAACACCGTCCACAGCTTTGAGACCGGTCTTGAGCCCGCCAATTTCCTCATCGCTGGCGCTGGCTTCTGTAACCTGTTGCAGATAATTCCTGGCGACCAAGCCAATCGGAACCAAATCCCTCTTATAACGATTCTCACTAACGTTGAAAATCAAGCTCTCCGACTTATCGATAACGACATCCAGGTCCATGTCTTTGTGATAAGCCAGCTGAGCGATATCGGTTGCCGATTTGACCAGCCTGCGGCGGGTATTTAATTCACTGATCGTGCGAGCATAGGACACAGCATGTGAGGAGGAAGGCACACGGTTGCTGAGCTGAAGCAGGTAATCCAGACCACCAACATCTTCAAGCTGCCCTCGTGATTCAAGCACTTCCTGGACCGTCAGGACATCGATGTAATGCTTTTCCTGGTCCAAGGAGAGGAAGGCTTCCCAAATCCACTGATGGCGGGGTTGATAAAAATCGCCCGGTTCGAGAATAGACATCACATCAATGAGCGAATCCGGGTTGATCATGATAGCCCCAATCAGGGCTTCTTCCATCTCGCGATCGTGCAGTTTATTCTCGCTGATAGAGACGGTCTCCTCAGATTGTTGATACAAATCGTCCACAACGGCTCCTGTTCGCTGGATTAGAAAGGTAGGTCAGTATCCGGATTTGGATTCGTAGGAGGTTCCGGGTTTGAAGCATCATCCTGGCTGCCGCCCTCTTGAAGGTTATCAAGAAAGTCTTCAAAAACCGAGAGATCTTCCGGCTCATCAACCGCTTCCTCTGACTCCTCATTATCATATAGCATCATGTCTTCCGGTTGGATTCCGACTTCATTCAGGATTTCTTCATCTACGAAGATCGGGGCTCCCGTGCGAACCACAAGTGCCAAAGCGTCTGAGGGTCGGCAGTCGATAAAAAAGGTTTTATCGGTTTCGATGACGAGGTTGGCATAATAGGTTTCGCTTACCAGCCCGGTTATCTCCACCCGCAGCAAGCGTGCCCCCAACTGGTGCAAGATCTTTAACAACAGATCGTGGGTGAGCGGTCTTGCGACGGCGATATTTTGCAGTGCAATTGTGATCGATTCGGCTTCAAATAAACCAATCCAAATTGGCACATAGCGGTCACTTGTTTTGTCCTTCAAGACGATGATACGATCCTGATTGGTCAGGCTGACTCTGACGCTGTCAATCTGACATTCGATCATTTTTCCCATATTTCACCAATTATTTTCTTGATTAATTGTAGACTTAGATTCTAACATGTTTGCTCTGGCTTCACCTTAAAAAATTGGAGCTCATGAGCAACTGAGGATTTTCCGAGGAAAATTTCTGAGAAGTTTGGCGAGTTTCGGATATAATGAATTAAATTAACCACCACATCACCTGCCTGCCTGCGATCTACGGGCGTGAAGAGGCAAAACAGGCGTGAAGAGCATTGAACGGAAAGAGGCCGTGTTGCAGGAACCACAGCAGCAGAGATTGCTTTTAATCGAGAAACACCGCAAGCTTGAAATTTGTTTCAAAGATGCCCTGTTGCGCAAAGACTATACCGTTTTACAGGTAAACAGCGGCGGTGATGGTTTAGTCAGTTTGAACGGTTTTATCCCTGACGTGATCGTGATTAATGCCGCCTCGTTACGCACTAATGGCTTACGGATCTGCTCCTGGTATCACAATCGCCTGCCTGATGTGCCAGTTATCCTGATCGTCGCTGAAGATGAGCCAATTGCGAACGCTGATTCGGTGGACGTAATCATGCATTTACCCTTCACCGTTCAAAAATTGGTCAATCGTCTACGCTCATTCGAGCAGACATTCAATGAGGATGTTTTGGTCAGAGGACCTTTGCAGTTGAATCCAAAAACCCGCATGGTCACTTATTATGACAAGAGCACTTACCTTACTCCCCGTTTGAGCTCTCTGTTGCAGGTTTTCATGGAAAACAATTCTCAGCAGCTCACGCGTGAAGAGTTGTTTAAAAGGGTATGGGAGACAGATTATACCGGCGACACCCGTACTCTTGATGTTCATATAAGTTGGCTGCGAAAAGTGCTCGAAGAGGACAGTACCAACCCAAAGTTGATCAAAACTGTCCGCGGGATTGGTTA
>WOZC01000110.1:0-2027 GCA_011620465.1 Anaerolineaceae bacterium | reverse complement strand
ATGGACTAACCCTTACAGGGCAATAGAGCCCCATCCGTACGGGAGGGGCTTGCTTCTCCCGCCACCGCTCATTTACGCTAACCAAGCGGATGGACTAACCCTTACAGGGCAATAGAGCCCCATCCTTGCGTAGGGGAGACCTTTGATGGTCTCCTGTTTATTCGGGACGGGATGGTAATTGCCCCGAAAAGGTGCGAAAAATTAATCAGTGATCAAACCAGATTCAACGCCCAAACATGTGCCCACCTGGACGGCACCACGCAACCAACCATGATCCATCGGCACAGGTTTGTTCTTGCCAGCCACCTCTTCTAAAGGCACACTGCTCATGGCTCCATCCTTCCGACACACCATCCTGCCAAAATCACCTTCCATGACCAGTTTAAGACTCCATTCAGCCAGCTGAGTCGCCAACAGGCGGTCTGCTGCGGTCGGCGTGCCACCCCGCACGAGGGACCCGAGGATCGTGATGTGCGTATCGATCCCGGTTGCCGAGCCGAGGCGATTGGCAAGCAAAAGCGTTTGAGCTGAGTAGTTATTTTCGATTTTCTCGAAGGTTTTTTCTTTCTCTTCGATCGTGCCGCCTTTTTTCTGGGCAGCCATTTCCATAAAATCAATTAGTTCACGCGGTCTGGCTTTTTCAGCCACCGCTACCAAAGAAAAGATGCGTCCGGCTTTCTTGCGTTCCTGGATCGCCTCGATGATCACATCAAAAAAGTATGGAATTTCAGGAACCAAAATCACATCAGCACCTGCAGCCAAGCCTGCTCCCAGTGTCAGCCATCCCGAGGAATCGCCCAGAAGCTCTACGATCATGACGCGATGGGTTGCGTTTGCGGTGGTATGAAGGCGGTCAATAGCCTGGGTGGCGATTTCGCGGGCGCTGTCAAAACCGATACATTTATCCGTTAACGGAATATCGTTCTCAGCAGAACGAGGCAAAGTAATGATATTTAAACCAGCCTGGCTAAGTTTGTAAGCCGCTAATTGACTGGATTTGTCACCAATACAGATCAGAGAATCCAGTTCATTTTTCTTATAGGCATCCACTGCCTCCTGGGTGCGGTTGACCTCCTGATCCCCTTCTTTCATCGCGAAGGGAAGCTGGCGGCTTGTGCCCAGGATGGTGCCGCCTTCAGTTAAAATGCCAGAGAGCAGTCCTTCTGTTAGGAGGTTCATCGTGCGATTCTCAACCAATCCCGAGAAACCATCCCGAAAGCCGATTAGTTGGATATCTTTCAGGCTGGAAGCAGCCTTACCAAAACCTCGGATGGCAGCATTAACACCAGGGCTATCGCTGCCTGCAGTTAGTAGACCAATTTTCATGAGACACACTCCACATTTTCAGGCTAACCCTATTATAGCCGGGTCCTGGTTAATTATTACCCGGATTCTGCGTCGCCGAATCATTGAAGTAAATGCACTTTTAGAAGACAGACCTTACTTATGTCAAAATAGGCTATTCAGGCTATTTTTCATCCTTTTTGAACCAAAACCGCCAATGCTTGACCTAATTTTAAGATGTTCAAACAAGTATCTTCAGGTTTGTACTTCATATCTATTGGGTGACACAAAAGTTTCACCCATTTTTTGAAAAATAGTGTAAAATTATTGTTGACGTGGTATTTCGATAAAATCATAGTATCTTGTAGTGGTGAGACCAATCATCGCACTGGTAATTGGTCAGGTTGCATCGAGTAATGAAGATATATTTCTTCAAAGCCTTGATTTCGTGAAGGCGTTCTTTGAAAGGAGCCCGAAAAAGATGCATAAACCTAAAGTATTAAGAATCGCATTTGTCCTGTTTTTGTCGCTTTCAATGACATATTTGACATTCAGTGTTTTTGGACGTTCGTTAGCAGCGGTTGCGCCAGGGTTAGGCACCGCTTCAAGCTTTGCGGTCCTGGGGGGCTCGACTGTGACCAATATAGGCTCCACCGTTATTTATGGGGATCTTGGCGTTTCGCCCGGCCTTTCGATCACTGGCTTTCCTCCAGGGATAGTCGTTCCACCAGGCACAATCCACG
>WOZC01000045.1 GCA_011620465.1 Anaerolineaceae bacterium | reverse complement strand
TAAGGGGATTCCTTGCGGATATATGATTTATTGGGTCTGACAGCTGTTTCGCAATCTATCAGTTAAAGTGAAGAATTTGATACCTACGCGCATATTTTGTCATATCGACAGAAACCATGCCATCGGGGGCAGTTGACGTGGGTCAGGCTGCGTTGCATGCCGTAGTGATGGTCAATTCAACATCACAAAGCGCACCTTATGGTCATCTAATCTTTTCCTTCAGCTGCTCAAGATTTTTCTACAAATTCATTAATAAATATTCTTCAAAGGGATTTGGCAGATCTTTTCCTCCCGATGTGGGTGAGGAACACCGTTATTAATCTGGATTGAATTATCATAGGCATCCTCAAGCTCTGCCATCACATGCATCTATACAGGCTTGATCCGCGGATTAGGAGCAAAAACTCTGAACCGTTGTAAACTATTGAGCAGTTACACAAACTGTATACCTACTAAAACAAACTTAATTGCTCTGTGTCTTCATCTAGAAAAGGAGAATGGGAGTGGAGCCAGGTTTGCAGCTCGGAGTAGTGACCCGTGAAAGGATAAGGGAAGGGAATAGCTCCGCGTTCGATCAGCTTGGTATTACCCAGAGACATGTGCTCGTGCTGTAAGGCAAATACGGGCACCCATTTGGTTTTGAGTGCCTCGGTTGCACCTGCCCAAGTGCCGCCTTTTTCGAAGTCACTGGCTATCACGATGGCATAGTCAGCAAGGGTATAGATAAGGCGATTGCGACCCATTGCCGCCCCAATGTTGAAGGGGGCCGCGGGAGAATAGGGCGACGCCAGGCACAACTCCTGTCGGGCAAGATAGTTGCGGTAATCGGGGTTGCGGATGGCTTTCTCGAGGTTGTCGGCGAGAATCCCAACCGCGTTACCCCTGGCTTGCAGCGATGCAATCATACTCATGCTGTCGACCCCCCGCGCGCCGCCGGAATAGAGGACCAGCCCGGATAGCCCACAGGCGTTCCCAACGAATTCTGCGCACTGCTTTCCCACATCGTCAAGGTTGCGCGAGCCGACGATGGCGACCCCTGGCTGACCCAGCAGCGCCCTGTTACCAGAAAAGAAAAGCAGCGCGGGTGCTGATTCCTTCAAGCGCTGTTTATAGCGCGGTGGGTAATCTTCATCCGCGCGAGTAAGCACATTAATTCCAAGCGATTCCAATCGCTCGAGTTCGATGGCGAGTGAACCGCTCCGGTTTAAAAGCGTTGAAATGCGGTCCGACAGTTGCTCATCATTCCCCAGCAGCTCAATTATTTGTGATGACGCCATGTGAAGCAATTCTTCGGGCTGAATTGCGTTTGCCCGTAATATTCTTGCGACAGAATTCCACTCCCTGGTACTTAACGGGGTTGCTTCGGATTGGTATGATAATCCCAGGTGAGAGCATAATGAAAGAATTACTTGTGAATCAGCAGAATGTATCATCCTGTCCTTCCGGTGGCTTTGGCTAAAACAAATGGAAAGACGAAACCACTACCAGATTCTCTTAGAAGGTAACCTGCAAATGTCAGCGTCCAGCCCGAGTCAATAATATCATCGATTAATAAGACCGGTCGAGGAGGAATTTTACCTACAACACCCAGGCTCTGGAGCACATTCTGAACTTGCATGTAGCGATTGAGCATCCGTTTCTGCTCAGGTGACTGACTGGTTTTTCGTAGTGCTGCAATGTAAGGAATGCCGAGTTGGCGAGCAATCGCTTTCGCAAAATCAGGGACCAACTCAGGATGGCGCATTGATGGGATGCAGCATACCCATTCGGGTATCGGATCAGGATGCCAGTTATTTAGGATCAGATCGACAGAAGCCTGGATCAAATCCTCAGAAAACTTACCGTTCTCATATTTATCAACAGTGACCATTTTACCCCAGCCGGCTTCATCATAATTAGATAAAGCTCTGCCTGGTTGGTTGCGATATGCTTCAGGAATTCTTCCGGCTTGGTTTGGAAAAAAATTGGTCGGCACCTGGATTTTCGGGTTGATAACAATAGCGATTTTATTAATGAATTCGTTTGCATCATTCAAAAGTGTACCAGGCACCTCAGTTGACAATCTCCGCTCTTTGCAGTTAGCGCAGCGACCGCAACTTACAGCATAGGGGTCATTGAGAGCCTTTAGCAAAAAGTTCATCGAACAACCCTTATCGTCCACATACCTTTGCATTTGAGCCAATTCGGACTTCCGGAGAGCCAGAACCTGCTCAATTCTTTCGTGATCGTAATGCCATTGATTAGGCGTCCTGAAATACAGATCTTTTTCGCGTCCAATTGCACCATCAATTTCCAGGATTTTTAAGACTTTTTCAGCTATAGATTTAGAAATATTAACCTTGCCCAAGATATCGTAAAATTTCAACCCGTTGTTGTCCTCGAGTGTCTTCAGGACGTTGAGAAAGGCTTCGGGTTCAGGAAAAGCTGTGTTGATGAAGTGCTTCTGGATTTCGATATCCTCCTCACCAGCAAGCAGGATACCGTAAGATTTATCGATTGCCCTGCCTGCCCTCCCAACCTGTTGATAGTAGGCAATGACTGACCCGGGACATTGGAAGTGAATCACAAACCCGATGTCCGGTTTGTCAAAACCCATGCCGAGCGCTATAGTAGCTACGAGAATTTTTACATCGTTATTTAGAAAAGCTTGTTCTAAAGCGAATCGTTCTCCATCGCCATCCAACCCAGCATGATAAGCTTTTGCGGAAAAACCCTTCAGAACCAACCAATCAGCAACACATTCTGTATCAGCTTGAGTCTGGCAATAAATGATCCCACTGCCAGGAAACTTATCAAGGTTGTGGGCAAGCCAGGCTAATCTCTCGGCACGTGCTGGTAGCCGGATGTTTTGCAAACGTAAAGATTCCCTATCCAGAGGTCCACGTAGAATCAATAGTTGGTATCCGAGTTGGGATTGAATGTCCGCAACGACCCGGTCATTGGCGGTTGCCGTAGTGCCTAAAACAGGAACACCCTGCGGTAGCATGGTGATAATGCGAACAATGCGCCGGTAGTCTGGTCGAAAATCGTGCCCCCAATCCGAAATACAGTGAGCTTCATCGACGACCAGCATTCCAATTTTTCCGGAAATGCTCGGTAATACCTTGCCGCGAAATTCAGCATTGTTGAGGCGCTCAGGAGAAATGAGCAGCAAATCACATTTATTATTCGACAATAAGTCATTGATTTCAGACCATTCCTGTCGATTATCACTATTGATTGAATGAGCATTGATGCCGATCCTCCCAGCAGCCTCGATTTGATTTCGCATCAGGGATAGCAGCGGGCTGATCAGGAGGGTAGGACCGGCGCCCTGCTCGCGCAGCAGTTTGGTGGCGAGAAAGTAGACCATGCTCTTGCCCCACCCTGTCCGCTGCACAACCAGTGCACGCTGTTTTTTGATGGCAACAGCTTCGATCGCTTCCCATTGTCCTGGTCTGAACTGGGCTTCGCTTCCAAGCATCTGTCTGAGCAACTGTAGGGCGTGGTCTTGGTCTGACATTGTGCCTCGTATCATTGAAAATTGATCTTTATGCATTTAGAATTGTAAAGGATATGATGATAGATTAGGTTTGATTTTACAGGAAATGGCTGTTTTTATAAGCGAGTAAAATGACGGCTTTTTGATTCACGAGGCTGATAAATGACTATGTCTCGTATAAGGTTGGAGAAATGGAGAATTGAACAAAACAGAATGCGCTATTGTGGCATAAACAAACCTTTTTCCTTCGGTTTTCGTAGTAAAGATGAAGGTTGATCATCAATAAATGTTATCATTGATAAGGTGGGATTCAAAATGGAGGGATTATGGCACAAATTGTTGGAGAGCTTAGGCAAGAAGCAACACCTGGTGAGATATTGGTCCTGGATCTGCTAAAGACGAATTTACCTAAAGATGTAACCGTTTTCGTCGAAACGCCAATTTATATTCCAAGAAAGGCATCTCATCCAGACTTTATTGTTTTGACGAATTATGGGTTTGTCATTCTTGAAGTAAAAGACTGGCATAATTTCACTGCTAACAGACATTTTGCTTTTATCAAGACAAGGGATGGTGAAATAAAACACTCCAATCCTGTTGTCCAGGCGAGGGATTACGCTCTTGATTTGACAAATGCAATCAAAAGGTTATCCGAGAAAAGACAAATCCCCTATACAGCTATACCTTATGGATATGCCGTTGTGTTCCCGTTTTTTCCAGGTTACGAAAAACAATTGATCAAGGATGTTTGGGGGGATTCATTTGTGTTGTTTCAAGAAGACCTGAGCAATTACCTAATCAAACAAAGTATCCGAAATACTGTTCGAATCGATAAGATCAGCCCAATCAAAAAAGAGACAATGGATCTTGTGAGGGGTGCAATATATCCTGAAATTATTTCTACCGATGGGGTGATTCTGGACGAAGAACAATCGAAGCTAGTATTGGAATCAACAGTTGAAGAAGTCGCCAAGCCAGTTACACAGCCAATCCCCAAAAAGCCTGAACCGATAACCCAGGCATTATTTACTGATGAAAAGAAAGACTCGCCTGAGAATGAGTTGCCTCTCGAAAGTGAGCAGATCATTAGTGGTAATTCAATTCGCCTTGTTAGAGGTGTGATGGGAAGCGGAAAAACGTTAGTCTTGCTGGCTAAAGCTAAGCATTGGGCAAAAATTTACCCTGACTGGAAAATCTTGGTCTTATCATATAACAAAGAACTAGCGCAGTCATTAAGAAAAGAGTTGAGAGGCTATCAAAATATTCGGACAAACCATCTAGATCAACTTCTCAGAGAGATAATAACTGCTGAGAATGAATATTTATGGACTTATCCAATCGAAACTGAAGGTTGGGTTGAAAACCATAAGAACCAGTACGAAATCATTCAAAAATTTGGGGCTGACTTTGTATCCAAAGAGTTAAGCTGGATTCAGGAAGTAATGATAGGCTCCCGGGAAGAGTATCTCACTGTCAAACGGGTTGGCAGGGGAAACCGGGTGCAGATTAACAAGAGTCAGCGGAATGAAATCTATGATTTGCTCTTGGAGCAATATCGTGAAATTGAAAAGAATAGGCAGGTAAGTTGGGAGTTGTTATACTTGAACTTTCTGAAGTGGGTCGACACAGATGTTATTACAACCCCGCAGTTTGACGCAATACTCATAGACGAAGCGCAGGATTTTGCACCATCATGGATCGCAGTGGTAAATACGCTACTGAAGTCTGATGGCAATTTGTTTATGGTTGACGACCCGACACAGTCCATTTTCAGGTATTTTTCCTGGCGACAAAGAGGGGTTGACGTACTTGGCAGGACGAAATATCTTAAACTTCCTTACCGAAATACGAAAGAGATTTATATCGCTGCTCAGTCTATTATCAAAGACGATGAAGAGCTTGTGGGTCAGTTGAAAAGTGAGGGTGAAGAATTCTTGTCACAAGACGATTTGTCTACTATGCGAAGTGGAGATAAACCATTACTGATCACTGTCAAAGAGCCAGGAGAAGATGTGGCATTCATTGAATCTCAGATCCAGGTATTGAAGCGCAAACAGGGGGTTGATTTTGAAAAAATGTGCGTTATCCTGCCAAATGGTCGAGAAACGGAAAGATTTAATAAATCGCTATCGAAATACCAAGTAAAGGTAATCACCTCTAACCGGGTAAAAGGGTCGACGTATGAGGTGGTATTTTTTAGTGGGTTGGAACACTTTTTCCGTGATGGA
>WOZC01000010.1:25040-29390 GCA_011620465.1 Anaerolineaceae bacterium | reverse complement strand
GTCACTTTACTCGTCCTTGCCATCGCGCTTCTCCTCATGGGGATTGCCTTCATTGCCAAACGCGCGGTTCCCGCCGCCACCACCAGCCAGGCACAAACCCTGAGCGATTGGGCGCACGGCTCTTCCGGAACGCTGAAAGTGATGGTGAGCTACCCAACCGAGCTGCTTACCAATCAGAAAAACACGATCACACTCACCTACGAAGCCGACACCACCCTGGAAGGGAACCTCGCCAGCGGGTACGTTTTCGATGCTGAATTTGACGCCAGCAACAGCGTGATCACCCCCCAAAGGCGTATGTTAGCGCCGCTTGAAAGAGGGAGGCATTCTTTTTCCTGGGAGGTGGTACCCTTCGCTACTTCCGGCATTGAAGGAGTTATCCAATTGGCGTTGGGGGGCAGCGACCTGAGCGGCGCTTACGCCATTTCGCCCCAGGTAAGCTTTAACATTCCTTTCGAGGTCAGGCAATCCAATGGGCTCAGCCCAAGCAGTTCCTTTATTGTCGGATTGGTCATGGTCGGGCTGGCACTCCTCCTACTCCTGATCTTCGTTTTGCTTAACAAAAAATCGTTTGGAGCCAGTGGTTAGCTATGCAAAGACCGCGTCCAAAAAAGCTCTCAAATATGATTTCCAGGATCCCCATGATCACCAAAGGCGAAATCCAGGAAGTGAAGATCCGCGCCGTCAGCAGTGATTCCCGCCTGGTGCAGCCTGGAGACGCCTTCGTTGCCATTAAAGGAGAGAATTTCGACGGATTCGATTACATCCCCTCCGCCATCGAACATGGAGCCGCGTTGATCGTTGGGAATCGCCCTGCGCCAAAAGGCTTGACGGTACCCTATCTCGAGATCGATGACGACCCTCGCAAGGCACTGGCATGGCTGGCGGCTGCCTCCCACAACTTCCCTGCCCGGAATCTACGTATGATCGGTGTGACTGGCACGGACGGCAAGACCAGCACTTCCAGCATGATCCACCACATCCTAAATAAGTCGGGGGTCAAAGCCGGTATGATTTCAACCGTAAACGCCCTGATTGGCGACCAGGAAATCGACACTGGTTTTCATGTCACCACGCCAGATTCCCCCGCTATCCAGGCTTACCTGGCAGAAATGGTGCACGCCGGAATGACCCATTGTGTCCTGGAAAGCACATCTCACGGATTGGCGCAGGGGCGTGTAATTGCCAGTGAATTTGACGTGGCAGTGGTCACCAATGTGACCCACGAACACCTCGACTACCACGGCGATTGGCAGCATTACCTCGAAGCCAAGGGGCTAATGTTTGAAAGCTTATGGACCACCGCGCCAAAAAAGATCGGCAACCCGCGCCTGGCGATTTTAAACAAAGATGACCGGTCCTACGGTTATCTGGAACGGGTCTCACCTCCGGGTCACCTGAGCTACTCACGCTTGAACCAGGCGGATTTGTGGGCAGAAAACATTACGAACAGTCCCAAAGAGCTCAGTTTTGACCTCCATATTGACGATTCGGTCTTCAACGTGAAAAGCCCGATGATCGGGATATACAACGTCTCCAATTGCCTGGCTGCCCTGGCTGCCTGCGTGAAGGGGTTGGGCATCCCCGTTGAAGCTGCGATTGCTGCCCTGGCTACGCAAAGAAGCGTTCCCGGCCGGATGGAGCGCATCGACCTGGGCCAGGATTTCATCGCCATTGTCGATTTTGCTCACACGCCCAATGGCCTGGCGGTAGCGCTTGAGACCGCTCGCGATCTCACCCACGGCAAAGTGATCGCAGTGTTCGGGTCAGCAGGTCTGCGCGACCGCGAGAAGCGCAAAATGATGCCGGTTGAGGCGATCAAAAGAGCTGATATGACCATCCTGACGGCTGAAGACCCGCGCACCGAGTCTTTGGATGCTATTTTGCAAGATATGGCGGAGGCTGCCATCGCGGTTGGCGGGGTTGAGGGTGAGAATTTTCTGCGTGTACCAGACCGGGGAGATGCCATTCGAAAGGCAATCGCCCTGGCAAAGCCCGGTGATTTGGTGATCTCTCTCGGTAAGGGGCATGAACAATCGATGTGCTTTATCAACACAGAATATGATTGGGATGATCGAACGGCAATGCGAGCCGCTTTGGCAGAACACCTGGGGGTTGATGGTCCGGTGATGCCCTGGCTGCCGACAAACAGGAGATAAACAGCAGGAGATTGATGGCCTCGCACTCCACCCACTCCAAGGCGGGGTTAAAAAGTGTCGTTTGCGAGGATTACTACTTGTTTTTCTTTCGTTGAATCTGCTGGTAGCTCTCCCCTAACGTGCCGCCATTGATGCCCCCAAAAATTGCCATAAAACCAACCAATGCAGCCAATAGACCGGATTTCCAGGTCATGAGGACGATCACGACCAAGCCGGCAATACCGCCGTAGATGCCATAAGTCGGACCGCGCCGGTCTTTCGCCACCAGGGTGATCAGAAAGCCAATCGTCAGCGCGCCCAAGAAGATGCCGAGCATCAGGGTGGTGTCAACCCCCTGCATCACTTCTCCATAGCGCAGCATCATTGAATCCATCAGGCTGAAGAAGAGCAGCGCCCAGGCAATGTTCAGCAGCATGGCGAGAATGAGATAGGCATATTTGGTTCCACGTGGGTCAAGCATTCGGCTGAGTTTCATGGGGAGAATTGTACCGTAGAAGCCAGGTCATCGTGAGGTTTTATAGATTGTGATTTCTTCAAGAAAAAGCAAACAATCAAAGGTCAAAATCATAGAAAGTTACCGATTCAACTTCTTTGAACAGTCTGCTTCGAGGTGACTTCGTCAGCTGCCAGCATTGTGGTTCTTCCAGTTAAGTAGATTTCTGCTTCAGCACCTGTCCAGAATTTTCACATGGTTTGCAAAAATCTGCCCTCGATTTAAGGCAAAACTGCGTAATAGAGCTGGTTTCCAAACGCCAGGAACACCCGCCGATCCGGGCTGACGTAAAACGCGCTCGCCTTTCCGTCTGGCAGTGCCCCCGCGCTCAACCCTGAGCGCAAAACCTTATTCAGGTTCAGGCGAAGGCTGAATTGGTATAGTTCAGCTTTTTCAGCTTCGAGATAAAAAATGGAAGGATCAGGCGGCGGAGAATAGGCGATCTGCTCAAATTTCAATGTAGCAAAATCCACATTCGCACCGCTATCGCCGGCATCCAGGTAAGGATAGGGGTCATCACAGGTGGTCAAGCCTGTGACGAAGGAAGATAAACAGTGCGAACTGTGCCCGTCAGCATGCAGTAAGAACAATTCTTCGCCTTCGACCTCGAGGTCAACCGCATCGGCAAGGTCCATTAGTTCTTCGTCGAAATAAGCTGTGGGGGCATTATTAAAATTAGCTGTAAATCCGCGGTAGATCCAGAGCGCTTTGTTCCCTGGGTCGAGCACATATAAGCGGTTGCTGTCGAAAACCATCCTTTTCAAAACATCCCAACCAATCTCAGGAGTCGGCAAATGGACAGCGCTCGGGCTGCTTCCAGGGGAGCAATAGATCAGGTTCCCCTCAGCGTCAATCGCCATCAGCGGAGCTTTGGCGGGGTTGTTCAGAGGGATACTGATCAAGTCCACCAATTCACCCACCTGGACGCCTTCGTAAGTCCCTGGTCCGCAAACAAATTCGCCGTCCATTTCATAACCGGAGCTGAACAATCGCAGATACTTCACCGAACCGCTAACTTGGTCGAGCAAATAGAGGTCATTATTCAAAGAGACAATGGCGCCGATGTCCAGACCCGGGTAAAGGCCTGAGGCAAAACCTGGTACATATTGAAGCCTTATGGCGCCATCCAGATCGTCCAGGGCGGTTTGCGCTCGCAGTCTCAGGGCTTGCACCTCGGCAGTGTCCTGGTAGGCTGCAGCCTGGTCAAGCCAAACAATGGCTTGTTCCCAACCTTCGCGCTGGAGCTCCTTAGTCTGCATCAATCCGGCGTTGTTGACCGATGCCTGCGCTTGTGCCAGGTAATAGGCATATTCATGGTCTTCACCGCGGTTAAAGAAAACCATCGCTGTTACAAAAACGATGATCAGCGGCACCAAGATAGCAATTAAAGCCTTCGTCAACGGAGAAAGCTCCTTGACATTACCGGTTTGTTCTGTCGTTCCAGCTTGTTTCCCGGCAAGGACGATCGTCTCCGCTTTGTCTTCAACATTCCGCAGCCAACCCGCCCCTGATGCTACTCCCTGGAGCGCTTTATCCTTGATGATGCCGAAATTTGGTCTTTCACGCTTCCTCCTGGCAGGCATATCTTCGATCTTTTCGTCCGGTTCGGTTTCAATCTGTTCCTCTTTTTCGGTTTCGAGCTCTATTGGTTCAGGTTCCCAGGTTGCAGGTTCTGGTTCAGCAGGAAGTTCTTCAACT
>WOZC01000010.1:0-24940 GCA_011620465.1 Anaerolineaceae bacterium | reverse complement strand
CAAGGGGTTGGTTTTCTTCAGACCTGAGCGTCAATTCACCAACCAACAGGGAGATGTCCTCCAAATCTATCGTCTCTTTTTCAAGCGGCTGGCTGAAAACAACGGTCTCATTTCCTTTCAATGGCAATTGGTAATAGCGCAGATTGGTTACAGTGGCAACGCCCAAACCGCGTTGATCAAGTGTTTCATCGAAAAATGCTTCCACTTTTCCATCCGAAAGAACAAGCGCATGGCTTGCGCCAACCTGGGCAAGGAATAACGTGTCTTGATGGATCACTCCCAACGACAGGCTGCCTGTTTGCCAGGTTTCGGGTTGATCGAAACGGTGGTTCTTTTGTAAAAAAGAACGGTTCAACCCATCTACAAACTCCCGAATTGCTTTCGTAACCGAACCGCTCGTCTTAAAAAAATCATTTGACAATCCTTCCAATTCTTTTTTCAAAGAATCAGCAGGCTCAGCGTTGTTTTTCAGGCTGAGGAAAACCAATAGCAGATCAGCTTCCCTTCCCCTGATTCTCTGTTTTGGGCTGTCAAAGGCTGTCAGGGTAGCGTGCTGCCCGTCGGGTTGGAAAATTGTGAGGTCAAATTTCATAATTTACCTTTTCTTTAAATGCAATTATGCCTGGTACATACAGTACACAATTCGTGCCAGAGAGTATAATTTCGTGCATGGAATTGAACCTTATAACGAGTGAAAAAGAGTGGGAAGCG
The DNA here is from genome assembly GCA_011620465.1 of Anaerolineaceae bacterium. Lineage (GTDB taxonomy): Bacteria > Chloroflexota > Anaerolineae > Anaerolineales > Anaerolineaceae > Mesolinea. The sequence goes on along the minus strand of WOZC01000010.1, from coordinate 24,229 downwards.
CTTCGCCCCGAATGGGACGAATTAGTTGCTGCCAGTTTTCGCGCCTATCCTTTCCTGGAGTTTTGGTATTTGTTCAATTGGTGGAAGACTTGTGGCGGTGGCGAGTGGCCTAAGGAAAATTCGACCCTAAAGATCATCACTGCCAGGGAAAATGGAAATTTGGTAGGAATCGCCCCTTTCTTCTCCTCCCAAAGAGACGGGTCGGAGCCTGCGCTTCGTTTCATCGGTCAAATTGAGGTGACGGATTACCTCGATTTTATCTGCCTGCCAGAAAAATTAGAAACCTTTCTCAGCAATCTTTTGGATTTTATTGATGAGAACCCGAATATCAAGACAAAACGGCTGGAATTGGCGAATATCCAGAATGATTCAGCGACCATTGCTCTGTTGGAGGGTCTTTGTCAAGGTAGACAGCGTGATTATGGTATGAAGGTACTGCAACCAGCTCCCGGGATCCATCTGCCTGCCAATTGGGATCAGTACCTTCAATCTCTAAGCAAGAAACAACGCCACGAAGTACGCCGAAAAGAACGCAATCTTGAGCATGATCACCAGGCTGAGCTCGTTTTTTCGGAAAATCCAGCCAGTATCACCGATGACATGAATCACTTTATCGAGTTAATGCGTAATGAAAAAGAGAAGGCAGAATTTCTGACCCCGCTGACTGAACAATTCCTGCTGGATCTTGCTGTGGCTGCCCAGAAAGCCGGATGTTTGAACCTGGCGAGCCTGAAATTGGATGGGAAGAAAGCTGCTACCTATTTAAACTTCATCGATGACAATAAATTATGGGTCTACAACACAGGTTGGGACCCGGAATACTCCAAAGCCTCCCCAGGCTGGGTGCTGCTGGTCAAATTGATCCAATGGGCAATTGAGAACGGATTGGACGAAGTCGATTTGATGCGTGGGGGTGAGGAATATAAATACCGCCTCGGCGGCATTGACCGACATGTGGTCCAGGTGGTTTCGGATCGACTTTTGTCATCTTAATCGAAGTGCTTTTCGAGCGGTAGTATTACAAACAATCATCTTCTAACACAAAATTAACCATCGTTCGGTATCCTTTTCTTGACGAGGAAATTACCGCATGGTAACATTAAATCGAAAAGATTAGCACTCTCGGCTTGAGAGTGCTAATTATGAAGAAAAAGATGAACGAACTAACCGACCGACAAAAAATCATTCTTTCCTTAGTCGTACACGAACACACCCGTACGGCTCAACCGGTTGCGTCCAAATCTCTGATCAGCGGCTACAACCTGAAGATCAGTTCAGCCACAGTGCGGAACGAGATGAACACGCTTACGGAGCTGGGCTTTCTGCGCCAGCCCCATACTTCTGCTGGTCGCGTTCCGACCGAGGAGGGCTACCGCTTTTTTGTCAGCAACCTGGTTCAACACACCTCGCTGCCATCGGCTATGCGCAACACAATCGCCCACCAATTCTATCAATCCCGCAAAGGACTGGAATATTGGCTTCCCCTGGCAGCTTCCGTACTTGCCAACCAATCACAAGCGGTTTCGATCGTTACTGCCCCCCATAGTGAAAAAGTGACTTTCAAGCACCTGGAACTGATTGCGACACGTGCCTCGCAGGTCTTGATGGTACTCGTTTTGGTCGGCGGAGAGATCCAGCAGCAAATTCTTTCTCTGGATGCCATTCGCAGCCAGGAGCAGCTTTCTCAAATTGCAGCTCAGATCAATCATATTTGCGAAAATGCCAGTGTTGAACAAATCAAAAAGTTGCCCATTCTTCCGGATCCTGTGGTCAACCAGGTAATTGCAGCTGTAATCGAGCAGCTAAGCCTTGCCAGCCAGTTGGTTACAGGTGAGCTATATTTGGATGGATTGTCCAATATCTTGGCTGAACCTGAATTTTCAGACCACAGCTCCGACAATTCCCCCTTGCGATTCCTGGAAGAGCGTCCTATGCTCGATGACCTTATCGCAAGAACGGTGCTAACTGAAGAAATCGGCGGCGTGCAAGTGCTGATCGGCGGTGAAAACACCTGGCAGCAACTGCAGAACTGTTCGGTCATCCTGACTCGTTATGGCATCCCGGACCAACTTTCCGGTGCCCTCGGCATCCTTGGTCCCATGCGCATGCCTTATAGCCAGACTATCAGCACCATTCGCTATGTCGCGGAGTTGATGTCCGGGTTGGTGTCTGATAACTTAGTAAATTGACAAACATAATTTTTATGAGGATTTTATGACTGAAGAAAAACAAAACATTGAAGACCAGGAAAACGAAGAGTTGTTCCAGGATGAAACTGGTATCCAAAACGAACTAGACGCCGCCCTCTCCAAAGCGGATGAGTATCTGGACAGCCTCCAGCGGGAACGCGCCAGTTTTGCCAACTATAAACGCCGCGTCGATCAGGAAAATGCCCTATTAGCAGACCGCCTGCTCGGAGATCACATCAAGATCTTTCTACCTGTGATGGATGACCTGGAGCGAGCGCTCAATCACACACCTTCAGATCCCAATTGTGCTAATTGGATCTCAGGTATTGAATTGATCCGCAAGAAGTTATTGAAGACACTGGAAGCCCAGAACATCACTGCGATCGACCTCAAACCTGGTGATTTGTTTGACCCCCTCAACCAGGAAGCCATCACCCACGAAGAAAACGACCAGTTCAGCGATGGAGAAATTATCGAAGTCCTTCAGACTGGATATCAATTAAAAGAACGAATTATCAGACCCGCCCTCGTTCGGGTAGCAAAATAGGAGAAGCAATGTCAAGAATCATCGGTATCGACTTAGGTACAACCAACTCAGTTGCCGCGGTCATGATGGGCGGCGAACCCGTAGTGATCACCTCTTCGGAAGGAAACCGCCTCGTTCCCTCAGTGGTAGCCGTCAATAAAAACGGTGAACGTCTGGTAGGGCAGGTGGCTCGCAACCAGGCAATTATCAACCCAGAGAACACTATTTTCTCGATCAAACGCTTCATGGGTCGAAAAACCGATGACCCCGAAGTCCAGCGTGCAATGAGCCTGGTGCCCTATAAGATCAACAGTGCTTCTAACGGAGATGTTCGGGTTGTGTTGGATAAGAAAGATTACACCGCGCCAGAGATCTCTGCAATGATTTTGGGCAAACTTAAACGGGATGCTGAGGCTTACCTGGGCGAACAAGTTAACCAGGCAGTCATCACTGTTCCTGCTTACTTTAACGATGCCCAGCGCAACGCCACCAAAGACGCCGGCAAGATCGCCGGGTTGGAAGTGCTGCGCATCATCAATGAACCGACCGCCTCTTCATTAGCTTACGGGCTCGATAAAAAAGAACGAAACGAAATTATTGCTGTTTATGACCTCGGCGGAGGTACATTTGATATTTCCGTCCTGGAGGTTGGCGAAGGCGTATTCCAGGTCAAATCCACCTCAGGCGATACTTTCCTGGGGGGTGACGACTTTGACCAACGCATCATTGATTGGTTGGCAGACGAATTTAAGAAGGAAAATGGTATCAATTTGCGTGAAGATCGCCAGGCGCTTCAACGCCTCAAGGAAGCCGCGGAAAAGGCGAAGATTGAGCTCTCCAGTACTATGCAATCCGAAGTCAACCTGCCCTATATCACCGCCGATGCTTCCGGACCCAAGCATCTGGTGACCACGCTCACCCGTTCTAAATTGGAACAATTGACCGGTGACCTGGTTCAGAAATCGCTCAAACCCGTGCAGCAAGCCCTGGACGATGCAAACTTGAAACCCTCAGACATCGACGAAATCGTAATGGTAGGTGGCATGACCCGCATGCCAGCCGTACAGGATGCTGTTCGCCAATTTTTCAACAAAGAACCCCACAAGGGTGTCAACCCGGATGAAGTTGTCGCCATCGGTGCTGCCATCCAGGCAGGTGTCTTGGGCGGCGAGGTAAAGGATGTGCTCCTTCTTGATGTGACCCCGTTGACGCTTTCGATTGAAACGCTCGGCGGTGTTTCCACGCCGTTGATTAAGCGCAACACGACCATTCCCACCCGCGATAGCCAGGTTTTCAGCACCGCGTCTGACAGCCAGACTTCGGTCGAAATCCACGTTCTGCAAGGTGAACGCACCATGGCAGCTGACAACAAATCGCTCGGCAAGTTCTCGTTGGACGGCATTCCCCCAGCTCCCCGCGGTATTCCTCAAATCGAAGTGATTTTTGATATCAATGCCAACGGCATCCTGGAAGTGACCGCTAAAGACAAAGCCACCAACCGCCAGCAAAACATTACGATCACCGGTTCCTCTGGTTTGAGCGAAGAAGAAGTGGAAAAGATGCGCCGAGATGCTGAAAACCACACGGAAGAAGACCAAAAGCACCGCGATCTGATTGAAGCCCGCAACACTGCTGACAATGCTGTTTACACGGCTGAAAAGACCCTCAAGGACTTGGGTGAAAAAGTGCCGGCTGATGCAAAAGGCAAAGTTGACGACACGATTGCCCGGGTTCGGTCTGTCAGAGATCAAAATGACACCAGCATTATTCACAGCGCTGTTGAAGAATTGATGAAGGTTTTGCAGGAAATTAGTCAGTCTGCTTATGCGCAGCAAGCCCAACAACCTGAAGACTCCCAACCTTCTGAAGGAGAACAAAGTTCCGCATCAGAAGACCCTGATGTGGTTGAAGGTGAATACACGCAAGCGGATTAATTTCGGTAAATCCAGTAGAATTAGAACACCTGGTGCCTGTGCAAGTTCACACCAGGTGTTTGTGTAAAATTAAACGAGAAGAAGTATTATGGCAGAAAAACGAGATTATTACGAGGTGCTGGGGATACCCAGAAGCGCCAGCCAGGATGACGTTAAAAAGGCTTTTCGCGACCTTGCGCGTCAATATCACCCGGATGTAAACAAAGCAGCGGATGCTGAAGAAAAGTTCAAAGAGATTAACGAAGCCTACGGTATCTTGAGCGATACCGATAAACGTGCTGCCTACGACCGCTACGGTTTCTCGGGTGTCAACACCCAGGGTATGCCTGACTATTCCAACATGGACCTTTCGGACCTGTTCGAAACCTTATTTGGCTTCGGTGGAATGGGAGGCTTCGGAGGTTCGGCTGGTACCCGCCGCCGCCAAAACGCTCCCCGACGGGGCGCTGATATCACTGGAAAGATAAAATTGACTTTTGAGGAAGCCATTTTTGGAGCAGAAAAAGAGGTTGAAGTCACTCGCAACGAGCGCTGCTCTGTCTGCGATGGCAGCGGTGCCGAGCCAGGCACGCAACCCGTCACATGCCAAACCTGTAAAGGTCAGGGCGAGATACGCCAGGTTCAACAAACATTTTTAGGCTCCATGGTCCAGGTGGTAACCTGCCCTACTTGTGGTGGGCGCGGTAAGATGGTAGAAAACCCCTGCAGGAATTGCCGTGGAAGTGGGTTGGAACGCAAAACCCGAAAAATCAAGGTGAACATACCTGCCGGTGTGGATCATGGAAACCAAATTCGCATGGTCGGAGAGGGACAGCCGGGTGCCAATGGCGGTCCCAACGGCAACTATTACCTTGAATTGGATGTTGCCCCCCACAAGTTTTTCCGTCGCAAAGACAACGACATTTTGCTCGACCTGGATATTAACATGGCGCAAGCCGCGCTCGGCGACGAAATCACCATCCCGACCATCGACGGTGAGGTGAAGATGCGCATTCCACCTGGGACTCAGCCCGGCCGCGTTTTCCGTTTGAAAGACAAAGGCGCACCTGTTTTGAACCGCAGTGAGCGGGGCAGCCAGATGGTGACTGTGAACGTCCAGATTCCCACCAACCTGACCAAGCAGCAGGAAGAGCTGCTGACTTCCCTGGGAAAAACCATGGGTACTGACATCAATATCCAGGAGCGCAGTTTCTTTGATAAGTTAAAGGATGCTTTCGGCAGCTGAACCTATGAACTGGCTTGAAGTTTCCCTTACTTGTTCCGGTGAATTGGCTGAAGCCGTTGCCGAAGTTTTTTCACGTTACGCGCCTGATGGTGTTTTGATCAACAGCCTGACCACATTTGATCAGCAGGATTATGAAGAAAAACCCACCGGCGATACCCAGGTGGTCGCCTATTTACCCATGGATGACCAGGTGGAGCAGACCCGTCAGCAGCTGGAAGAAGCGGTCTGGCACCTGGGTCAAATTGCGCCAATTGGTTCATTGGAATACAAGGTCATCGCCGATCAAAATTGGATGGATTCCTGGAAAGAGCGCTACCAGCCGCTTGAGCTCGGCAGGAATTTGATCATTTTGCCTGCCTGGATAGACCCCGGCATCGCTGGTCGGAGATTGCCGATCATCATCTCTCCGGATATGGCTTTTGGCACGGGAACGCACCCTTCCACTCAGTTATGCCTGCTTGCCCTCGAGCGACACGGATGCCTGGATAAAGACGTGCTCGATATCGGTTGTGGCAGCGGTATCCTCTCCATTGCCGCCGTCCGACTGGGTGCTGATCGCGTTTTGGGCGTCGATTTTGACCCCATCGCCATCCCATCATGTGAACGCAACGCCTCTCTGAATGGCATGCATGGACGGATCACTTTCGAAGTCGGTACGCATACTGATATCCTTTCTCGCAGTGACAGGTTGAAGCAGGCGCCGGTTGTATTGGCAAATATCCTTGCCCATATCCTCGTTAAAATGCTCGATACAGGTCTGGCTGAAACAGTTTCCCCTGGTGGTATCCTGATTTTGGGCGGGATCCTGGACACGCAAGCTGAAAGTGTTATCCAGGCAGCTGGAAGCGTCGGCTTGACTCTGATCGATACCCTTACCGAACAGGATTGGGTGGTATTGGTCTTCAGAAGGTCTTAGTTCGAAATTATCAAGGGAAGCGACATTCCAAACGGGCAGGCATCGTCGACGTTGATCGTCCTTGGCGAGAGCAAACTGGTCACATTGCCTTCGTGATCCCAAATCTTGAGTGCCACTTCCAGCGGTCCGTTTATGTCACCCGCCTTGCAAATATTGACATCCCAATCAAAGACACCAGCAGGGGTTGGATTCGTGACTTGCGGTCCTATCTCTCTCCAAGTGCCGTTGATCCTGGCGATTAAAACGGCTCTGACCACCCGCACATCGTCGCTGGTTTGAGCGGTCACATCCATCAAGGGATTGGTACCCGGCGCAACAATAGCTCCTGCTACAGGACGGGTGAGCTGCCCGGTAGGAGGTGAGGCTCCAACGTTGCCTGATACAAACCGGTCATTTAACGGGCTGAGGGGGTTCAATCTGTCACCATTGCATTGATTAGCCCCATCATACTCATCCAAATATTCGACTTCATAACATGTGCGGGGAATGCCGCTGTTGAGGGTCACGTCCGCAAAGCGCATATCAACTGAATAACCCCAAGGATAACCATCACCCCCGTACCAAAAACTGTTTACGATCATAAAATGAACGTGCTCTGAGGTGCTGTAACCGGTGTCGTCTGTATCGCCGATGTATTTGCCCCGGTCAACGAAAGTCCCGGTTGTGAGGTAATTCGGAATGGTATTGTGTGCCAGGTGAAGGTAAATCTGGTAAGCACTGCCGACCGTATCTTGCAATATTATGTAATTTGTACAGTTCGTATTACCATCAACACAACTATCTCTCGAGGAGATCACTACGCCTGCCTTGGAAGCGACCAATGGGAAGTGACCACTATCAGTGAAATCGTAAGCGTAACGGCAGTAGGCTATATCACAACTTGGATATCCAAGAGGAGGATAGTTGTGAAAATGCAGAACCGAGCCCTCGAGGCGGTGCGCTGTTCCGGCTACATAGGGCAAATAGTAACCAGTCAGGTAGTCGATAGCAGCCTGGTCTGGAGCAGCCTCAGGTGCCTCTTGAAAAGAAGCCGGCAGGAAGTCTTCAGGCAAGCTGGCTTTGATCTCAGCCCATTCCTTATCAGATGAGTAGATAATTTTCCATCCCTCACCCTGGCGAAGCGCGAACACAACACCAGGTTCGGTTGCCAGGATCCGTCCAGTATAGTCCTTCAATCCCAGCCAGAGCACACCGGTTTTGCCGTCCGGACTGATGAAGGCGGTATCCAGCACCGGCTCAAACAAGGTCGCCAGTGGATCATTGACAGCCAGTTTCAAATCTTGCTGATAACGCACCTGGTAAGCCTGCCAGAGTGCTTCTGCCTCTACGGCTGAAGCTACGGTTGGCGGGGGCTCCTGGGTGGCGGGTGCTGCCAACACGGCCGAAAGAACGAACAGCGTAATCATCAGTGCCGCGACTGCGAAGACTGTCCTGCCGAACCGTCGAACATTAAAAAAGCCAGATTGCCTATCTATAAATCAATTTTATGCATGTTCTGAAGGCGGTAATTTTTTTGTAGGGACTGTAGGGATATCCCAAAGCATTTCTCAAAAAAAAGACAGATTGCCAGACCGTTCTGATAGAATGATTGAAAATTCAATTTGACCACGTACATTTTTCGTGCGGTTGAAGTGATTGAGAGATCCTTTTTACATGAGGAGAGATTTGTCATGAAAAGAATTCCATTAAAAATGAAGCGACCAAATCTATTGCATCTCCCAGAATATGAATTACCTGGAGGGTATTCGATAAGGTTTTTTGAAAATGGTGAAGAACGCCTTTGGGCAAAAGTTGAAACTGCGGTGGATGAATTTAGAACAGTACCAGCAGCGCTTGAGCATTTCGAAAAAGAATTCGGACCGTACCGCGAAGAAATGACAAAGCGATGCCTGTTTCTTGAGAAGAATGATTGCGAAGTCATTGGGACAACAACAGCTTGGTATGGGATATTAGAGGGTGAAGAAAGTGTGACTGGCCGTATCCATTGGGTCAGCGTCATCCCTGAATACCAGGGCAAAAAGCTTTCCAAACCGCTCCTTGGTAAAGCAATGCAAGTATTGGCAAATTATCACGAATCAGCTTACTTAACCTCTCAAACGACGAGTTATCAGGCGGTAAATATGTATTTGAATTTCGGATTCGAACCGTATGTGACAAACGACACAGACATTGAAGCATGGACGTTGCTGGAAGAGGTCTTGAATCGCAAGATTCTATAGAATTGGGAAGGTATCGCGCCTTTCCATATTCTTCATTCGTTAATCTATCCCCGTTAGTGAGCTTGGAAGAGTCCTGCCATAAAAACTAAAAGAAATGCGATGGAAAATAACCAGTCACATTAACCGCGTTGTTTTCTATAATAAACACCTGCGGGTCAAGTTCGATGATGCCCCTGCGCAGACGCAGAAGTTCATATTTGGAAACGACCGTATTGATCACCAGGAATTCGGTTCCAGAATAGGCACCTTGACCCTGCCAATAAGTGGCACTGCGATGGGTCTCATCGATGATATATTGCAGGATTTCCTTCTTTTTACTTATCACCATAACGCTGATCTTCACATTCTGATAATGCGCCTTGTCCACGACCAGGCTGTAGATCAGGGTGAAAATGACTGAATACACCAGGATGACTGGTGGGCTGGTAAACAGAGCATAGGCAAACACGATCATACTGATAAACAAGCCTACCCTGCCAACACTAAAATCTGGATTTTTGAGTGCTATCAGGACTCCCAGGATGTCCACCCCGCCAGATGAACCTCCCGCTCGCAGGCTGAGCCCAACACCAAAGCCGCAGATGATCCCTCCCAGGACCGCCAAAGTGAGCAAATCATCCAATCCGGGGATGATAGCCTTTACAGGGACAAAAACCATCACAACACTGACAGTGATAACGGTCACAACCGTTTTAAAGAAAAACTTGCGGTTGATGGAGCTAAAAGCAATGATCAGAAGCGGTAAATTCAACACCAGTAAAATCAGACCAGTGACATCCTGTAAACCTGGAATAACTTTTTGCAGTAATTCAAGAATGATTTTGGCGATACCGGTCAAGTTGCCAATGTAAAGCCCAAAAGGCAGGATCAAAAGGTTGAGCCCTACCGAATAGATAATTCCGCCAAAAATGCATAGAAGAAAGTCGGAGATATCTTTCCAAATGAGTTCTTTCTTTAGGCTCTTTTGTGTTTTAATCGATGTTTCAGCTCGTATTTCCATTCTCCCAATTTTACCTGTTTCTGGATTAATTCAAAGATAAGACCAACAAGGTAGAAAGACGTTGAAAATTGCGATAAGATTAATGCAGTGAAAAGGAGGTGTGTATGTCAGTAAAACATAGTCACGCTGTACCAAGCGAGCCTTTACCGGTTGGTGAAGGAGCCTTAAAAGCAGTCCTGATCTCCAACCAGGAAGCTCCTAATTTTGCCATGCGCAAATTCACCATCCGTCCAGGCGGTTCCATGCCTCTTCACATCAACCTGGTCGAGCATGAACAGTACGTTCTGAAAGGCAAAGCGCACCTGGAAATTGACAATGTCACCTATGAAGTTCAACCTGGCGATGTGGTCTTCATCCCTGCCAATTCACCTCACAGTTACATGACGCTGGGTGAAGAAGATTTCGAATTCCTCTGCCTGATTCCCAATAAACCGGATGAAACCATCCTGATAGAAAAGCCAGGTTAATCATGCCGCGTCGAGCCACGCCCATATCGATGGAAAATGTCATCCTGGCATTGTTGAATGAGCAACCTCTCCATGGCTACGAGCTCCATCATCGTATCAACGAAATGCCAGGCATTTCCAAAATTTGGAATATCAAGCAGGCATTGTTTTATTCCAAATTGGAAAGGCTTGAAGCCAGCGGTTATATTGAACAAATCCATCTCCAACAAGAAGAAGGGGCTATTCCCCGGGTTGTGTTTCAATTAACAGATCAGGGGAAGGAATCGTTATTGGAGTGGATTTCCACACCAGTCCGAAAAGCCCGCGATATTCGCCTGATTTTTTTGGGTAAGTTGATCATCGCAAGGCGTTTCGGTCAGGATCAAGCGCTGGAGTTGATTCAAAAGCAGCGCCAAGTCTGCCAGGGATGGTATGACCACCTGGTCAGCGATTTACCCTCCGTGAACACACAATCTATGGATGATCAAATTGTCCATTCCTATCGACTCTACCGCGATCGTTCCACCCTGCATTGGTTGGATTACCTGGAAGGTCAAGTTAAAAGATCTGCCGGAGAAGCCGAACTTCCTCCGGAAGAATAAATTCAGGTCGCCATCCTCGTTAATTCATTTTTGAATTGGGTTTTTTTTTAATTAATGCCCAGCCATTTCCCTGGTTATAGGTTATTTCTCCAGCGGTTTTCAAAGAACCGTTTTTTAGCTCAAAGCGGCAGAACCCCCTCGCCCTTTTCGATTGGTTTCAATTAACCCATCACCCAGGTAAGTAAACAAAAGCAGATCTACTACCAAACTTTGACTTTGTTGTAGAATGGTCAGGAGATTAATTAGAAAGAGCTACTATGAATATAGATACTGAATCAACAAAAACAACTTTCACACCAACTGACTCCGAGCCAATCCAGCCATCCGGCAACCCGCTGATCGGTTGGGTAGTCCGCTTTTTTAAAGGTTTTCTGGCTGGTATCGGTGCCATCACACCCGGACTGTCAGGCGGGGTGATGATGGTTGTCTTTGGGTTTTATGAACCACTGGTACGCTGGTTGGCAAACATCCGCCATAAATTTCTTGAGCATCTGCGCTTTTTCTTACCGGTAGGAGTCGGTGGTGTACTTGGCGTGGTTGCGTTTTCAGCTGTCATCGATTTCGCTTTTCAGAATTATGCTGCCCAATTCACCTGGCTTTTCATCGGTTTTATTACCGGCACGCTGCCTTCGTTAATCAAAACTGCAGGAAGAGAAGGTCGTAAACAATGGCATTGGGTTTTGCTGGCAGTTATAGCGGTGACAGTATTCTTCTTCATGCGCTGGATGGAGACCATCCGCATGGTCCAGGTGCAGCCCAGTTTCTTTGCCTGGCTGCTCAGCGGTGCTCTCACGGGACTTGGATTGGTCGTCCCTGGGTTGAGCCCCTCGAACTTCCTGATTTACCTGGGTCTGTACCAGCCGATGGCAAACGGTATCAAGAGCTTGCAAATGAGCGTAATCCTCCCTCTGATTTTGGGCGTGGTTTTGGTGATTTTCTTGTTTGCCAAGTTTGTCAACTGGCTGTTCACAAAACATTATGCTTTCATGTATCACCTGATCATCGGTGTGGTGTTGGGTTCAACCGCGGCTATTATTCCATCAGGTGTCAGCGGCTGGGGAATGATTTTGGTCTGCGCTTTGTTATTCCTGGCTGCTGCTGTTGCCTCTTATGCTTTGGCAAAGTTAGACGAAAAGAATCCGCACGAATCGCTTTTTTAAGCTGTTGGCTATCCATTCGTAATATAAGTCCAACGCCTACCATTTCGCTTGCGGCAGGATCTAGGTATTGCTTACCTTTCCTGGGACCTTCCCTAAGGGGAGCGGGTCTTTTAAGGTCGAATGTAAGCCCAACCTTCGGTTTGTCTTCGCACCAGTTCGCCCACGCCCGATGGCACCACCCTGGCTTCACTCCGCATAATATCAGGACTGAGATCATATTTTTTCAGCGCGTTGTTACAAAGCGCTAAGTCAACACCTTGTTCAAGCACCTGATCCAACAGCCCTGATATTTCTTCCCCTTCGGCTTTGAAGGCTTTTACAGCTGGTCCATTGACCAATAATTCTACGTCTACTTTTTCACTGCCTAAATCATTCAGAAGGTTGAGAATGTTATTCAGCGCAAACTTTACATCATCAATAGATTCCTCACTAAGATGAAAAACTACCTGATATTGCTTCATAGTATCCACTTCTCCTTTATTAAAGGCTTATCACTTTGTCAGCCTCTTGCAAAGCTTTGAGTATGTCTGGCATGCCTCCAACTTTTCCGACCCGAACCTTATCCATCAATCCGAAAAATTCCAGGCAGGTAGAGCAAATAATCAATTCCACACCTGCTTCTTCCAGGTTTCGTAGCCAACCCAACACCAGCGAGCTTTCACACACCAACTTGACGCCTTCGGTATAGAACAAAATCTGGCTGGGTTTTTCTGCTTCCTGGGCAAGCAAACTCAGATATTTGACTGCCAGTGCCTGCTGCAGCCCTTCCGGGGCATCCCCTAACCCATTACGTGTAAAGAGCAAAACTTTCTTCATAACCTCTCCTCTATGAATCCCTTAAAACGGCTCCGATTTCATATGCCAATGTCTTGACGATTTTTTTGCGAATTGCAGCTGCATCGGCAACGCTCAGGGTTCGGTCGAATGCCTGGTAGGTCAGTTGATATGCCAGGCTTTTCTTGCCAGCACCGATCTTTTCTCCACGGAACAGATCAAACAAGGCTACATTCTTCAGCAGCTTTCCGCCAGCTCTCCAGATCAGCTCCTCCACACGCCTGGCCGGGATATCATCATCGACGATCAAGGCGATATCCTCTACCATCGCCGGGAAGCTCGAGATGGAATTGACTTTGAATCCCTTGTCCACAAGCGCCATCATCTGGTCCAAATACAGTTCAGCAGCCAGCACAGGATTTTCCATAAAATCATAATTTTGCCTGACTAATGGATGAACTTCACCCATTACACCAATTTCGATTTCGCCTGCCATCAGTCGGGCTGATTTACCGGGATGGAAAGTTGGTATTTCCCTGGAAGGATCAAAGACGATGCTCTCATGGTGCAGCCCCTGGAATAATGCTTCCAGGATGCCCTTCAGATCGAAAAATCCATATTCACCAGGTTTTTCAGCAGACCAACCCGTTTCCCGCTTTTTACCCCACAATCCAATTGTCAGGCGGTGAGGTTCATCGGGTAATTGTTGACCTTCGACCGGGAAGAAAACCGGTCCGATTTCAAAAAACGATAATCCGTCTACATTTCGGTCATTCCGTTCAATCAGCTCAAACATAGTCGCCAATCCGCTCCGCCGCATAACGGTTCGTTCCGGTGAGATTGGATTGGCTATGCGCACGTACTCCAACCCGTTTTCAGCCGGCGCACCAGGGAGGATCCGTGCTTCGCGCTGGACTGAGGTCAGCCGGTAAGCAAGCGTATCCTGAAGCCCTATCGACACCAGGGTATCGCGCACAGTTTCTTCGAACCCAACCCGCCGGTCACCCAATTGCGGAGGCAGTTCGCCCGACAAACGTGTGGTTGGGATGCGGTCATAGCCATAAATGCGGCTTATTTCCTCAATCAAATTCGATTTTCCTACGAAGCCACTTTCAATATCGGTTCGATTCGAAGGAGTGACTGCGCTCAACACACCATCCTGGAGTTCGCAGGTGAAACCAAGCCGCTCGAGGATCGATTTCGCTTCTTCGATCGGTATGCGCAGACCCAATAAGCGTTCCATATCGCTTTCAGTCAGCGTGTTTTGAGTGTCCTCGCGTTTGAGCGGGTAATGATCGATCACGTCTTCCAACGCGCTTCCCTCTGCCCAGTCTTGCATTCTTCTCAGGCACAGGCTCAAAGCCAGTTCCGCCAGAGCCGGGTGAACATCGCGGCTAAAACGATAAGAAGCCTCGCTGGTAATACGATAACGAGAGGTCGTCTTGCGAATATTGATGAAGTTCCAGCTCGCCGCTTCCAGCAGGACGCTGTTGGTCCGATGGCTGATGCCCGATTCTTCGCCTCCCATCACGCCAGCCAGGCTCAAAGGACCCTTGGTATCGCTTACCAGTTCAGTTTCTGTTGTCAGCTTGTAATTGGCGCCGTCGAGCGTGGTGAGGGTCTCCCCATCTTCCGCCCTGCGGGTGATGATGGTCGGTTTTCCGCCTGCTCTTTTGCAGAGCAAATCGTAATCGAAGGCATGCAGAGGCTCACCGGTTTCGAGCATGGTGTAATTAGTGGCATCCACCAGGGCATCGATCGGGCGCATACCTGCCAAAGCCAGACGCCTGCGCACCCAATAGGGACTCGGCACTGCCTTCACTTGTTCCACCAATCCGAGCATGAAGCGTGGATTGAGTTCTGGTTCCCGGATCTGCAAGCCAACTTTCTGCTCGATTTCCCCGCCAATCCTGATTTCCAAACCTTCCGGCATCCTCAATGGGCGCCCTAACGCAGCAGAAAGTTCGCGCGCAATCCCTAATACCGAGGCGTCGCGAGCCATATTAGGCAGGATAGCAACTTCGAAAACTGCATCACCCATGTAATCTGCCAGGGGCATGCCCACCGGCGCGTCGTCATCCAGAAAAATCACGCCCTCATGCTCTTCGGAAATGCCCAGTTCTTTCTCTGAAGCGATCATCGAACTCGAGTCAATCCCTCGGATTGTGGCTTTCTTCAATTTTGTAAGAACCTGTCCGGGTTGATGCCCATCATACAGTTGGGCACCTTCGCGCACATAAGCGACTTTGATTGGCTTTTCAAGGCGACCTTTCCCAACATACGGGTACAGATTTGGCGCGCCTGTCAGGACGATGATCTCAGCGGTGCCGTCGTTGAGCTGGCAGAGGGTCAGTTTATCCGCATTGGGATGCTGCCGGACTTCCAGCACTTCTGCCACCACAAACTTGTCCTTCGGCCAGGGAAGACCAGAATACTTGTTTTGCAGACGTTCTGCCTGGGGTTTTTCCAAACCTACCAGGGTGATTTCTTCAACTTCCAGACCAATCATGGTCAGAGTTTGACCGATTTCTTCCAGGCTCAAGCCCTGCAGGTCAACATAATCCAAGATCCAACTTAAGGGTGCTTTCATTTTTTCCTCTCCTGCTTAGAACTGTTCCAGGAAGCGAATGTCGTTATTGCGCAAATAGCGAATGTCATCGATTTGATAACGCAGCAAGGTTGTGCGGTCGATCCCGACTCCAGCGGCAAAACCACTGTAGATTTCAGGGTCGTAACCTCCATTTTGCAGAACATATGGATGAACCATACCGCAACCGCCCAGCTCTATCCAACCGGTGCCGTGGCAAACTCCGCAGCCTTGCCCGCCGCAGAAAATGCAGCTCATGTCCAACTCAGCACTGGGCTCAGTGAAGGGGAAGTGCGAAGGACGCAGGCGAGTATAAGCTCCAGCACCGAACATGCGCTTGGTAAAGTCATCCATGGTGCCTTTCAGGTTGGCAAACGTGATGCCCTTGTCCACCACCAGCAGCTCAAACTGCATAAACTCGATTTCGTGGCTCTGGTCCTGCTGCTCATAGCGCATGCAAGCCCCCGGCAAAATCACGCGAACAGGATTTGGGAAATATTCGCGCATGGCATGGATCTGACCCGGAGAAGTGTGCGTTCGCAAAACCACGCCTTCTTTCTCGGTGTAGAAGGTATCCCACATATCCCTGGCAGGATGGTAAGGGGGAATGTTGAGATAGGTGAAATTCATGTCGTCGGTCTCAACTTCTGGTGAGTTGTAGACCTGGAAGCCCATGTCGCCGAAAATGCGATAGATTTCCCGCAAGGACAGGTTGACAGGATGCATTCTTCCCCGCTTGACAGGGAAACCAGGCAGAGTAACATCCAGCCTTTCGCTTTCCATCGTTTTCAGCAGTGCATCACGCTTCACCAGCACTTCTTTTTCTGAAAGGGCAGCTTCCAGAGCTAACTTGATGGCATTGACTGCCCGCCCGATGATGGGACGTTCTTCTTTGGAAAACGTTCCCATTTTTCCATAAGTGGTCATTACCAACGAAGCCTTACCGAGATAGGTTTGCTTCCAGGCGTCTAAAGCTTCTGGACTTTCAAGCTGCTGCAGGTTTTCCAACGCCACTTGCTGCTCGTTTTGTAGTTGGGTTTCTAATTCAATCATATTCACCTCTTCAATTTGGCGGCAGGCACAAAAAAACCCGCCCGGTAAAGGGACGGGGTCAACCGCGGTACCACCCTTCTTGCTCTTACGAGCCACTCAGGACGCCCTGTAACGGAGGCTTCCGGCGCAAACTATCAGCCAAAGCGTTCACCCGCGCGACTCCTGGACGAACTTCGGTCACGGCTCAGTCGGTTTCGCTTTCAGCTTCGACGAAACCTCTCTGCGACGGCGTTGTGACTTACTCTTTCCATTCTCAGTCGATGTGGCAATTATAAGATTTCACGGGTTAAAGTCAAGAAAAAAGACGCAGACGGAATAATTTCGTTTTTTCGACTGGTTGCGTACACAGTAGGAGCGGAGCAACGAAGCAATCTCTGGCACGGAAAAGACGCCGGATTGGAAAAGAACCAATACCCAGAGGGCACTGTGTCTCGGCCTTGTAAAAATATGCGTCATAGCGACTGCTTACACAGTAGGAGCGGAGCGACTAAGCAATCTCCAACTTTGGGAAAAACCGTATTCTAAAGTAGGCCACAGGCAGGCAGGTGTCAAATATAAGTTCTCGAGGCATGCCATCGACCCTACGAAAAACTAAAAGCCGGGCTGAACAGCGAAACCTGGCCTTGTACGAAAAAAAAACCGCCTTCCTGGGAAGGCGGTTGCAGAACAAAATTCAAGAATTACAGGGCACCTTTGACGATACCGACGAAGTCGGCTGTCTTAAGACTGGCACCGCCAATCAGACCGCCATCGATATCGGATTGACCAAATAATTCAGCAGCATTGCTGGGTTTGACCGAACCGCCATACAGGATGCGCATGCCATTCCCAACCTCTTCACCAAACATTTCACGTAAAATCGGACGAACTATGTTCTTGTGCACATCGTTAGCCTGGTCGGGGGTGGCGGTCTTGCCAGTGCCAATTGCCCAGACGGGTTCATAGGCGATCACGATTTTGGCAGCTTCCTCACTGCTTAGACCCTTCAGACCTTCCCGAACCATGCGGTCTACGACTGCTTCTGTCTGCCCGGCTTCGTTCTCTTCCAGGGTCTCGCCCACGCAAACGATGGGCATTAAGCCAACACCCAAAGCGGCAGCCACTTTCTTATTGACGGTCTCGTCAGTCTCGCCGAACATCGCCCTGCGTTCTGAGTGACCAATAATGACGTAGTCACACAGGTCCTTCAGCATCGGCGCAGAAACTTCACCGGTATAAGCCCCAGAGGCTTCCCAATGCAAGTTCTGAGCGCCAACCTTGATATTGCTTTCTGCCAAAACTTCTTTTGCCAGGGGCAGATCGATATAAGGAGTGCAGACCACCAGGTCAACACTCTCAATGTCTTTTAATTCAGGCTTTAAGGCTTCAAGCAGTTCTGCGGCTTCGCCAAGCGTCTTATTCATCTTCCAGTTGCCAGCAACCATCGGTTTACGTGTCTTCATTTTTCTCTTCCTTTCATTTCTTTTGGAATGTTGATATTCTAACACGAAGGGACGGTCTCTCGACCGTCCCTTGCAAACAAAATTGGAGGAGCTCAGTTACTTTGTGCGATAGATGATTGGGTACAACCACAAACCGCGATTATTTTGAGAAGAACCTTGATTCCAGACTACCAACGTAAAGACAGCCTGTTTGCCAGCCAATGCCGAGAGGTCCACTTCGACAAAAGTCCAATTGTTGTCATAGACTTCATGCCACTGACCCAAACCGGTCGCTTTTTGACCTTCAATCGTGTAATACAATTCGAATTTGATGTCACAGCCGGTACTCCCGCCTTCACACTGTAAGGTTGCTCGGAATTTGTCACCATCTTTCACTGTGAATGCCGGGTAAATACCCTGGATATAGCCATCTGCTGCCTCGTTGGGGCGGGTTATCAGACCAATCTCGTTTTCGGAACCTCCATCTTCACGGACCGGGTTGCTTTTAGAAAGGGCATAACCGTTTTTCACATCTTTTTCATTTCCCGGACATGTTAAGGATTTCTTCAAACTATTGGTCCACTTGGCGGAACAGACACTTTCGGCGAAGTTATAGACCCCACCCTGACCGTTAATGCTTTCCATTCTGACCCAGAAGGAACCCTTGGAATCACTGCCTGTTCCAAATGTGACACCATTGCTGCTTTTCAGCATCCAATCGGAACTGTATTTTCCATTGACTGAAGGAGCAACCATATTGATGCTGATATCTACGGTCTGGCCAGGAGCAACTTCATAAGGCAGATCATAGACTGCATTTGCACCCAGTTGGTTGCCTTTCACAAAAATGATATCGAAACCGGTATCCCATTTACAACTGCCTGAATTCTGCAAGCGCCAGGCTTTGGTGAAAGCGCTTCCAGCATTCAGTTTGGTTCCATCAGGAATGCTCAAGTCACTTACATAAGTGATTTGGAGGCAGGGTCTGGGTGTCGGGGTAGGCGGAATTGGCGTCGCGGTGGGAGGGACTGCAGTAGGAGGTACCGCTGTGTTCGCAGGAACCGTAACAGTATTGGTTGGAACAGCCGCTGTTGGGGGTTGATTGATATTGGTGGGATTAGGTGCAATCGTTCCTGATTGGGTCGCCTGTAAAGTCGATAACTGGGCGATTGAGGTTGCATAATAATCCTGTGTTGCCTGGGCTTGCAGGGTTTGCATTGCTTGCTCAATGGGGTCACCTGTAGGTGTGGGTGGCACACAGGCAGAGAGAACTAATAGTGCCACTACGAACAGGGCGGCGAGAGAAAAAAACTTGTTCTTATTTGCTTTAATAGTGTCCATATTAACAACTCCTTTTTTAACGAAGGACTTCTTCTTCAATAAAGACGAACAAGGCGATGGAAAAGTTCCGCACACTAACAAGCGTGCTGGAAAAATTTCCTATTAGGATGTGTACCTTTTCAACCGTTGGTGAGCAATTATTTATATATATTAGGCGCTGGCAACTATATGATAAATAAAAAACCGCCTTCTCAGGCGGTCAATGTTTACTCGCTCGCTACGATGATCTTGATCCCCAACCCCCATTGTTGGTTCGGACCATAACCGATACGGTTTCCATAAGGCGAAGCTATCAGCCAATAACTGAAATAGGTGCCAGGCGTTTTAGGCGCGACCAATCCTGGAATGGATAATTGCACGCTTTCACCAGGGGGTACATCTTGAGTGAAATCGACTTTGCCAGTAGAGCCAAACGCATCTCCACCTGATATTACCAGGTCGAACTGCAGAGTCCATGTACAGGTTCCGCTATTGCGCACCCACCAGGTCTTGGTGAATTTTTCACCAGGTTTCAGGATCGTGTCCGGTGGATAAGTGACATCGCCTAAAAAGTCGAACCGCAGGCAGTTGGTGTCATTTTGATCTCCGATGGGTGTAATGATCATGGTGGATGTGTCTTCTATCGTCGGTGTTAATGTCGCAATCGGAGTAGGCGTTACTAGTGGCGCACAAGTTGGGCAAACCGGGCAGGTTGGCTGGTTTTTCAATTCATCCAGCTGTACAATCAAAGTTTCAACAGCACTCTGGGTAGAAAGGGCAGAGCGTGTTCCCGCCACGTGCATTGCTAATTCTTCTTCGGATACGGTGGGAATGGTGTAATAATTGCAGGCACTTAGAACCAAGCCTGTAATTAATACAAGAACAAATAACAAGAAGATGTATTTCTTTTTCATCTGTTAACACAAACCCCACCATCATGAAGGGCGAAGTATCGTGATAAATTTTATCACCGATTCGTTTTTAACCGAAAACAAGAGAGCCGCTTGTATAAGCGGCTCTCTGACAAGTAATTACCACTGTTATTTATCGTTAAGAACTGCCAGTCCAGGCAATTCCAAACCTTCCAGCATTTCCAGGGAGGCACCTCCCCCGGTAGAAATGTGGGTGATCTTATCGCTCAGCCCGGATTGGTTGATCGCTGAAACTGAATCGCCACCGCCAATGATGCTGACAGCATTGCTGTTCGCCACTGCCCTGGCAACGCCAAATGTACCTTCAGCAAAGCGTGGAAATTCAAAGACACCCATGGGACCGTTCCAAACCACAGTACCGGCATCGGTGATGACATCACCAAAAAGCTGAACTGTCAGAGGACCAATATCCAACATGCGCCAACCAGCAGGAACATCAGCCAATGCTATGGTTTTCATCTCTGCTTCTGCGTCAAAGGCATTGCCCAAGACCATATCGATAGGCAGGATGATCTTGTCGTTCGAGCGGGAAAGCAAGTCTTTGGCAGTATCCAAAACCTCAGCTTCCACCAGGGAATCTGCCATTTCGTAACCCTGGGCTTTCAGGAAGGTGTTTGCCATTCCTCCACCGATCAGGATCTTGTCCGCTGTCTTGAGCAAGTTTTCAATCACACCGATTTTGTCGCTAATTTTGGCACCGCCTAGAATGGCAACAAACGGTCGGATAGGTTCAGCAATGGCATTACCGAGATATTTGATTTCCTTTTCCATCAAGAAGCCGGCTGCTGCGGGTAAATAGGCAGCGATGCCAGCGGTCGAGCTGTGCGCGCGATGTGCAGAGCCAAATGCATCGTTCACGTACAGATCAGCCAAAGAAGCCAGATCTTTCGACATCTCTACGTCATTTTTGGTTTCTTCCGGGTAAAAGCGTGTATTTTCCAACACCAAAACTTCTCCGGGTTTTAGGTCTGCCGAAGCCTGTTTCGCGATTTCACCACGGCAATCTGCGGCAAATTTAACCGGAGCACTGATCAGCGTAGCCAGGTGCTCAGCAACTGGTTTGAGACTATACTGCAGATCTTCCTTCGTCTTGGGGCGTCCCAAATGGGACATCAAGATCACAGACGCGCCATGATCGAGCAGGTAATTGATTGTAGGCAAAGCTGCTGTGATGCGGGTGTCATCCGTGATTTTGCCTTCTTTGATCGGAACATTAAAATCAACCCGAACGATGACTTTCTTACCTTTTACATCCAGGTCAGTGACCATTTTTTTGTTAAACATTCTTTCTCCTTATAAAACAGTGCGCCTTACTGTTTGATTCAGCAATGCGCACTGTGTCTGTTTTAGCGATTTACAGGTTTAGAGTCTTTCGGCAACGAATTTCGCCAGGTCAGCTGTGCGGCAAGAGTAACCCCATTCATTGTCATACCAGGTTACAACTTTGACCAAGTTGCCCATGACCATGTTCTTGTCCAGGTCGATGATGGAAGAGCGGGAATCGCCCCGGTAATCAGTCGACACTAAGGGCTGATCATATTCGCCCGTGGAATAACCGAGGATACCCTTCATCGGACCATCAGCGGCAGCTTTGAAAGCGGCATTGAGCTCTTCGAGGGTGACAGGGTTTTCAACTTCGGCAACGAAATCGACAATCGAAACAGTTGGGGTGGGCACGCGCAGCGCATAACCATCGAACTTACCCTTCAAATCAGGAATGACCAGGGCAACAGCCTTGGCAGCACCAGTTGTGGTTGGGATGATGTTCAAACCAGCTGCGCGGGAGCGGCGGATATCTTTCTTGTGACCGGTGTCCAGGATGACCTGGTCGTTGGTGTAAGAATGAATCGTGGTCATCATGCCATATTTGATCTTGTAGAGATCATTCACGACTTTGGCAGCTGGGGCAAGACAGTTGGTTGTACAAGATGCATTCGAGACGATGTGATGATTGGCAGGATCGTAAGAGCCCTCATTAACACCCATTACGATGGTGGCATCTTCGCCTTTGGCAGGTGCGGATATGATAACTTTCTTTGCTCCGCCACGGATGATGTGGGCATCTGCGCCGATTTTGCCTTTTTCAGGTTCAGATTTGGCATTTGTAAAAATACCAGTGCTTTCGACCACGATATCGACACCAAGATCACCCCAGGGCAAATTTCCAGGATCTTTCTCGGTGAAGACCTTGATTTCTTTGCCGTTGATAACCAGGTTATTGGCTTCATTTACTTTTACTTCCCCAGGGAAGATGCCGTAAGTAGAGTCATATTTGAAAAGATGAGCGTTCTGTTTTACGTCGAACAAGTCGTTGACAGCAACTACTTCCAAAGTGTCATCTGCACGCTCTAAAATCGCCTTCAATACCAGGCGTCCAATGCGGCCGAAACCGTTAATACCAACTTGAGTTTTCATTACATCCTCCAATTAATTGAAAAGTTTGATCGCACCTTTGGTACGTATTAAAATTAAGAATTTGTTCCAATTCCGAGGTCAATTATAGCCGAAATTGCGAGCAAATTTGTACAAAAGTGTAAACAAATGATTAATTTAATGGACCGGTTCGCTCTTCGTAGAGATTCATGATCGATTTTGCAAGCTTCTTAGAGCTGTGCCGCCATGGGTAAAGATCGTCCACCAGGTCACATTCATAAACCCGGTACTTTTCGTGTAATTCCTGGTCAGCCACCACCCATTCACTGTCATGACCTAATTCGCCTTTGAAATTTCGATTGCAGAGCACCAGGTTGAAAATGCGCTTTTGGACGTGTTGTTCGAGCACAGCGACATGATCCGATGCGTTAAAGCCATCGGTTTCTCCGCGTTGTGTAGCCACGTTGCAGATGTAATATGCTTCCGCCTTGCTTGCCGTGATGGCGTCTGTCAGGTCTTTAACCAGCAAATTTGGTAAGATACTCGTGTAAAGGCTGCCAGGTCCAATCAAGATCAAATCTGCGTTCAATATCGCCTGGATTGTGGGAGGGTAAGCCAAAATACCATCCGGTTCCAGCCAAACTCTATTCACCTTGCCTGGTGTCTCGGTGATCTCAGATTCACCATGCACGATCAAAGGCTCTTTTTCGGGTCCTGCCTGCAACTCTCCCACCAGGTTGACATTGGTTATCGTGGATGGCAGCACCTGTCCGTAGATCGCAAGCACGCGCCCGGATTCTGCTACCGCTTCTTCAAAGCTACCGGTGATCTCGCTCATGGCTGTGATCAGCAGGTTGCCAAGCGAGTGCCCTTCCAAACCAGCACCTGAGTGAAAACGGTATTGAAAGACTTGAGAAAGCAGCGCTTCGTCACTGCTCAACGCAGACAGGCAGTTTCGAATATCGCCTGGAGGCAGAACTCCCATGTCACGGCGCAGTTCGCCAGATGAACCACCGTTATCAGCCACCGTCACGATTGCAGTGATATTGTGGGTATAAGCTTTTATGCCTCGCAAGAGAGCAGCCAGCCCATGCCCCCCACCAATCACAACGACTTTAATGCCCTTTTCCCGCTTACGATAGTTTTGCAGGGTGTCCCATACTGGCTTCCCGCCTACTTCAAACGGCTTTAGCAAGGAACGGTTGGCACCCCAAATCCCAACCAGGATCAGGACAAAGCCCAACCCACCAAATAGCAGGAATCGTATCGGTCGATCGAGAAAACGCAGGGATAGAATCGCCAGAATGGGGGTGAGCAGTTCGCTTGTGGTTGACCGGTAGTAATCCAAAATCACCACCGCCATACCCAATCCGAGCAGCATAGCACCGATAACTGTCAGACCTATCCATCGTTTAAACCCAGTACCAGGCATCAACCAGCGTGACTCGTGTTTGAGCCTGAGTAAAAAGCGCTTTAACCAATTTGATTTTTTGAGGGGGGTCATAATTAATCTGATAATAGCAGGAATTTTTCCAAACGTCAACGGAAACAA
>WOZC01000122.1 GCA_011620465.1 Anaerolineaceae bacterium | reverse complement strand
GCTACGAAGAGGTCATGGCCGAATCGGAGGCAGTGATGAGCCTTTATTCATCTTCACCGGACATAGGAGCCCTTTGCGAACTTGGTGTGGACTATCTTTATGACGGAGCAAAGAACCCCTTTGATGGTAGCCAGTTTAATATCCCAGCGATTGTCCAAGCTGAAGACACACAGACAATCTACCAAGATGGCGGTGTTTCAATCTATAAGATCTGTGATTAACGGTTAGATTACGGTGAAACTTTGAATATCTGCATCGTGACCCAACAATACAAAAACGTTATCAGCGGTGTTGGGCTGCATGCAAACAATCTCACCAATGCCCTGTTGAATGCTGGTCATACGATAAATTTGTTGCTGCCCGAGGACCAGGCGCCACAACTATCTTCACCCCGACTGACTATTGTGACTGTAAAAAAGCCAAAATTCAGCCAGAGCCAGGCAAGATGGTTATCGCTTAGTTTCTCGTTTAATGCTGCCCTGAGGAAATTGGAGTCACAAAACAAGTTTGACCTGATTCAATTCACGGATGCCCGCGAATCATTTTTCTGTAAAACTCATGCCCCAATGATTGGACACGTCAACGATACCTATTCCGCAGAGCTCAGGGGACCGCTTGAATACAAGAAAAACTATCCCGATTGGCTAATACGCTGGCTGTATTACAGTGCTGTTCATTTCCTTGAATCCCGTAAGCTGCAGCGATTGAAACTCGTGGTGACCAATAGCCAATTTACAGCAAATACTATTAAAAAAACCTATCCAGAGGCAGCTTCAAAAGTCAGGCTCTGCTATAAGAGCGTTGACATTGCGAGATACCAGGAAGTTTTCAAGAAAAGGGAAGAAACTGCTCCCGATCCCGACCGACATGTGATTCTATTTGTTGGAAGTAACATGATTCGGAAAGGCGTTCCTGACCTGGTCAATGCCGCACCAAGAGTGATCAAGGAGCATCCTGAAGCAAGGTTTGTCATCGTTGGCAATGATAAATCGGTACCACGACTGAAACAGCTCTGCTCAGATTTCAATGTCGATCGCAATTTCGAATTTGCAGGATGGCGATCCCAGGCAGAATTGCTGGAATACTATCGGCAGGCGACTATATTCGTAATGCCTTCCTTAACTGAGGCGCTTGGCGTAACTTTTTTGGAAGCAATGGCTGCCGGTATACCTGTTATCGGAACAAATGTAGGCGGTATCCCCGAGATTATTGAGGATGGTGTTAACGGGCTGCTCGTACCGATAGGGTCACCGTCATCCATAGCGGTTGCGATCAATCAATTGCTCGCAGACAGCCAGTTACGACAGAGTTTTGCAAACAACGCTCACAACACGCTCAACAAATTTGACGTGACCAGTATGATGGATTGTACTTTTCGTTTGTATCATGAAGTGGTTGAGAACGAAACGCTCAATTCTTAATCTTCATGACATCAAGAATCCTATCCTGTACGATAGACTTTAATAATTCACTCTTTGCAGATCGCTGGTAGGTTTTTAGTGCTCCTTCTGCGATCTTATTTCTCATTGCCTCATCGTGACAAAGGGTACTTATGGCATCCGCAAGGGAAACGGGTTTGTTCATTTCGCAGAACCAGGAATCAACCTGATGTGTCAGGAGTTCATGATTGGCAGCGTTATCGCCTACAATCACCGGCTTTCCCATCGCAATCATCTGGAAAACCTTGCCTGGTATGACCCGGCAAGCCTTGGCGCTTGTTCCAAAATGACCCCCAAGGCAAATAAGCGAATCTTGAATTTCAGCGGGAAGTTGGTCAATCGACACAGGATCAGCTAATTCGATATTTTTCAGTTGTTTTTCCTGGATGGATTTTTCAATCTTCCCGTATTCAATGCCCTTACCAATGATCTTGAATGTGACCGAAGGGTCATCCTGGAGCAGTTCAGCTGCCTCAACCACGACATTCACACCGTGCAAAGGCAAGTATGAACAATAGTAAAGCACTGTGCGACTCCCAGGTTTTTCCGGGAGGGGGTGAAACAAGGTTTCATCACAACCGACAAAGACCCTCTTCATTTTGGAAGAAGGAATTCCAAAAGTCTCATGGAAGTACTCTGCTTGGGCGTTCGTATCTACAAAGATCAAACTGGCGCGTGAACCGCTCCGCTTATCAAGTTTGAATAGGTACCTGGAAAGCAAAGATTTTTCATCAGTGAGTTTGCGATCCTCAACCAGGGTGTCAAAAGCCGAGACAAACATATCCAGGATGATCGGCTTTTTAACGAATGGGGCGATTAATTGTGTGAGCAGTTGTCCAAAGAAACCAATGAAGACAAAATCAAAATCCTTTTTGACCATCCGCGGGATCAAACGCAGGAAACTGACTAGGCTTTGCTGGAATATAGAAACGACACCGCCTTTGTAAACCTTTGATTTTTTCGAACCAATGATGGTGGCTTGGCTGATGGCTTGAACCGCCGCAACCATCAATTGGTTCCTGGGATAGTTTGTTTCTCTACCTGATACAAAAATCGACTTTAACATCTACCCTTTTCCTTACCCAATTCCTGCATGGTTTGGTGCTATCTACTTCTGAGATTATAATCTTGAAGATGACTAATGAAGCACCTCTTGTCGTGGTTGTGATCGCGAACTGGAATTTGCGCAAAGATCTGCTCGAATGCCTTGGCTCGTTGTATGAGACAGATTACCCACGCATGCACGTCATCGTTGTCGACAACAACTCAAGTGATGATTCTGTAGCGTGTGTTGAACAGCAATTTCCACAAACGCAACTCATCAAGAGAAATGAAAATGGCGGCTATGCTGTCGCTCTCAATGACGGGATTCGGGCAGGAGTTGTACTCGACCCGGATTTCTTCCTGGTCCTCAATAATGACACCCTGGTCCCAAAGGATACCTTGAGCAATTTGGTGGATGTTATGTTGTCCGACCAGCAGATCGCCATTGCTGCACCAAAGATTATCTATCACGATCATCCAGAAAGAATTTTCAGCCTGGGTGACCACCTGTACCCCTGGCTGCCAATACCAGTACGTGTGGGGAGGAAGGCATTTGATCGACCGGAGTATTCAAAGACCACCGAGTTCGATTATCTTTTCGGTTGCGCTCTATTAATGCGGACCCAGAGCCTCAAAGAAGTCGGGTTGTTTGATACTTCGTTTTTTATGTACTACGAAGACTCAGATATTTGCCGGCGAATGCGCGATGCAGGTTGGAAGAACGTCAGGGTTGGTTCGGCTGTTATACGACATAAAGCCTCGATGAGTTCGAAATTGGTCCCGGAAAAAATGCTTTACCTTAGAGCGCGCAACCGTTCCTGGTTTTATCGTCGTTATCGCCATGGACCGCTCCCGTTATTAACGTTTCTTGCTTTGCTTGTCGGATCGATAAAAACCGTGTTTACCTACCTTGTTACTGGTAAGAAATCGCAAATCCGCCCTTATATTAACGGAGCGCTGGATGGTTTGAAACAACCTGTTCCAGCCCTGGCTGGTACCGACTGGGATAGAAGGTAGAGATGGAATCCTTCCTGGCTGAGTTTAACTTCGAAAAGAGGACCATCAATGAATTTTCTCTTTCTGAGTGCGACTCGTTGTCAATGCCCGGCGCGCGTCTTATTTGGAAGTTTTCATCCCCGTTTGTCACTGTACGAAGGCTGTCAGAATGGACTGTCTTTTTATGGGGATCGCCCCAGTGTCGGACAGAAGCGAAAACAAACCAAGAGTTGGCTCACGAGATAGCTGTGAGCTTAGTCCAGGGTGACAGCTTGCATTCAAATTTGGAGAAACTTGAGGGCTTTTTTGCAGTACTTGCCTGGAACGAGCGAGACAGTCAGCTGCTTTTTGCCACTGACCCTATTGGGATGACGAAGGTTTATTACGGAGAGAGCCAAGGAAGAATCGTCATCTCCTCGCACGCGCAGCTTGTCGCCAAAAGGCTTGATGATTTTAATGTTTCGCCCCAGGGGCTTTCAATCCTATTTTCGTTGAAGGGCATACCGGCACCCTACACGGTATTCCAGGGTGTATCGGTGCTCAAACCAGCCACGCTGGTAACAATGACGAAGGACAGCAGAAAAGACGAGGAATATTGGTCGATCCTCAATAACGTTACGCCATTTCTGGGTACTTTGGAAGACGCTCAGACTGAATTGCACAATCTCCTTAGTGAAAACCTGAAAAAAACGGCAAATGGCAGCCAAACCCCGCTTGGTGTTTCGATGAGCAGCGGCGTAGATTCTGCCCTGATCGCCGCCTTGTTAGTACAGGCAGGAATAGCAGCACGAGGTTTGACTGTTGGATATGAGCCCCCTACAAGATATGACGAAACACAAGGTGCATCAGAAAACGCACAACAAATCGGTCTTCCAATCGATGTCCTCCGGGTTACTGATGAAGAAATTTCAAGGGTTTTGGATTTTGCCACCAAAAGCTTTCCAGAACCGTTGGGGGATGCAACCATCTTGCCGCAATTATTGATGACTTTGGCTGGCAGAGAAAAGGTTTCTTCGATTTTAGACGGGACGGGAGCCGACAACATTTTCGGGGGGATGCAGAAGTTTACTGCTGAAAGATACGCCAGCCGATACTTGAAAACCCCCAGGTTTTTACGTGTCAACATGATCAAACCTGCATTAGCGCTGTTTCCTTCTTCGAGAAGATCCACCTTTACCAATCAGTTGCGGAAAATGCAGAAGTTTAGCTATGGCGTTGAACTTCCTGAACAGCTTCAAAAGGTGTACTGGTCAAGGTTTATGACACGAGAGGCAGTTGAGCGAATAATAGCTTCCTCTTTGTCGCCCGATGGTCATCTCGCTGATCAAATCTTGCTTGGGATCAGAGATGAAGTTCCGCCTGGTTTTGACGACTTTTTCACATCAACTTATGCAAGTGTCAGGGGAACCATGCCCACGCATGCCGCTCAAAAACTTGTTACCCTGCAATACGCATCCGGAACTCTGTATCACACACCTTTCATGACACCCGGATTAATTGAGTTTGCCTTGAGTCTTCCAGCATCCTATAAGCTTTCTGCTGGTGAGACCAAATTGGTTTTGCGGCGAACCGCCTCAAGAATCCTTCCGGCGGAATGTACAAAGAGTAGGAAGGCTACTTTCTCACCGCCCATCGGTCGCTGGCTGACAGGAGTTTTCAAGGCTGAATTCATGGACCTTTTGAAGAATAATGCGTTTTTCAACACAGAAGAAATTGAAAAAATGTTGAGAGAACAATCCTCGGGTTGGAGAGACTGGCAATGGGAGCTCTGGCTGGTCTTCATCTTTCTTAAATGGTATTCGGAAGCGTCAAGATGAGCATTTCATTGACGACCCCATGTAATTTTTGCGGTCATCTGCAGGCTGAAGAATTTTTAACGCTTACAGATCTACGCTTGAACCTTCCTGGCTCATGGGATTTGATGAAGTGTGAGAATTGCGGTTTATTGATCATTGATCCCCAACCAGGCTGGGAGGAGCTTTCCACGCATTATCCCAAAGAGTATCATGCCTACTTGCGTAAAGATTCGAAAAGCGTAGATTTTCTGCGTGGATTTGGTCTTCGAAATCGGGTTCAATCTGTTTTGCGACAAACAACCGTCCAAAATGGCAGACTTCTGGATGTCGGTTGTGCAACAGGCGACTTTCTTCATGAGTTCCGAGCCACCACCAAATGGGAGGTCGAGGGATTGGAGATCGTCCCTAAAGCTGCTACTGTTGCAAGAGCTAAAGGCTTGAACATTATCGAAAAAGAATTAGAGAACGCGGATCTCGATGAGAACAGTTATGA
>WOZC01000064.1 GCA_011620465.1 Anaerolineaceae bacterium | reverse complement strand
GTAATGATGTCTTTTGCCCAGGAGCGGTTGGCGAGGTACCAGGAAACCAAATTTTGGACGCCCTCCTGCAGCCCGACGCGAGGCTGCCAGCCAAGCATGGCGCGGGCTTTGCTGACGTCGGCAACGTTGCTGAAAACATCTGCCGGATGAGAGGGCATGTATACGCGCTTCGCCTTTTTCCCCAGCATATTCTCAAGCATTTCAATGACGGCGTTGATGCTCAACACTTCGTGACCGCCCAGGTTGAAAATTTCGTAGCCCACATTTTTCAGTGCCAGCAGGGTGCCGGCGGCGATATCGTCCACATAGGTGAACCCGCGCGATTGCTCGCCGCTGCCATTGATGACCACCGGTCTTTCCTCAGCGATCCACTGGCAAAAGCGGAACATGGACATATCGGGTCGACCGGCAGGACCATAGACGGTGAAGTAGCGCACGACGCTGGTATCAATGCCGTAAAGGTGATGATAAGAATAGGCAAAGGCTTCGGCACCCTTCTTGCTGGCGGCGTAGGGAGCCAGGGGATGATCGGTGGGGGCGAGCTCGGAATGGGGCGGGGTGCCGTCGGCTCCGTAGAGGCTGGAGGTGGAGGCAAGGATGAACTTGGGTACGCCTTGCCGGCGGGTATATTCGAGCAAGTTGAGGGTGCCGAGGGTGTTGGTGTAGAGGTAGCTCCAGGGATCGGATGTGCTCTGGCGCACGCCAGCCATGGCAGCCAGGTTGATGACCGCCTGGGCATGCGGGACGGTTTGGACAAGGTGGTCGATAATCGCCAGGTCGGTAATATCGGCTTTGAGGAAGGTGAAGGCAGGTTGAGGGAGCAGTTTTTCGAGGCGATGCTCCTTCATGCGCACGTCATAGGCAGCGGAAAGGTTATCGACGCCAAAAACCTGGTGCCCTTGCGAGAGGAGGGCATCAGCAACTTTGGAGCCGATGAAACCAGCCGCACCGGTGACGATATAGGCGCTCATCAGAGCTTGATCACCTTCAGGCTGGCTTTGGGCACGTCTTTGGTGGCATTGCGCGCGTCGAAGACCAGCTGGGCTTTGTCGACCACCATGTTGTAATCGATCTTGGCGTGATTGGTGATAATGGCAACCAGGTCGACATTTTCAACACTGGCAGGGAGATCCTTTTCTGAGGTCATCTGGATGTTTTCAAAATCCAATTCGGGCACGAAGGGGTCGTAGTAGGTAACGATAGCGCCTTTTTCCCGGAGGAGATGGATGATATCCAGGGCGGGGGATTCGCGCATGTCGCTGATGTTGGGCTTGTAAGCGACGCCGAGGATGAGGACCTTACTGCCGTTGAGGGGCTTTCTGTAGCGATTGAGGGCGTCTTGAATGCGGTTGACGACGTAGCGGGGCATACCGGTGTTGATTTCAGAGGCGAGCTCGATGAAGCGCGCGGTGTATTTGAGGGTTTTCATCTTCCAGGAGAGGTAAAGCGGGTCGATTGGGATACAATGCCCGCCCAAACCTGGACCAGGAGTGAACTTCATGAAACCGAAGGGTTTGGTGGCGGCGGCGTCGATGACTTCCCAGACATCCACATCCAGGCGCTCGCACATCTGGGCGAGTTCGTTGACCACGGAGATATTGATCATGCGGAAGGTGTTCTCGAGCAGTTTCGCCATTTCGGCTACTTCAGCGGTCGAAACGGGGACAACCGTTTCAATGGCTTGCTCGTACCAGGCTTTGGCAACATCGGTACAGGCAGGGGTAATGCCGCCCAGTACTTTGGGGGTGTTGAAAGTGGTGTAATCTTTGCGACCGGGGTCGACGCGTTCGGGCGAGAACGCCAGGAAGAAATCTTCACCTACCTTGAGGTTGTTATTGGCGGTTAGTTTGGGCAAAACGAATTCGCGGGTGGTGCCTGGGTAAGTGCTGGACTCGAGCACGATAACCATACTGCGGTGCAGGTAAGGGGCGATTTGCTCGCTGGCACTGGCGATGAAAGACATGTCGGGGTCGCCGGTTTTGCGCAAGGGTGTGGGGACGCAGATGGAGACGGCGTCGATTTCAGCCAGCACGGAGTAATCGGTGGTGGCACGCAGGCGACCGGAGTCGATATGTTTGCGCAATTGGGCGTTGGTGATATCCGAGATGTAGCTCTCGCCACGGTTGATCATTTCGACTTTTTCCTGGATGGGGTCGATACCGGTCACGTTGAAGCCGGCGTTGGCGAAAGTGACTGCCAGGGGCAACCCGACGTAGCCAAGACCGAGGACTGAGATGTTCGCGCGTTTTTTCTTTATATCTTCAATTAAATCTTCTTTTACCATTTTTACCTCACAGAGGCTGCCATTTTCAAAAAAGGCTAAGTTGTTCGGGCGGCTTCTGTTCTTCTGATTTGGGTGGGATTGTTTTTTCTTCGTGTTTAATGCTTGCGTGGACAGTTACTGTTGGTGTGATTTCAGGGGCTGGGGGCAGAACAACAGGCTCCGTCTCATTTTGGGCGGGGAGTTGTGTGTTCCTGGCGCTGATAAATCGCTTCAACTTTACAAAATCTTCGATCAAGGTCTGACGAAGAGCGGGTTGATGTAAGGCAGCGGCAGGATGGTACATCGTGACAACTTTTCTGTTGTTGACTGTATGCGTGCGTCCGTGAATCGCGCTGATGCGACCGTCGGTGATGAATTTGGACATCGAGATTCGACCGAGGGTGACAATTACTTGAGGATCAAGCAGAGCGATCTGCTCGTCGAGATAGCGTTGACAGGCTTTAAGCTCCTCGGGCAATGGATCGCGATTATTGGGCGGGCGGCATTTGACCACGTTTGTGATGTAGACCTGGTCGCGGTCCAACCCGGCAGCCTGGAGCAATTCGTCCAAAAATTGCCCGGCTTGACCAACAAAAGGCTTGCCCTGGCGATTTTCATGGAAACCAGGGGCTTCGCCGATGAACATAATATCAACCCTGGCAGGACCTTCTCCGGGCACGGCGTTTAACCGTTCTTTTGCCAATTGGCAAAGTTGACATGTGGTGATTTCTTGACGAATTTCTTGTAATCTTAGATCTGCAGGCATAGAAACACTCAGTAAAGATTTTACCGCATCATATCTCACTTAGACGCAATTTGGTAGAAGAAAGTTCCTTAATTGGTCCTTATCAAGGCTGGGAAGGGTCAGCAAGAGTGCATCTTCCTGGTTATCCTGGTAATAATTTTTGCGGATGCCAACAGACTGGTAACCGAAGCGCTCATAAAGCTTGATGGCAGGCAGGTTACTGACACGAACTTCCAGGAGCGAGGTGAGCGCCCCGCGATGAGAGGCAATGATGAGGGCACTGGCTAAGAGACCAGCACCAATTCCTTTTTGGCGGTGGTCCGGATGGACGGCGATGGTAGCGACATGGGCTTCATCGACAACCAGCCAGACAACAATGGCGCCTATTACGTTTCCGGACAGGTCAACAGCCACCTGGCAGATGCTGTAATTGGTGGTCAACTCGTAAGCAAAGGTGTTTTTAGGCCAGGGTTCGGTGAAACTCAACTGGTCCAACAAGCTGACCATTGTCAAATCCTCCCGCTGCATTGGTCGGATTGTAAAGAGATCGTTCATAGAAAAAGGCTAATCTGGCACGTTGCTGAGCGTGTGGACGTAAATTGGAGACAGGCTGTCGATATCATCCGCATGCCCGTCCTGCAGCTTTTGCCAGGCGAGTTCCGCCAAAACCGAGGGTCTGCGGATGCAGAGAGAGGCGGGGGCAAGGTGCGAGGTCTTCCATTTGCGACCCATGATCTGGCGCTCTTCGGCATCCATCTCACCGACTACGTACACGGGAGATGTGATATCCGCAGCGATGGTTTTGATATCATCAACTTTGGTCTCCGTGATCTGACCCCAACTTGGCCTTGTATAGCGGAAGCGTGCCCAGGCAAAACGACCCCGCCCAACTTTAAGCATCGCGATCATGGGGCGGCGCAACCCAGGCTGCGAAGCGACCAGGATCTCAAGGGAAGGCACGCCGGCAATAGGGAGGTTTTGACCAAGAGCAAGCCCTTTTGCCGAGCTGAGACCAATGCGCAGACCGGTAAATGAGCCTGGACCAAGAGCGACGCCTACCCCGGTCAATTGGGTGGGCTTGACCTGGCATTTTGCCAGCATGTCTGCAATGGCGGGGACCAACTCGACTGTGTGATAATTTTGACTGCGCCAGTTATGCTCTGCTAATATCTGGACGCCATCGTAGAGCGCTATGCCGATCCATTGTGTGGAAGTATCGATTGCTACTAACATTTCAGGCTCCAAACAAAGCTTTCTGCAACTTATTCAGTAATTGTTCGTATCTTTTGCCATTCGGCGTAAAGACGACATGGCGTTGTTCCGGGTTGATCCAATTCATTTGAATCCACAGATTCTCCAGAGGCAAGCTGGATTTCATCCGTTCCGCCCATTCCATTACCAGGACACCGTTGGATAACGCCTGGTCTACTTCCAGGATAGCGCTGTCAAGGGGTTGGTCTGGGGTGAGGCGGTAGGCATCGGAGTGATAAAAGGTCATTCCGGTAGGATGACGATATTCGTTCATGATGACATAGGTTGGGCTGGTGACTCTGTCTGCTGAACCCCAACCCTGAACAATACCGCGAACCAGGGTAGTTTTGCCGGAACCAAGATCGCCTTCCAGGCCGATGACATCACCGGTTTGCAGAAAATTGCCTAAACGAACGCCGACCCGAAGGGTTTGCTCGGCACTGTGGCTGAAAAATTCAAAGGCATGAGGCTTGAGAATAGGCATGATTTCGTGTATTTATCCCGGTTTGATTATACCTTAAGGCATATCCAAATAGACCGAATGTGAAACGCTCTTGAGCGATTCGGTCTATTTATTTGAAATCTGAACCAGCTAAATCTTGACGATTGGCACCCAGAGTTCCATTTTGTAATCCAGGCTGTTAAGGTCGCCCTCGAAATAATTTTCGAAATCGGGGGTTCCTGCGTGACGATAGCCATTTTCAGACAACCAGGTGCCCATGGCATAGTCCCAACCCTGATGGATGCAGTTAGGAACCGGACCGTGTAACTCAAAAATGGCGTATTCAGCCTCGGGAACGTCCAAGATCTCCAATCCGAGTTTGGCGGCACGATCTGGGTCAGTGAGGTCGAATCCAGCGATGTAGGAGAAGGACATTGGATCTCCAGCGTAGTCATAACAAGCGCCAAAGCTCATTCCGTTGCCCAGTGCCAGTAGCTGTGGCATAGAAAACTCGGAAAACAAACGATCCCACAACGCGGGAAGGTTTTCGTTCTGGGCATTTTTTACAGCAAGCCCAGCTACCTTGAAGGAAGGTTTGGTTTCCATTCTTACATTCATCTTTACTCCAATCTTGACCAATATTGAAAAATCTTGCCTGAAAGATTGCACAAGAGCATGTATAAGCTGTTTGAGAGGTTAAACAGTCTCTTTAAATTGTTGTGTTTTCGTGAGGGGCAACCATACCCTCAAGGATGAATTCCATTCCCATCGTATGGGCACAAATGCCGTGAGTCTGGAAGTAATTACATGTACAGCTCCATTGCCCGTCTTTGTAAGTGATGATATGGTCGTTATTTTCACCTTTAAATTTTGCTTCAAAACTACTGAATTGGATGCGGTCGCGTTCCTCCGCATAGCGTTTAGCCTTCTCGACTTTACCGATCAATCCACTATCCATGGTGTATAGGCTCCGTTTCTTGTGAAATAAACAAAAACACGCGCCAAGAATAAACGGCGAGTGTCTTCGTTGCGAACTCTTTGCGCGCACAGGCGAGGCGTATCAAGCTAACTCCTGCATAGTGTTTTAATTATAGAAGATAT
>WOZC01000037.1:1883-5806 GCA_011620465.1 Anaerolineaceae bacterium | reverse complement strand
AACTGGTTACGCTTATACCCGGACAGATGGAGTCCATGTAGTTCCTGTTGGTTGTTTAAAACCATAGTGGAGGCAAACGCCTCCACTATGAAAAAAACTAAAATAACTTACTTGATCAAGCTCGGCAGGATGGCGTAAAACTCGGTTGCTTTCACCATATCATTCAAATCCACGCTGTCCATTACCGTATGCGCAGTCATTTCGTCGCCAGGTCCGAAACCGATCGAGGGGATGTTTGCCTTACCTGCCCAATAAATGCCATTGGTGCTGAAAGACCATTTACTGGCGGGTTTTGGGTCCAAACCAATTAATTCGCGCGCCTTCAAACCAGCCTGAACTAAACCGTGTTTTTCATCAAGCGCCCAGGCAGGGAAGTATTTATCCACCGGGAAAACAAAGCCAGTGTAGGACGGTATTTCGTAGAAAAGTGGTTCAACTTTGACGCGGTCCTTGCTCTCCTCGGGAATCAAAGCTTCCACCTGCGCGATCGCGTCTTCTTTGGTTTCTCCAAAAGTCATACGGCGGTCGATGAAGATGACAGCCTCATCGGGCACAGCGTTGATGCTGGGGGTTTGCACCTTCATGTCAGATACCGTGATCTTGCCGTGTCCCAGGAAGGGGTCATCGCCCAGACTGGGTTCCAAATCACGAATGCCTGCGATCACAGGTAGAAGCAGGTAGATCGCGTTGATGCCAACATGATTGCTGGCGGCATGGGCTGAAACTCCCTTGGCGGTTACTTTCAATTCGATACGACCTTTGTGACCGCGATAAACTTGCATTTTAGTTGGCTCGCCAATAACCACGAAGTTAGGTCTGATTCCCGGGTCGACTTCCACGAAAGTGTTGGGCGCTATGCCATCACACCACTCTTCCATGTTGCCAAAGTACCAGGCAGTCCAGCCATCCAGCAAGCCCAGGTCGCGGGCAAAAGCCATACCATAGACCATTCCAGGGGTCGAGCCTTTCTCATCGCAAGCGCCGCGGGCATAGAGAACGCCATCCTCTACTTTTCCTTCAAAGGGATTCCACTGCCATTCATCCGGATCTCCAACGCCCACAGTATCGATATGGGAGTCAAACACGATTGTGCGAGATCCGTTGCCAATACGGCCCATAATGTTGCCCATCTTGTCGAAACGAACTTCATCGAATTTTAGTTTTCGCATTTCTTCAGCAATGCGTTCACCGACCGGACCAATCAGTGATTCGTAACTAGGAATTGCGCAAATATCCCGCATAAAACGGATAATATCCGCTCTGTTTTCTTCGGTCTTCTTGTGAAGCTGTTGTGGGATTTCTTGTGAGGTCATTGGTTCTCCTTTTTTTATACCTGGTCTCAAACCCGCCAGGAAGGCATTATAATAATTACAGAAAATAATCTGTATTTAACAACTGGTAGAAAGCGAGTAAGCATGGAAATCTTATCATCAAAGACAAGTACCGGCAATTTTTTTCGAAAGCCGGAAATGAATTGGGGCATCCTCAGTACTGCCCGCATTTCTGAACAAGCGATCCCTGCTATCAAGGCAACCCGGCACAATCATGTGGTTGCTGTTGGCAGTCGCGATCTTACCCGGGCACGCCAGTTTGCTGATCGCATGCAGGTTCCATTAGCGTATGGAAGTTACGATGAACTTTTAGCCGACCCTACCGTTCAGGCTGTTTACATTCCGCTTCCCAACAATGATCATAAGCCCTGGACAATCAAGGCGCTTCAGGCAGGCAAGCATGTTTTAGTTGAAAAGCCCTTCGCGCTCAGTGCCGACGAAGCCCAGGAGATGGTGGGTGCGTCGGTAGAAAAAGGCCTGGTTTTGATGGAAGGTTTCAACTATCGTTACCATTCCAGGATCCAAAAGGTGCTGGAAATCATCCGAAAAGAGGATTTGGGAAAACTGCGATTCCTTCACTGCAGTTTTAGCTTCCCAATGGAAAACCCGGATGATTTTCGCCTGGTTCCCTCTCTGGGAGGCGGCGCAATGTATGATTTGGGCTGTTACTGTGTCGATTTCCAGAGGCTGGTTGTTGGACGTGAACCTGAATCGGTGCAGGCCCGTTACCATCAAGGCGGTTCCGGCGTGGACCTGCAAATGCAAGTCACTCTTGATTTTGGGAACCAAGTGTTTGGCAGTTTCGATGTAGCTTTCAATGCCAGTACTCAAAACACAGCCAGAATCATTGGCAGTGAAGCCGTGATGACTCTCGATTGGCCATTTACAAGTACAGACAAAAATGTTTCCATGATCATTCAACGAAACGAAGAAATTCAAAAAGTAAATTATCGTCCAGAAGACACCTTTAAGAACTTGATCGACCATTTTTACGAGGTAGTGATCAAGAAGGATATCGCCCTTTACCCCCTGGCTGAGTCAGTAAAGAACCTGGCTGTTATCGATGCGATATTCCAATCTGCCATTGAAGATGGTAAACTCGTGACATTAAAATAACAAATCCACATTTCGAAAGATGAATCTCATGGACCACACCGACGACCAGGAACACACCAAGAAACAGACCCATCATAATCAGTCCAGCCAATGGGCTTTACCTCTCATACTTATCGCGGCGATCATCATCATTTTGTTTGTTTTCAGCAGCTTTCCACTCGGAGAACGTGCCATCACCATTCCACACGAAGAATTGTTGGAAATTTTCGTTGGTTATGCTATCCTGGCTGCTGAAGTGGCAGCGACGGTAGTGGTTGTGGTATCTGTGATTGAAGCAACAATTAACTTTCTCAGGGGTTTAGTGGAAAAAAAGTTCTCCCACAGGATCCGCTCCTCAGAAACCTTGCGCCTGCGATTGGGGCATCGCCTTGGTCTCGCACTCGAGTTTGCCCTTGCTTCAGATATTCTTCGTATAGCAATCTCTCCTACCTTGTCAGACTTGGTTTTCTTGTTGATCATCATTCTGTTACGCTTCCTGCTGAATTTCTTCCTCGAAGATGAGTCTGCCACGATCAAAGCTACAGAATTGTATCCAGACCTGGAACCCTGTGATTCGGATGAAGTTTAACAAGCAAATCTATGTAAATAACAAAAAGCCCCTCACTTGTGAGGGGCTTTTTGTTATGTGTCTTGATTAGGGCGCGGTGGGAGTTACCGTCCGGGTTGGGGTGGCGGTGGGAATGGGTGTCGCAATGTTCGCCGGCACCTTGAGCAGCTCGCCGATCATCAAGCTGGTTGTTTCGGTCAGCATCGGAGTGATGCCATTGGCAGTTCGATAACGATTAGTTTCAGCGATGATCTGGGCGATCGTCGATCGATAGAAACTGGAGATCGAAGGCAAGGTCGCGCCGGGTTCAACGTAGTAATCGATAATCGTACCTGGAGCCAGGTCGGTTGGAACGGCGGTGGAAGTTGGCATTTGTTGCCAGGGAGCAGGGATCTTGATAATGTCGCCTTCGTGGATGATGCATTGATCGCCCAAGCCAAGTCCATTAACGTAGAGAAGTAGATCAAGGTCGACACTAAACTTGTCAGCGATGTTCGCGCAGACAAAGTCATCTGCCTGGACGATGTAATCAAAGGGACCATCCAGCGTTGCCGTAGGCGTAATCGTGGGCGTTTCGGTTGGAGTTCCCGTGATCGTCGCAGTATTGGTCGGAGTCACTGGAGTAGGGGTGAGCGTCATGGTGGGAGTGGGGGTCTTGGTGCTGAACAGACCTGGTCCTTCACCGATCACGCCAGTTGCCCATAAAGCCAGAACCACCAAACCGGCGATTACCAGCAGGGCTGCGATCACGATGAGAACAGATCTGTTGTTTCGTCTTTTTTTTCTATAGGAAGACAGCATACTTCCGGATCGTTTCTTTGCCATAATGAATTCCTCTCAATCCAATGTAAATAGAAAGGTAGATTAATTGGTATTAATCTGATAACTTTTGTTTCGTCAAGTATACCATTTTTGATCAATCGTAAAAA
>WOZC01000037.1:0-1783 GCA_011620465.1 Anaerolineaceae bacterium | reverse complement strand
CTTTTATTAGAACGACAGATGTTTTAATCAACAAAATTAACCGTGTTCGAGCCATCATACACTCTTTCGAGTGTGGGTATAATAGGCACATGCAAATATGCAGTAAATCCCTGCCAATTATCAGTGTATTGCTGATCTTCAGCGCTTTCCTTTGGGCATGTAATTCAGTCCAGGAACCAATAGTCACCGAACCTGTACCATCAGTGGAGCTTCCGACGGTAGTTGTTTCAACAACCGCACCCGAAGTGGTTCCGACTCAGACCGAAGTGCCCTCTCCAATTTCAGTCAATGGTGAGAGCATCTCCCTGAGTTATTACCAGAATGAGGTCTTGCGCTACCGCGATAGCCTGGCAGGACAAGCTGTTCAGCCCACAGAAGAAGAAATCCATCAAACCGTGCTTAATTACCTGATCGATCAGCAGCTTCTCGCACTCTCAGCCAGGCAAAATGGCTTCGAGGTAGGGGATCAACAACTTCAGGAGCGCATCGATCAATTGGTTGGTGAACTTGGTTCAGGAGGGGCCCTGACCGAGTGGATGCAGACGAATCATTTTGACGATGCAGAATTCCGCCTTGCTTTACGGTTATCCATGGAAGCAGCCTGGCAGCGGGACCAAATTGCCCAGACAGTGCCAGATGCTGTGGAGCAAGTCCGCGCTCAACAGATATTTGCCAGCACTCAAGCGGGCGCAGATCGGGCGTTTAATAGCCTTAACGCGGGCGCAGATTTTACCACCCTGGCATGGGATTACAGCCCCGAATCCGGCGGCGAGCTTGGTTGGTTCCCGAGAGGTTATCTGCTTTACCCTGAAGTGGAGGAAGCAGCCTTTTCTCTGGAACCGGGCAGTTATTCCAGCATTATCCAGTCTGCGATCGGCTATCACATACTGCTCGTGCTCGAGCATGAGGCTGAACATCCGCTTACAACCGACGCACGAGTTTCTCTTCAGAATAAAGCGCTGGAAGACTGGCTAACCCAGGCTCATGCTTCAGCCCAGATCGTAGTCAACATCCCATGAGTCAAAATTCCCGCTCGACCAACCGCCAACCTGCTGCCACTCGCCCAATGGCGGTACGCCGAACGGAGCCGGAACCTAAAAAGACTGGTTGTGGCAGTGCTGGTGCGGTTGTCTTTCTCTTCGCAGTGATTGGGGTCGTCGTCTTAATATTGACAGGGGTCATTCCTTCGCCTTTTGAAGCCCAGATAACCCCTCCCGCTCAGATTACCAACAGCGTTTCGACGCCCAACTACTTTAAAACCCCTGTCGGTTTCGGGACAGAACTTGCAACAGCCACAAACCAGGTCGTCCTGATCCCTACCAATACACAGGTGCCAACACAGACGCTTCCACCAACACCAACCTCAACTCCCTGGTCAGCTGCCTTTGTGATCCGCGGCACTCCCGAAGCCTTCCCCCATACCCTTCTTTATAATCGCTATGAGTGCGAAGAATACCTCTTCATCGGCGGAGAGGTTTGGGATTTACGCGAAGCTCCTTTGAAGGGTCTGATCGTGAAGTTGACCGGAACCTATGGGGGCGGAGTTGTCGATCTTTCCAGTGAATCGGGTGAGTTCGATATTTACGGTCAAAGCGGTTATGGCTTTGTGCTCGATAACTTGCAGATACGGTCAGATACGTTGTATATTCAGCTTTTTGACCCCGAGGGCAACCCGCTTTCTGCCAAGGTGAAGCTGACTATCAGCGGTGAATGCGACGGCAATTTGCTGCTGGTGAATTACAAACAAGTCCAGGAAATCCCTGATTAGAACCCTCTATAGCAT
>WOZC01000092.1:25713-29661 GCA_011620465.1 Anaerolineaceae bacterium | reverse complement strand
TTCTATGTGCAGGTTTCTATGTGCAGGTTCTATGCGCGAGTTGACCCTGACCGCTCGAATGTGCTATACTCTTGCGGGGGAAATGAGCTTTTTTGCTTGTTTCCAAATAATAAAATCATCCGGCTAAAAGCCGGTTTATCTTGTAAAGTAGGATTAATAATGAAAAACAAAAAGTTAAAAATCATCCCACTTGGTGGTCTGGGTGAAGTCGGTAAGAACATGACCGTTTATGAATATGACCACCAGATACTGATCGTGGATGCTGGAATGATGTTCCCTGACAGCGACATGATCGGGATCGACTATATCATCCCGGATTTTGAATATGTCAAAGAACGGGCTGACCAGGTGGTCGGGATCGTTGTCACCCATGGTCATGAAGACCACACAGGTGCCATCGGTCATTTGCTTGAATACGTCGACGCACCTGTCTACGCTACCCCGTTGAACAACGGGCTGATCAGAAATAAGCTCAACCGCCGCAACCTTGGC
This sequence comes from Anaerolineaceae bacterium, assembly GCA_011620465.1. Taxonomy (GTDB): domain Bacteria; phylum Chloroflexota; class Anaerolineae; order Anaerolineales; family Anaerolineaceae; genus Mesolinea. The sequence continues at coordinate 29,169 of WOZC01000092.1, read as the reverse complement.
AAGGAAGCTAAATTGATCGACGTTCACGCCGGCGAAGCTGTACAAATTGGTCCATTCAAAGTGGAATTCTTCCATGTCTGCCATTCAGTTCCGGATGGTGTCGGGCTGGGAATCGATACTCCTGTCGGGCTGATCGTGCATACCGGTGATTACAAATTCGACCATACCCCTGTTGATGGCATCCCTACGGATTATGGCAAACTTGCTGAACTTGGCGGTCGCGGGGTACTTGCATTGCTCGCTGATTCTACCAATGCTGAAAAAGCCGGCTGGACACCGTCGGAACGCGTGATCGACGCTGCTTTTGATCGTGTTTTCCAAAAAGCCCAGGGTCGCATTATCATCGCCACCTTTGCCAGCCTGATCTCACGCATGCAGCAGGTGCTGGATACTGCCAAACGCTACGATCGCAAGGTCAGTTTCGTCGGCTTAAGCATGGTCGAGAACGCCCGCATAGCCAAAGAATTGGGCTATCTGCACTATGAAGAAAGTCAGGTAGTAGGGATCGATGTCGCGCTTTCAATGCCCGAGAGCAAAGTTGTGTTGCTGGTGACGGGCTCGCAAGGTGAACCCACTTCAATCCTGGGACGCCTGGCAAATGACACCAACCGTCAATTTTCTATCCAGAAAGGCGACACCGTCGTCCTCTCTTCTTCTCCCATCCCCGGTAATGAAGAGGGTATCTACCGCGTCATTAACCGTTTGATGGAACAAGGCGCTGAGGTGATTTATTCGGATATCGAGGATGTTCATGTCTCCGGTCATGCCAGCCAGGAAGAAATGAAACTTTTGTTGCACCTGGTACGCCCGCGCTATCTGATCCCTATCCATGGCGAAACCCGCATGCTGCGTCAGCACAAACGCCTGGCGATGGAAATTGGGATGGACGAACAACAAATCGCTCTGGTGGAAAACGGTCGTGTGATCGAACTGCGCCACGGTGAACTCAATTTGGGCGAACGCATCCCTGGCGGTTATGTGTTCGTGGATGGTACAGGTGTCGGCGATATTGATCGCACTACCATGCGCGATCGTACCCTGCTCAGCCAGGATGGCGTGGTATTGATCAATTTGTTCCTGGACAAAGAGAATGGTACGTATAAGGACCTGGAGATCCTCAGCCGCGGTTTTATCGCCCAGGATGAATCAACGGAATTGTTTGATGAATTGCGTAATCGCATCCACCGTCTCACGCTTTCGCCGGCAAAGAACATGCAAAAGGAAATCCAGGGGCTAGTCACATCGTACTTGAACGAAGAAACCAAGCGCCGCCCGTTTATCTTTGTCGCAATCTCGAAGGTGTAAACGCTTAGATTAAGTACGCCGGGTTCTATATCTTGAACCCGGCTTTGTTTGTGAAGGGATTGCCGCGTCGCTGCGCTCCTACTTCTTATACCCGATCAGTCTCAATGACGGAGACCTTCGGTCAAATCGCATGCTCGGCCTGTGCCCTCAACGAAGTGAACAGGTATCAGGAGACCAGCACGATCCACTCAGGTTTCAAACCCGCCCTCCATTCGCCATGACAAATAAACACCGATCATTCTATCCTTTTGCTATAATCATCTTTACATAACGCAAAGGTAGCAAACATGCCCCAAATCAAAGCTGTCTTTACCGACATCGACAACACCCTGACCGACCCAGGAACCCACCAAATTCCCGCCAGCGCCATCCAGGCAATTCAACTCGCCCGGAGCAACGGCATAAAGGTCTTCGCCGCTACTGGTCGAAACCTGATAGCTTACGGGGCGGGTCCAGTGGCAAACCTTGAATTTGACGGTTACGTGACTGTGAACGGTCAGTATTGTTACCTGCCGGATGGAACCACGCTGCGCTTTGCCCCCTTCGAGCGCGCTTGGGTCGAAGAAAGCATCCGGCTGGGTGTAGAACACGGTTTTTTTGCATCCTACCATCAGCGCGATCGGATTTCCATCAACGGTTTCAACGATGGTGTCCAGAAATTCTATGATAGTTTTAATAGCCCTGTTCCATCTTTACTTTCCAATGAAGAAATTGACAGAGACCAAATTCTCTCTATTATTCCTTTTGTCCATGAAGACATGGATGATTTCCTGCGCCAAGCTCTGCCGGGTTGCCAGGCGGTTCGTTGGAACCCCTATTCTGTTGACCTGGCGCCCAAATCCGGCGGAAAAGATGTTGGCATTCAAACCTTCCTGGATCATTTTGGCATCAAAGCAGAGGAATGCCTGGCAATTGGCGATGGCGGCAATGACGTCAGCATGCTTCAGATGGTTGGCATTGGCGTAGCCGTGGGTGGTGCCCGCCCGGAAGCCAAAGCCGCTGCTGATTTCGTCGCTCCAGAGGTAGCTGACGACGCGATCTATAAAACATTTACGAAATTCGGCTTGATTTAGGTTGACTTACTTGAGAGCTGCTTTATGGATAAACATAGATTGATTTCAATTACAATTAGCCTATGAAAATCATCCACAACATTTCCCAATGCGTTACGATGGCGGGGGGAGCTCGCCGGGGCAAAGAACTGTCTGATCCTGCTATACTGGAAAATGCCGCTGTTGTGATATCCGATGACAAGATTCTGGAGGTCGGCAATTCAAGCGACCTGATTTCACGCTACCCGCTGGCAGAGCGTTTTGATGCAGCCGGCATGGCAGTCGTGCCTGGCTTTGTTGACCCCCACACCCACCTAATCTGGGCGGGAGACCGTGCCAACGAGTTCGAGATGCGCCTGCAAGGAAAAACTTATATGGAAATCATGGCGGCTGGTGGTGGAATTTTAGCGACGCTGACCGCTACCCGCAAAGCTTCACTGGAAGAACTGGTTGCCCAGTCGCTTGAACGGGCTTTGCGCGCTTTCAGTTACGGCACCACCACTATGGAAGCAAAGACCGGTTACGGGTTGGATCTGGAAACTGAGTTCAAGCAACTTGAGGCCATCTTGCTGCTCAACCGCATTGGACCGCTCGAACTTGTTCCCACCTACATGGGCGCACACGCCATTCCCCGGGAATACGAAGGTAATGCTGCTGCGTATACTGACTGGCTGTGTGAAACCGCATTGCCCGAGACCAAAAAATGGTGGCTGGCGCATGCCCCTGGACAGGAACTGCCCTTTGTGGACGTTTTTTGTGAAAAAGGTGTTTTCGAATTGGCAGAAACCCGCCAAATCCTGACTGAAGCAGCGCGCCTGGGCTTTCCGCTCAAGCTCCACGCCGATGAATTTGAAAACCTGGGCGGCGCCAGCCTTGCCGCTGAACTGGGCGCTGTCTCTGCCGATCACCTGGTTAAAACCTCCATAGAAGATATCCAGCACCTGGCACAATCGGGGACCGTGGCGGTTTCTTTACCCGGTACGCCCTTTGGATTGGCGCAGAGCGAATACACGCCTGCTCGTGCCATCATCGATGCCGGCGGTTACCTCGCCCTGGCAACCGACCTCAACCCAGGCACGACCTGGAACGAATCGATGCA